>NZ_WUBV01000046.1:0-164404 GCF_009807105.1 Natrialba sp. INN-245 | reverse complement strand
TGGTTGAGGTATGGTGAACACATTCTCTCAACCGGACATTCTCCCAATCAGAGCAACGCTTTAGCTTCGGCTCTCACACCGGTCGGGAAGTACCGATATTGCGTTTAGGGATATTGAACCAGGTTCGTATACGTTCACGTTTGACAGCCCAGACACGACCGCTGAAGACCATGCTACAATATATATTGATGAAGGAGATAACAAGGTTGAGCTTTCGGTTTCATCAGAAACACCCATTGATATAACCGCGGGAGAAAGTCGCTCCCTTCCAATTGTAGTTAGTGATGCAACCCAGGGAATTAGTAGTTATACTATTGATCTCGAGCTTGCAGAGAGTCAATTAGCCACCTTTGATGACGTTGAACTGAATGGAGAGAACTCGGGCGTTGACATCACGTTAGAAGAAGACTTTGTATCAATTGCTGTTTCGGAGGTCTCGCTAGATTACCTTCAGGAAGCGGAACTAGCACATGTGACAGTTGATACCCAAGACCAAACCACATCAGCAGATACCAACCTCAAAATAGTGGAAGGCACTACACCAACCATCTATAACGACTTAAATGACCAGTACAACGTTTCTACGCCAGATTCACACGAAATTCAAGTCTCGCCACCGATGCCATCAGATGACAATATTGTAGACCTCAACGGTGTCGTATGGCAGGGGCAAACAGGAGCTACCAAGGGCGAACATATTGTCCCAAATACTGCCTACAATCTTCTAGAAGTAACGTCAACTGATGGCAATGAGATTGAAGATGCAAGACGTTACAGGCAAGTGTTGTCTGACGATAGCGGTCAGATCAAGGTTGATACTGGTGACTTAGATCCTGCGTTATATTTCATCGACATCGACGACCTTGATGCCACACTCGAGAACACATTCGAAATCGTCACCCAAGATTTTGATGTTGAATTCACTACCGCACAAGTGGATCAAGGTGAATCAACAACGGTTTCGGTTAATTCGAATCGAGGTTCGTTCCCTGTGCTGGTCTCCGCAAATGGCGAACTTCTCGGTGATGATTTAACCCAATCTTTTGTTAAGAGTGGTAGCTTTGAACTTGTGGACCAGCACCCAGAGAATGCCGAATTAATTACAATTGAGATGGAGGGCGATACTACAGAGAGCTTTTTCGCTGACGGAATCAGTCCAGGGACATATACGCTTGACTTTGAGGTTGCCGATACTGGTGTTAGCTCTACGGAAGTGGTCACTATTTCATCAAACGATGGTAACGGTGGAAGTAGTGAACTACCGGTTGATGAAGAGGTCTACGATGCAGTTGCCTCTCTCACCCACTCAGATGAAGTTACAGGTAGTGACCTAACACTTCTTCGTGGGAGGCTCCTTGACGGAGATAATGTTATTGAAGGTGTTGAGGTATCTGGGGGAGATTACACACTGCTTCAAGGCCACCTCTTGAGTTAGAGTTACAACCGGTCGCTCTGTCGGCTGAACGAGCGCCGAATCCCGCGGAAGACTTTTCGACCCGCTCGCGAAGCGTCGAGTCGGTGTCGGATTCGGTCGTTGGTCGCGTTAGGTGCTCGAGCGGTGAATAGGTTTGGTCACGCGACCGAAATCGTCAGGAACGACCCTGATGGTCCCCGGAAACGGTGACGGACGTCGATCAGGATCCGCCTCGATCGTTCACCCGGCTACGGCGTCGAAACCACTCGAGAGCCGCGACTCCCCCGACGACTCCGACCGTCCCGGCGGCGGTGAACCCCGGTGTTCGGTCGGTGCTTCCGGACGTGTCGTCTTCTGCGTCGTCGCTCGCTGCTGACGCGTCGTCGGTGGCGGCCGTCGCCGTCCCAGCAGCGTCGGAGCCACCACCGTTCGACGATTCGTTTCCACCGGTAGCCGGCTCGTCGAACTCGAGGGCGTCGAGGTCCGTAAGCGGCGGCTGGTCGGCCTGCTCGCCGGCCCGGATCGGGAACGTGTAGAGTGCCCCGTCGGTCAGCCCGTGGGGAATCGCGGGCGTCGAACTCGCCACGAACGTCTCGCCGGGATCGGCGACGCGTGCCGTCCAGAACGCCGCTGTCTCGGGATCGCGCCAGGAGGCGCGTTCTGTCGGCTCGGCAGGGTCGCTCACGTCGTGGATCGTCACGCCCCCTTGGTACCACGAGGCGTAGAGGTCGCCGTCGCGAAGCTCGAAGTTGTGGGCGGTCGTCCACAGCGGCCCGTAGTAGCGCTCGTCGGCGGCCCGCGGCGCGTCGATCGCCGCCCGAAACGCCGGCTCGGCGGGGTCGCTCACGTCGTAGAGGTCGATCCCGCCCGGCCCGTCGGGCTCGCCGCCGCCGGTCGCCCACGCCTCTCGCCCGACAGCGAGGAGGTCGCCCGTCTCGTCGACCGCGGCGTAGTGGTCGTTGCCCGGCAGGCCGAGCCGGGCGTCCCGGTCGTCGTCCATCTCGCGTTGGGACTCGAGGTCCGTATCGCTGACGTGTGAGAGGTATTCGGGCTCGGCGGGGTCGCTCACGTCGAGCAGGTAGGTGCCGGCGTTCCAGTGAGCGAGGTACGCGACGTCGTCGTGGACGGAGACGTCGTGGAGGTATCGTGCGAGCCAGTCGACGTCGCGCCAGCCGGGTTCGCGCTCGAGAAGCGACCAGCGACCGATCTCCTCGACGACCTCGCCCCCGACGTCGTAGACGACCAGCGGGTTCTCGTCGGTATCGTTCGCGACGACGTACAGCACCTCGCCGTCGAGATAGCAGTTGTGGATGTGGTATCCGGTCTCGTACGGTTCGCCGATTTCGACTGGGTTGGCGGGATCGCTCACGTCGTACCGGAGGAACCCGTGGAAAAACTCGTCGGAGCCGCGGTTCGCCGGTCCCGGGACGATCAGCATCTCGTCGTCGACTTTGACGTCGAGGATCTGGAGCACTGGCGCGCCGTCGACGTCGATGGCCCGTTCCTCCGCGAGGAGTGCCGGGTCGTCGGGGTCGCTCACGTCGACGGTCGCAAAGCCGGTCGTCGCGGCGAGGTACGCGACCGCGCCGTCGTCGCCGAGGACGGCTTCAGCGGCCCCCTCGACGGAGACGCGACCGAGCGGTTCGTAGGATTCCTGGGCCGACGCGAGCGTCGACCGGTCGGACGTTTCCCCCCACCGATCGGCTGCACTCGTCGATGCTGGGACGGTCAGGCCGAGTGAGGTGACGCCGCTCGTTCGGAGAAACGATCTGCGCCGCATACCCATCCCAGGTGACGAGCGAATAAATAGCGCTGGGTCGTTTTCGGCTGATCGAGGAGCGCCCACGAACTCGAGCGGTGTCAGCCGACGGGCCGAATCACGGCTCAGCCCCTGAGTCGGCGGCGATCTCCCGTCCCCCTCGTCATCGCGCTCGCGAGTGCTCCCTCGAGGACGACGTCGTCGCCGAGGTCGGTCACCCGGATCTCGGGGACGTTCGACATCACCATCTCGGAGACGCGCTCGCGGATCGGGTCGACGACCAGTTCCTCGTTGTGGAGTGCAACGGCGCCGCCGAAGGAGATGACGATCGGTGCGAACGAGTGGACGACGTTGGCGACGCCGATCGCGTTCCAGTGGGCGAGCTGGTCGATCACGTAGTCGGCTAGTTCGTCGTCGCCTGCGAGTTCGAAGACGTCCCTCGCGGTGAAATCCGGGTCCTCGAGCGGGAGTCCGGTCGAGATCGTCGGATCGTCCTCGGCGAGCAGTCGGGCGTAGTCGGGGATGGCGTTGCCCGAGCAGTACGCCTCCCAGTGGCCGTCGTGGCCACAGCCACAGGTCAGCCGGCCGCGCGGGTCCACGACGCAGTGACCGACCTCGCCGGCGTTGCCGTCCCAGCCGCCGATGATCTCGCCGTCACAACAGACGCCGGCACCGATCCCCGAGGAGATGGTGATGTAGACCATGTCGTCGGGGTTTCGACTCGCGTGGAACCGTTCGCCGATGACGCCCGCGTTCGTGTCGTTGTGAAGGTAGACCTCGTCGCTGTCGACCAGCTTCTCGATGGGGCCGGTCAGCGGGATGCGATCGATCGAATCCGGCAGGTTCGCGGGGTCGATCACGGCACCCTCCGCGAGGTCGAAGGGACCGATCGAGCCGATTCCCACGGCAACGATCTCCTCGGGATCGACGCCGGCATCGACACAGGCCGCTCGAAGCGTCTCGAGGACGCCTTCCGTCACGTCGATCCCCGTCGGGCCACGCGGCGTAGCGTTGCGACTTCGGCCGATCGTCGTTCCCTCGTCGTCACCGACGACGGCCCGCACGTTCGTCGCGCCGAGATCGACGCCCGCATAGTAGACCATGCTACCTGAAAGACGTCCGTCGCGACACTTAACTGCACATATTGTACTCGCCGACGAGTTCAGATTTCCTCGAACGACCGACCGGCGTCTCGGACGGTCGTCGCCGGCCACCACGGCGACACTCGTGACTGTCCTGTGGGGGCGTCGGGTCGGTACGCACGAACCTCAAAATGTGGGGGCGATCGACTGCCGGCGTCACAACCTGCAGTCGATGCCTGGTACTACTCCGCTTCGCTGCTCCGGACGAACGTCACCGGGCAGGGTGCCGATAGCAACACCTCCTGTGCGGTGGATCCAAACACCGCCTTCCCGGTCGGCGATCGGCGGCGGCCGCCGACGACGACCCGATCCGCATCGACGTCGGTCGCGACGTCGACGATCGTCGCACCGTGTTCGCCGACCGCTCCCTGAATCCGGTACTCGACGCCGCGGTCGTCGAAGACCGAACGGAGGTTTCGAACCGTCGAGTGGCGCGCTGCGACCTCGTCCGGATCGATCTCGTCGTTGTCGACGTCGAACTCGAGTTGCGTGAGTACTTCGTCGTACTCCGAGTCGGTGAAGACGTGTGCGAGGACGATCGTCGCATCGGTGGGTGCCGCGACCTCGACGACCGCTTCGGCCAGCTCGTCGCTCCGTTCCGCGTCGCCGGGTCCGATCGCGAGTAGGATTGTTTCCAGTGTCATGGGTCGGCTATCGCCCGGGTCCTACTTAAATTCAGGACTTTTTTCGAACAGTCGAAGTCCGAAACCGGTCGGAGAGTCCGGTTCCGAGCGATTTTTCGGCACAGTTCTCGAGGAATCCGTATGGACGGACCTGACCTCGAGGGGCGGACGGTCCTCGTCACGGGAAGCGCGAGAGGCGTCGGGCGCGAACTGCTGGTGGCGACCGCCGACTGCGGCGCGAAAACCGCGGTCCACTACCACACGAGCGCCGACGCGGCCCGCGACGTCGCCGACGGGGCGGCCGACCGTGGGGCGTCGGCGACGATGACGGTCCAAGGCGACGTCACCGATCCCGAGAGCGTCGACGGCCTCTTTGCGGCCGTCGAGTCGGAACTGGGCTCCGTCGACGTTCTCGTGAACAACGTCGGAGAGTTCGCGCCCGAACACTGGGAGGAGACGGATTTCGATCGGTGGAACCGGGTACTCGAGACGAACCTGAACGGAACGTACCTCTGTTCGAAACGTGCGCTGCCCGCGATGCGCGAACGCGAGTTCGGACGGATCGTCAACGTCGGCTACGCCTCCTCGGAGAAGGGACTAGTGAGCCCGAAGAACTTCCCGTATTTTGCCGCGAAAGCGGGCGTCCTGATGTTCACGCGAATGCTCGCGGCGGACACGCAAGATGACGGAATCACGGTCAACGCGATCTCACCGTACGTCGTCGAGAACTCCGCGGAGTTTCCCGACGAGTTGCCTCGAGACCGTCCCGCGAGTTTCGAGGATCTGATCCGGCCGCTGTACTTCTTCCTCGACCCCGACAACGAGTACGTCAGCGGCGAGAACATCGAAGTCGACGGCGGCTGGCTCCCCGAAGACGTCTGATACGGACCGCTGTCCCGGCCTCCCGGTTGGACCCCACGACGTGCCGTATTCGTACCGGAGCTAACGACATGAATATCGGTTGATATTAACCGCGAGGGAGTGAAAGGCAACTCCGGAGAAAAGCTAAACATACATTGGTACGAACGCCAAGTCGTACGCAATGAACGAGCCTGGATTCCAGACGGCAATGGACCAGGAAGCCCCCATTCAACGAGTTCGGCCCGGAAAGTTACGGTCGAAAACGGCGCCCAAGGTGGCTCGAGACCCGGCGATTCGTGCCGGCCGGTTCTCATGAGTGACGGAGCGTCGGCGCTCGACCATGAGGCGAATTCGGCGCTCGAGCGTGCCGTGTTGCTCCTGATCGACTTCCAGTCTGGGTTCGACGACGAGTCGTGGGGAGTTCGGAACAATCCCGACGCGGAACGGCGGGCGGCGACGGTGCTCTCGCGGTGGCGCAAGACCGACCGCCCCGTCGTTCACGTCCGACACGACTCGACCGAACCCGACTCGCCGCTTCGGGGTGATCAGCCGGGATTCGCGTTCAAGCCCGACCTCGAGCCCCGCGGTGACGAACCGGTGTTCGTCAAGTCCGTCAACGGGGCGTTCGTCGACACCGACCTCGAGGCGTGGCTCCGAGAACGCGGCCACGAGACGCTCGTGGTGATGGGGTTGACCACCGACCACTGCATCTCGACGACCGCACGGATGGCCGAGAATCGCGGCTTCGACGTGACCGTCGTCGCGGACGCGACCGCGACGTTCGACCGGCGGTTCGAGGGAGAACAGTTCGACGCCGACGTCGTCCACCGGACCGCACTGGCCCACCTCGAGGGAGAGTTCGCCACGATCACTCGAGCGGCCGAGATCATCGGTCGCTGACACCGAGTTCAGTTCAGGTCGCCGAGCCCGAGCTCCCAGCGGGCGAGCCTGGTGATAAGCGGCAGATCACCGAGTTCGAGCAGTTTCGCGATGGCGATGGGACTGCCACGGTTGGCCTTCGACAGCGTCTCGTCGTCCATCCGGTTTAGATCCCGCATGAACGCGTCGTATCGGTCGTTCTCCGCGAGATAGAGCAGTTTCGTCATCCAGAGCCGGTTTCGCACGTTCGGTGCGACCTCCTGGTGCCAGAGGGTGTCGTACACCTCGAGGTTCTCCGCAGTCGGCTCGAGATCGCCGTGTTTGAGACAGCTGTCGGCTGCGGCGGCGGCCATCCGACCCGACTGCATACACTTGTTGATCCCCTCACCCCAGAGCGGATCGACCGTCGGCACGGTATCGCCGATGGCCATGAACCGATCGGTGTGCATCTGTCCTGGCGGCTGGATGTGTGCCGACCCGCGGTGTTGTTTCCCCTCGAGTCGCTCGGCGTTTCGAAAGCGTGGATCGGTCTCGAGCCAGTGTTCGAGATAGTCGTCGATGGTAAATCCATCACGGGCGTAACGGCTGTGGATGTCGTTCTGGATGTAACAGAGACCGACCTTCGCCGTATCCTCACCGGTGTGGAAGATCCACGAGTAGCCGCCGGGTGCGATCGCGTGGTCGAGTCGGAGCATCATCGCGTCGTGGAGGTCGGCAAAGCCGGGACGATCGATATCGATGCCTTCGAACTCGTACTCGATGCCGACCGCGTGGTTCTCGCGTTTCAGGTCGACGACGTCGAGTTTCTTCGCGAGGGGGGCCGCCGGTCCCGTCGCGTCGATCACGATCTCGCCGTACACTTCCTCGTCGCCGTTGTATCGGACGCCGACCATCTCGCCGCCCTCGGTGATCGGCGCTGTTACGCGCGCGTCGAAGCGATACTCCGCGCCGTCGTCCTCGCCGTCGGCCACGAGGTATCGCTTGAAGTCGGCGAACTCGAGGACGGCACCCGGCTGTTCGCGCACGTAGTGGTCTTTCGGCGACTCGAGGACGACGCTGTCGGTATACTGCATCACCACGTCGTCGGGAATCCCGAAGGAGGCCATCATCGAGGGGAACGTCCCCGCGGTCGATTTGTTGCTCTGGCGGGGGAACTCATCTTCGGACTCCGTCTCGAGCACGACGACGTCGTAGCCTCTGGCAGCGAGGTCACGCGCACACTGGGCACCGGCCGGACCCGCGCCGGCGATCACCACGTCGTAGCGGTCGTTCATGCTCTCGAGACTGTGTCGAACCCTAATGAGTTTGTTCAGTCGTCGTCGCGCCCCCGTTCTCCGGTAGACGGGGCGTTAGACGCCCTTGGAAGCGCAGAGATCGGTTGGCCGGTTCGGTCAGGTGCATGACGTTACGGACGACGGCCACGAGCTTCGTTCTTGGCCGTGGATCGAAGATCCGATCGAACGCATGTGTGGAGATCCGGTCGATCGAGCCGACCGACCGATCCCGACGATCCGTTTCGAATCGCCTCGAGCCGGCGTTCGGAGGCCACGACCGCGGAACTTTTGCAACGCTGGTGAGAAGGGAGTGGTATGGTCGACGTCCTCGACAACAAGCGAGCCGCGACGCGGTTTCGGATTCTCGTGCAGATCGCCGAGCGCCAGCCCGCCGTCAGCCAGGGCGAGATCGCCGAGGAGGTCGGCGTCACGAGTCAGGCCGTCAGCGAGTACATCCGCGAACTCGTCGACGAGGGACTCGTCGAGAAGGAGGGACGATCACGCTACCGCGTCACCCCGGAAGGAGTCGACTGGCTGTTCCAGACCGCAGACGACGTCCGCCGGTTCGCCGATCACGTCACCGGCGACGTCCTCGACGCGATGAGCGAAGCGGCGTACATCGCCACCGACGACATCGACGAGGGCGAGACCGTCTCCCTGTTCGTCGAGAACGGCCTGCTCCACGCTCGTTCCGGCGACCAAGGGCCGGCGACCGGCGTCGCGACGACCGATGCCGAGGCCGGCACCGACGTCGGCGTCACCAGTTTCGAGGGCGTCATGGACCTCGAGCCGGGTTCGGTCACCGTCCTCCAGGTGCCGGCGGTCCGTACCGGAGGGAGCCGTGCCGTCGACTCGCGGTTCGTCGCAGACCACTGTGAAGACGCGGACCTGATCGTCGCGGCCGGCGTCGAGGCCGTCGTCGCCTGTCGCGAGGCCGGAACCGATCCCGCCGTCCCGTTCGCGGCCGGCGAAATCGCCGCTGAAGGGGCCGAACGCGGCCTCGCGGTGACCGTCGTCGTCACGACCGACGAGGTGGGTCGTGTCACCGACACGCTGCGCGACGCCGACGTCACCTACGAAGTGCTTGAGGGCTGATACCGGACGCCGGACGTTTCGGATCGAATCTTGAGAGTAACAGCTATTGGGTCGCGGCGTCACAGTCGGGCGAATACTCTCGGTAGTTGACGACCGCAAGAGCATCGCGCACCAGTCGCGCTCACATCGTGCGATCGGGGCCGCTGTCGCGAAACAGTTCGTTACCCGATGTAGCGCAGGTCGTCGTCCGTCGGCATCTCCATGTTCTGTTGTTGCTGTTCCATCTCCTGGATCTTGCCGATGACGTCCTCCATCTCGCCGGCGCGTTCGTCCAGCGACTCGTAGTCGAGGTCGAACTCGAGGACCGCCTCGAGCACCTCGAGCACGGCACGGGCGCTTTTCGGATCGACGAGATAGCCGCTGGTCTCGCCCATCAGACAGGCCGCCTCGAAGCCCCGGCGTTCGCCGAGGCCGAGCAAGAGCCCGGAGACCCCGACGATGCCGCCGGCGGGTTCGTCCTCGCGGAACTCGACGCCAGCCTCCTCGAGCGGGTCGAGCAGCGACTCGTCGCTGACCGCCCCGACGACGGCGTACTCGTCGATGAGTTCACCCGTCGGAACGCCGCCGAGTGCGAACGCCTCCGATGCGCCGAACTCCTCAGCGATGTCGAGAAAGGCGGTCGTCAGCACGTAGTGGCCCTCGTTAGTCTGTGCCTGGTTGTCGCCCGTCAACAGGAGCACGTCACGCCCCTCAGGAACGGTGATAGCGTAGATCTCTGCGCAGGTTAGCTCCGAGACGCCGTCCTCGATGGTCACCTGCGGCGGAAACTCCTGTGAGTAGACGCGGCGAACCAGCGTACTCTCCCCTTCGAGTTCCTCGAGTACGTGATCGACCGCAAGCTTTCCGACGTGGCCGACGCCCGGCAACCCCTCGACGAGAACGGGGTCGTCCAAGTCGGCCTCGGCGACTGCGTCGATCTCGAGTTCGTCCATACCGTATCAGCGACTGCGACGTTTAAGAGCGCGTCGGTACTCGCCGTACGGATCTTCGGGATCGAACGGGGCCGGGGCGCTGTTTTCCGTTTTGGCGCTACACTCCGGACACTCCGACGAAAGACTGTAGACCGGGCGGTCGTGTCGCTCGCGCCAGGCCGAACACACCCGGATATCTGATTTCATTGCTCGAGAGTCGATGTCGAACGTTACTCGTCGTCGGTTCGTCGCTCGCGGTGGAACTCGCCGTCGCCGTCGTGGCCTTCGATGGCGGTGACCGCCCGCTGGGCGCTCTCCTCGAGTTGGGCCTCGGCGGTCTTGTAGTTCGGTGCTTTGACCTTGATGCGGTACTCGGGTGCGCCGACGTAGTTGACCTCGAGGTCGACTTCGTCGGGAATGCCGCCGTTGCCCTCGGCGGCCTCGAGTGCGTCACGAATGCCGTCGACGCCGGTCGGCGACGGGTTCTCGAGGTCGACGTAGCCGGTGACGTTGACGTACGGGACCGAGACGTTTTCGCGGGCGGTCTCGACGATCGATTCGATCTCCTCGTCAGTGAGATCGGTACCCGAGAGCGCCTCCTCGCCGTGGATCGCCGCCTGCTTGAAGCCGTCGTAGAGGCTGCCGTGGGCACCGATCAGTTCGTTCGCGATCGCGGTGTACGCCTCGTCGTCGATCCCCTCGGTGACCGCCAGATCCATCCAGTTGTCGGCCTTCTGCTCGTTTTTCCACTGCTGGATCTTCTCGGAGCGCTGGTGGTCGTTGACGTCTTTGAGCGAGAGATCGATCTGCTCGTGTCCTTCGTCGACGTCTAACACCTTACAGACGACGATCTGGCCCTCTCGGACGTGGTCGCGGACGTTCTTGATCCAGCCGCTTGCGACCTCCGAGATGTGGATCAGCCCACGTTTGTCCTCGTACTCCTCGAGATCGACGAAGACGCCGAAGTCTTCGATCTCGTCGATCTTGCCGACGACGAGGTCGCCGGGATCGGGCCAGCCGGTGAATTTCATCGTGACTCGACTGTTTCTAAGATCTCGTGTTCGATCTCGGCTTTTCCTCCCGTCGGTCGGGCGAGGGTCGTACCGCAGACGGCGCAGGCGACCTCGGTGGAGGCCTTGCCGAAGACGACCTGTTCGTTCTCACAGTCACCGCATCGGACGCTGTAAAAGTTTCCTGCCATTGAAATCACTCCTGGAACTCGAGTCGACCGGTTCGCCACCCTTCGCGGAGGTGGGCTCTGCCACACTCGCTGCAGCGGTACTTGAGGTCGGTCTTCTTGGTCGGCTTCTCGCCGGCTGGCACCTTCGAGAAGCGACCCGAGTTACCGATCGACGCGGAGTTGCGCTTCGTTCGGCGAGCGTCCCACTTCATTCCCGAGGAGCGGCCGGTTCGGGCCTTCTCGACTTCGTGCTCGTGGTGTTCGTGGCAGTGCGGACAGTACGTATTGAATCTGCGTGGCATCTGCATGGTTATCTCACTTGCGGTGGGCTAAGGTAGGGCTGTTTAAAACCCGTTTGGTTCGTCGCCGTCCACTGGTGGTCCGGCTTGCGAACTGTTGGCAGTCCTCGCCGTGGCCCGGTCGAAGCGTTTAATCCGTCTTCTGTCGAACCGTCCCGTATGAAACAGCTCATCATCCACGGGGATCCCGGCATTCGTTCGGGCGCGATCATCGAGTACGAGGGCGAAGAGGTGGTCTGTTTCGGGATCAATCGAAACGGGGAGTGGAACGGTCCCGAGGAGGTCCAACTGTGGTGTACCGTGGGCGAAGAAGACGAGTACGAAGAGTACGAACGCCGAAACTACATTCCACACTTCCTCGAGGTCGACCACGTCGACGCCGAGGACGTCAGCGTGACTCGAGCGAAAGCCGACCTCGCGGTCTGATACGGTCTGCTGTAAATCGTTACCGGCGAAACCACGAGCCGTCTGTGGTTTCACCGGTAAACCGTTACAGCAATCCGTATGATACGGGCTGCGATCGACCGCGACCGACTCATTGCGGTCCGTATAATACGGCCGACAGCACCGAGATGCGGATCCGATCGCGACCCGATCTCGTTTCCCGTCCGCCCGGTGGAGGAACTCGAGTCCGCGATCGAGGCTACCGGACTTCGGCCCGGTCGATCCAGCCCTGAAGTCGTTTTTCGGAGATATCTGTTTGCTCGGCCAGTACACCGGCATCGGTATCGGCGAGATCCGCGACCGTCTCGACGCCGGCGTCGGCGAGGCGGTCGGCGTACGCCGGACCGATTCCCTTGATCGAGTCGACCGGCTCGCTCGGCTCGTCGTCCGGTTCCTCGAAGGCGGACTCGTCACCCATCTCGTCGGGCGAGCGCTCCGAAACGTCCTCGGCCGGCGGTTCGTCCACCGTCGTCTCTTCGGTAGGTGTCGCGTCCGTCTCCGTCGGTCCCGTCGCTTCCGCCGGCTCGGCAGCTTCCTCGGGTTCGTCCGGTGGATCCATGACGGAGTCGGTCGAAGCGGCGGCCGTCGAGCCGGCGGCGGCCGCCTCCTCGTCCGGCGACGGCGTCTCCGTGGGCGTCCCTCCCACCTCGCCCTCGCTCGAGCGCTCGCGTTCGACCGTTACTCCGACGTCTCGAGCGTCCTGTGACTGCGAACCCGAGTCGTCGATCCCCAACAGCGATTTCAACGTTTGGAGGATTCCCATCGGGAAGAGATACACGTTTGCTTCACTTAAAATCGTCCGATGTGGAACATCGTCGATCCGTCTGCCCGATACACTCCGGACTCCGGCGGATTCTCCCCGGTAGACGACTCGATCGTGAGTGCGACCGGTGGCGGTCGGCCCGGCAGTCGCCGACGTGGCCGACTCGAGAGCTACAGCTGCGACCGCAACGCCTCGCTCATCGCCTCGACCGGCACGTCCTCCCCGGTCCACAACTCGAGCGCCTCGACCCCCTGATACAGTAACATCCACGCGCCGTCGACCGTGGTCGCACCCGCAGCCGCGGCGTCGGACAACAGTCGCGTCTCGAGCGGGCGGTAGACCGCGTCCATCACCGCGAGATCGCCGTGAAGCGCCTCGGCCGGGACGGGCGTCGCGTCCTCCTCCATACCGACGCTCGTCGCGTTGACCAGCACGTCGGCGTCGGCGATCAGCGCCTCGAGTTCGTCGAGGCCGTACCCCGTCGCGTCGGGAACGTCGTCCGCGAGGTCGTGGGCGGTCGAGACGGTCCGGTTGGCGATCGAAACCGTCGCACCCGCGTCGGCCAACCCGAACGAGATCGCCCGGCCAGCGCCGCCTGCGCCGACGACGACGGCGTGTTCACCCTCGAGGGACACGTCGTGATCCCGTAACGCGCGAAGCGCGCCCACTGCATCGGTGTTGTGACCGGTCGGCGCGCCCGGCCCCGAGAAGTCGATCGTGTTGACCGCGCCGATTCGGGCGGCCAACTCGTCGGGTTCGACGATCTCGAGTGCGTCCCGTTTGAACGGAATCGTCACGTTCATCCCGGTGATTCCGAGCGCGTCGGCGCCGTCGATCGCCGCCTCGATGTCGTCGGGAGCGGGTTCGAACGTGACGTACCGCGCGTCGAGTCCGAGTTCGTCGTAGGCTGCCTCGTGCATCGGTGGCGACAGCGAGTGACCGACCGGATTGCCAAGCAGACCGAAGACGTCCATAGCCATCGTCCCGACGTCCGAACGGGACGACTATAATCCGTTTGACTTCGCCGCCGGTCACCAACACCGGAAACTGGACGAGATCGAACCCGAACTCAAGGAGCTACAGGAGTTGACCGAGAGTTAGACCGGCCGCCTCGAGCGCCGGCCGCCGGTCTTCGTCGTCGGTGAACGCCCACCAGGCGATCCGATCGATCGCGAGGGGCCGGTACGTGGAGACGAGCGACAGCCACTCACAGGAGGCGATCGTCAGCCGATCGGTCGCCGTCTCGAGCGGTGAGTGCTCGAGTTCCTCGTCGACGGCCTCGACGAACGCCGTGACCGTCGGGTCGGGCGTCACCGCGTCGACGCCCGCGAGCTGTCGGAGATACTGAAAACTCGAGGGGCCGACGCCGGAGATCGATCCGATCGGATCCTCGTCGTGTCGGTACTGATCGGCCTCGGCCGCCCACCCCCGCAAGGCGGCGAGGTCGTCGTCCTCCGGTCGGCTCGCCAGAACGGCGGCGGCCTCGAGCAAGACGTGACGGTTCCGTCGTGCACCGAACGCCGCCACGAGGTCGTCGTCCTCGAGTGAAAGTGCGGCGATATCGGCGACGGAACTGACGCGCCCGGTCTCGACGAACGCCTCGCGAAACCGGGTGACGGCCGGTTTGATGCCGTCGACGAACCGCTGTCCGGTCGTCGCGGCCGCGGCTTCGGCGACGAGCAAGCGGGGATCGTCGCCGGTCCACCGCTCGAACTCGAGAAACGGCTGGACGAGTTCCTCGACCGGGACGTCGTCGGCGTATCGATCGAGAACCGGCTGGACCGAATTCATGCCTACGGCACAACATATCACACGGCGTGCGTATAGCTGTGTCGACCGAATGGTGTGTCCAGCGACGAAAAACCGGGGACGTGGTCGACGGTCGGAACCGCGAGGTTCCACGCTCGGAGACTAAACCAAAAGCGAGACGACGCGGACGATCACGACGACCATCGCCACGACCCCCAACAACACGAACAACACGTTCTCGAGGCTCGGATCTCCCGACTCGACCGGGGCCGAACTGGGCTCGGGTTCGTACGAATCGTCGTCCGCTGGTCCCTCGTCGTCCGGTTCGGGATCGTCGGAGAGATCGATCGGGATCCGTTCACGTCCCGCGTCCGATTCACCCTCGCCGGTCGTCGAACCGTCCCACTCCCTCGAGTCGCGGTCCCAGCCGGATTCGGTGTCGGTTCCGGGTTCGAAGACGTCCGGCTCGGAATCGGGGCCTCGAGCGCCCGTCTCGTCGTCGACACCGGACGAGTCGTCTGCCATACCGACTGCTACTGGCCGGATCGACAAAAATCCGCGGTCCCGCGTCGGCGTTACACTCGATCGCCAGTATCGCCGCCGTAGACGACGCCACGTTCGGCGTCGAGCGTCACGGTCGCCCCCGACTCGGTCTCCGCGACGTCCGCGCCGCTTATCATCGGAATCCCGATCTCGCGAGCCACGAGCGCCGGATAGCCGGTCATCCCGCGCTGGGCGTTGACGATGCCGCCGATCTTCGTGACGTCCCCGGCGAACTCCTCGTCGAAGTCAGGCGAAAGCGCGAGGATCGCCCCCTCCGGGACGTCCGCGAGGTCACCGTGGTCGACGTGCTCGAGCGGGCCAGTGACCCGACCCTCGACGACGACCCGGCCGGTCGTCAGCGCCTCCGCGGCGACGTGAACCTTCAGCATGTTCGTCGTGTTTGCCCCCTCGAGTTCGGTCATCATGCCACAGAGGACGACGACGGTGTCGCCGCTCTCTGCGATGCCCGCCTCGAGTGCCGACTGGACGGCCTTCTCCACGACGGCGTCGGCTCCCTGATCGGAGACGCGGGCGTAAAGCGGCGTCACGCCCCACGAGAGCGCGAGGCGACGGCGGATCTCGTGGCGTTGCGTCGAGGCGACGACGGGGACGCCGGGTCGGTACTTCGCCGTCTTCAACGCCGTGTAGCCGGACTCGGTCGCCGCGACGACGGCGTCGGCACCGATGTCCCGCGCGAGAAATCGCGCCGACCGGGCCAGGGCGTCCGTCCGCGCCTCACCGGCCGAGGGAACTCGTTGCTCGAGTAACTCGGCGTACTCCGTGGAGTTCTCGACTTCGGTGACGATGCTGTCCATCGCGTCGACGACGGCCACGGGGTGGTCGCCGATCGCGGTCTCGGCCGAGAGCATGACCGCGTCGGTGCCGTCGAGGACGGCGTTTGCGACGTCGGACGCCTCCGCGCGCGTCGGCCGGCGGGCGTGAACCATCGAGTCCAGCATCTCCGTCGCCGTGATGACCGGCAACCCCTCGGTCCGGGATTTTCGGATGATCCGCTTTTGGATCATCGGCACGTCTTCCATCGGACACTCGACGCCCAGATCGCCACGGGCGACCATGATCGCGTAGGAGGCTTCGATGATCTCGTCTAAGTTCTCGACTGCGCCGGCGCGCTCGATCTTCGAGATGATCGGAATCTCGACGCCCAGCTCCTCTAACACCTCGCTGACCTCGTAGACGTCCTCGGCGTCGCGGACGAAACTCGCGGCGACGAAGTCGACTTCCTTCTCGGCGGCCAACTCGAGATCGGCTCGATCCTTCTCGGTGACGATATCGAGGTCGAGATCGACACCCGGAACGTTGACCCCTTTTCGGCCGCCGAGTTCGCCGCCGGTGTCGACGTGAGCCCTGATGACGTCGCGGTCCTGTTCGACGACCGTCGTCTCGATCAACCCGTCGTCGAGCAAGATGCTGTCTCCTTCTTCGACCGGATCGATCGGCAACGAGAGCCCGACGGTTTCGGGCGTACTCACCTCACCCTCGACGAATCGGATCTCCGATCCGGTCTCGAGCGTGACCGTCTCACCCTCTGGAAGGGGTGCCGTCCGGATCTCAGGCCCCTGCATGTCGAGCATGACCGCGACGGGCTCTTCCCGACTCTCGTCGACGGCTCTCACCCGGTCGACGAGGTCGGCTCGATCCTCGGGGCTGCCGTGGCTCGCGTTGAGGCGTGCGACGGACATGCCGGCGTTGGCGAGTTCCTCGATCGTCCGGCGATCGTTCGATGCCGGACCCAGAGTACAGACGATCTTCGCGTTTCTCATGGCTCGAGGTAGCGCGAGCACGGCCAAAAAGATGTGTGACTTACTCGATATCGAATACATCTTTTCGACGACCGCTCGCCGTCGTCCGATCGCGATGGTCGCCTATCCCAGTCCATTCCCGTGCCACGCCAACCGTTTTCCGTCCATCCATTGTGGCTGACGCCATGCCGACGTACGCGTCACTGATCGAACTCGAGGACCGCGACGTCCAGAACGCCCAGGAACTCGCGTCGATCTGGGGCGAGATACAGACGGAGTTCGACCAACACAACGCCTCACTCGAGGACTCCTACGCGATCCTCGGCGAGCACGACTTCCTCATCGTCTTCGAGGCCGACGACCGCGAGGCGGCGTTCAAGTCCGCTCTGACCCTGCGCCGACACGGCCTCACCGGGCAGACGATGGAGGTCGTCGACACCGACGCCTTCTCACAGTTAGTCGACGAGATCTGATCGGTCGTCGCGTCGTCGACGAACGGCGTCGTCCAGAACCGTCGGTCGGTGACGACCGTTAGGAGGAAACTATTGCTCCAAATACATATGCACCTCCCTCGAGACGTGAGACGTACGATCGATGTCGGACAGACCATCGCGCAGACGCGTGCTCGCGGGATCGGCCCTCCTCGGAACGACGGCACTCGCCGGTCGTCTTCCCCGCGACGCCGCCGCCACTCCCGCGGAGTCGCCGAGTGCGGAACCAACGGCCCCCCGAACCGAATCCCAGGGGGCGACGGAGACGCCCCCCGCCAGTCGAATCGCCAGACAGCCACCTCAAGACCTCGACCTCGAGGGCCTCGAGTCGTTCGTCGACGAGCGGATGGACGACCTGCTCGAGACCCACGACGTCGTCGGCGCGTCGGTTGCCGTCGTCCACGACGGCACCGTCGAGCACCTGGGAGGGTACGGCGAGGCCGACGCCGAGGACGGCACCCCCGTCGACCCCGAGGAGACTGGCTTTCGGATCGCGTCCGTCTCCAAGCCGATCGTCTGGACTGCCCTGATGCAACTGATCGAAGACGGCGAGATCGACCCCGACGAAGACATTCGAAGCTCCCTCGAGTCGGTCTCGATCCCCGAGACGTACGACGAGCCGATCACGGCCGCCCACCTCGCGACCCACACGGCTGGCTTCGAGGAGCGAGCCCGGGGCACCTGGGTCGTCGACCCCGACGACGTGCGGCCGCTGCCCGACGTGCTGGCGGAGGAACAGCCAGCGCGGGTCCGACCGCCGGGCGAGATCGCCTCCTACTCGAACTACGGAACCGCCCTCGCGGGCCAGCTCGTCGCGGACGTCGCCGGCACCAGCTTCGCGGAGTACGCCGAAGCGAACGTCTTCGATCCCCTCGAGATGACGTCGACGACGTTCGACCAGCCCGTCCTCGAGGGGTTCGACGCGACCGTGGCGACCGGATACACGGCGTTCGCGGGGACGACCCAGTCCGTTCCGGACCTCTTCCTCGAGATCAGTCCCGCCGGCGCTGTCACGTCGACAGCCGCCGATATGGCGCAGTTCCTCCGTGCACACCTCGAGGGCGGCGCGATCGGCGGTGGCGACACCGGTGATACCGGGAACGGCGCGGCCGAGGAGTCGGACGGGTCGGACGCCGAGAGACGGATACTCGCGCCCGAGTCGGTCGACGCGATGCACGAGCGGTGGTTCTCTCACCACGAGGCGGTTGACGGCGTCGGCTTCGGGCTGATCGAGGGCGAGCGAAACGGCGTCCGGACGCTCGAACACGACGGCGCGATCCCCGGCTCGTTCACCAGCTTCCTCGTGGTGGTCCCCACGTACGATCTCGGACTGTTCGTCGCGACGAACACGAACACGGGCGCGCTCGCGACCGGTGACTTTCTCGATTCGTTCTTCGAGGAGTACGTCTCTACGACCGAGGTCGAACCGGGAGACGGCGGCGAACCCGAAGCGGACGAGGACGCACTCGAGGGGAACGGTGACACGCTCGAGCCGGACGGCAGCCCCGAGCGCGCCGCCGAACTCGAGGGTACCTACCGGGCCGTTCGGGTGGCGGAGACCTCCCACGCACGGCTCTCGACGACAGTCCAGGCCGAGTCGGTCGACGTCTCCGTCGACGAGGACGACTATCTCGTCACCGACTTCGGCGGCGGTTCGGACCGTTGGGTCGAACGTGAACCCCTCGTCTTCGAGGCGGTCGACGGCGTGGATACGCTCGCGTTTCGCGAGGGAAACGGCGGGATCCGATATCTCTGTCTGGGCTTTCACGCCTTCGAGCGGGTCTCCCGTCTCGACTCGCTCGCCACTCACGGGGGCCTCGCGGCGGTCACGACCCTCGGGATGCTCTCGGGCGTCGCGGCCTGGCCGCTCTCCTGGGCGAAACGTCGATTCGTCGACCGCGAGTCGCCAGCCGGTGTCGACGAAAGCACGGACGAGAGGGGGAACGAACGCGAGACGCGAGGCGCGGTCGACGACGACGTCGACTCGAGCGATGGTGCGCAGGCGGCCGAGGCTACCTCCGGTGTGTCGGTGGCGGCCGGCGATAGCGGAGACGATTCGGCCGAGGGTGGGGATGGCGGAGATAACTCGGACGAGAATGGTGATGACGGTGACGTCCCAGCCGAAAACGCGAGGGCCGGTTCGGCCGTCGACTGGCGCTCGCGGGTGACACCCTCGCCGGAAGCCCGTCCGCGGTGGGTCGCGGCCGGAGCCATCGCCTGCCTGTTCGGGTTCGTCCTCGGGGTCGTCGTGCTTGCGTTTTTCGTCTACCCGTACACGCTGTTCAGCAGGCCGCCGCTCGTCTACGAACTCGTCTCGCTGTTGCCGATCCTCGGCGCAGCCGGGACGGTGGTCGCCGCGGGGTACGCCGTCCTCGCCTGGCGAGAGGGGTACTGGGGACGCCTCTCGAGGATCCACTACGCGGTCGTGGTCGCCAGCATGGCCGGCTTCTGCTGGCTGCTCTGGTACTGGAACTTCCTCCGGATTCCGTTCTGACCGCGCTTCCCCGACAGCGTATCGTGCACCGGGTCGTCGTCGACCTCGAGTGATCGATCCTATCGTAATCGTTGAAACGATTTATTCACCGCTCGCACTCGAGCGGCCAGCACCGGTCGTGCTGGCCGCTGATTCGCGAGTGGGAGTGCAATGACTTTCAACGATCACTATACCGTTCGGTCCCGGTGTTAACAGGAGGGAGTCGAGCCGCCGACAACCAGAACGCTTCGAACGCTCGAATGATCTCCTCGAGTTCCTCGGGGTCTGTGGGTTTCGTGAGACATGCGTTCGCGTTCTGTTCGTAGATGGTGCGGACTTCTCGTTCGGACACCGTCCCGGTCGTTACGATAACGGGGATGTGATCGGTAGCCGGATCGCTATTCAGTTCCGCTAACACCGTTTCACCGGTGACGCCTGGAAGGTGCCAGTCGAGGATGACGAGGCCAGTCGGCGGCGCGTCAGCGTACTCGCCACGTTGATGGACGAAATCGAGCGCATCCGATCCGGTCGTAACGATAGCGAGCACGTCCGCGAGTCCCCGGTCCTCGCTCACCTCTTCGACGAGACGCGCGTCACCCGGGTTATCCTCGACGAGCAGGATGCTAGAGGGCGAACTCGCGTTCGTATCCTGGTCGTCTCGGGACGACATTACAGTCAAACACATCATTCCTCCCCGTATAAATCTACCATACGGGCGGTGGTGCAGAAGGCTTCACAAGGAAGTGGTAGGACGGCTTTGCTGCTGGACACATCAAATTCGTCCTACCACTTCCTTGTGAAGCCTTCTGCACCACCGCCCCACACGGTCGCCAACGAGATTGTCTCGGAAGCCGTCGAATACGACTGCGACGTAATCGTGTTCGAGGACCTAACGGACATCCGAAAGAACATCCCGCAGGCGAAGTGGCACCACATATGGGCGTTTCGACGCCTGTTCGAGTACGTCGAGTACAAGGCACCGGAACGCGGCGTCGCGGCAAAGCAGGTTGCACCGAATCACACGTCCCAACGCTGTTCTCGGACGGACTGTGGGTTTACGCATGAAGCGAACCGCGACGGCGAACACTTCCACTGCCAGAAATGCGGTTACGAGGTCAACGCGGATTACAATGCCGCGAAGAACATCGGGCTACGCTACGCCCGGAAACGGAAACATAGACTCCGTTCCTCGCCCAAGTCGGGGAGCGGAGACGTCTTGGAAAGCGGAGCTTTCCAATGGTCAGGAAATCGGAGATTTCCTTCGACACCAGTAAACGTGTGTTTGAATGGTGGGACGTTGAACGGCAAGAGTCATCGGCAGATTACCGGCGACTGATTGCCGGGAGTCCACATCAAAGCCCTACCCTCAACGAGCGAACCCCGTATGGGATGAGCGAAGTAGAGTAGGGTAGTTTACGGCATCTCGTGAATCGTCAACTCCACGTCGCGCCGATCCCCTTCGATGTCCTCGACGAGTCGCTCGACGACCGTCTCGGCCTCCTCTACCAGCCGCGGTCGAACCCGATCGACGATTCGGTCGATCGAGACGAACCGTGGCAACGAAATCGCACTCTCGTCGGCCGAGTGGGGGTCGTACAGCGCCTCGAAGAAGATCCGGCTCGCCGTCTCCGCGTCGGCCGGTGCGGCCTCGGGTTCGGGCTCGACGCGCCACTCGCCGCGAGCGTCGACGTCCTCGACCAGTCGCCACTCGAGGGACTCCGGCGGGCTGATCGCGGTCACTTTCGAACTGGCGGTGTAGGTGAGCTTCCACCAGGCGAGTTGGAGGTCGTACACCGAACCGGCGTCGCCGTTCCCGTGGACGCGGACGCCCTTTAGATGTTCCGTGTACCGCGGATACTCCGTAAACGAGCGAACGTACGGGAAAACCTCCTCGGGCGGACGGTAGGAGACGGTGCTGAGGAGAATTCTGTCCACGCTCGGGATAGGAATGCCGTGACAGTAAGGATTGCCATCCTGGCCACTGGACGTCAGTTCCCACCAGATCACCAGCCTGATGGCCGATCAGTGTGTAAACCGTCGCGTCGTTACCGTCCCGGCCGGCGGCAAACGGTCGTTACTGGTCACAACCGGACCTTCGGCGGACGAGTCGGCAACCGATGCAATCTATACGTGTCGATTCCCAATGGCTGATACAGTATCGATATCACCGGACATGTGTGACTCTGTCTCTGTCCTCCTCGTCGACGCCGATGTCGAATTTGCGGCCGAAGCTGCCGGGTACGTCGAGCGGAGGTACGATCGGATCACCGTCGAAACGGCGACCACCGCAGCGGAGGGAGTGACACAACTCGAGCAGGGCACGTTCGACTGTGTCGTCGCCGATTGTGTGACCGGGACGAACGACGCATTCGATTTTCTCGAGGCCGTCCGGGATCGGGACCCGGACCGTCCGTTTATCGTCGTTGCCGAACAGGACCCCGAGACGGTCGCCGCTGAATCGATCTCCCGCGGGGCGACCGATTACCTCCAGAAGCGTTCGGGCACCGGGCAGTTCGACCTCCTCGCGAACCGCGTATTGAACGCCGTCGAACGGTACCGCGCGAAACGTGCCGAGCGGCGACTGGGTGAACTCACCGAACACACCGACAAGATCCTCTCCATCTTCGACGCCGACTGGACCGAACTGCAGTTCGTCAACTCCGCGTACGCCGATATCTGGGGGCGCTCGCTCGAGCGATTGCACGACGACCCAACCGACTTCGTCAACGGCGTCCACCCAGACGACCGCGAGCGCGTCGAGGAGGCCATGGCTGCACTCTCCAGCGGCGATCCCGTCGATCTCGAGTGTCGCGTCAACGAAGACGAGGCGTACGGTCGGTGGGTCAGGATCCGGGGTAAACCGATCGTCGAGGGCAACGAGGTCGTCCGTGTCGCCGGGTTCGCCACCGAGATCACGGACCAAAAGCGCCAGGAGCGCGAACTACGGGACGCGAAACTCCAGTTGGAGGCTGCGATCGACGCCGGTACGGTCGGCACCTGGGAGTGGGACGTACGCGAGGATCGGTTCGTCGCCGGGCCAGCGTTCGCCGAGACGTTCGGCGTCGACCCCGCGGCTGCCCAGGAGGGCGTCTCACTCGAGCGGTTCGTCTCCTCGATTCACGCGAACGACCGCGACCGGGTCGAATCGGCTATCCAGGCTGCGATCGACGCCTGTGAATCCTACGAACAGGAGTACCGCGTTCACAACGCCGCGGGCGAACTCCGGTGGGTGCTCGCGAGAGGACACGTCGAGTGTGACGAAGACGGGGCCGCGATCAGGTTTCCCGGTGCACTGATGGACATCACCGAAAAGAAGCGGGCCGAACACGAACTCCAGCGCCACGAGGCGTTTCTCGAGGAGTCGACCGACATCGTCACCGTCGTCGACGCGGCCGGGACGATCGAGTACCACAGCCCGTCGGTCGACGAGATACTGGGGTACGATTCGACCGACGTCACCGGAACGAACGCGTTCGAACTGGCTCACCCGGACGACCGCGGCGAACTGGTCGAAGCGTTCGGCGATCTACTGGGGGTGTCGGGTGCGTCCGAACGCGCCGAGGCCCGGTTTCGAACCGCCGACGGCGAGTGGCGCTGGCTCGAGGTCCACGGCACCAACCAGCTCGCCAACCCCGCCGTCGACGGCATCGTCGTCAACAGTCGGGACATCACCGAACGCAAGCGACAGGAGCGAGAGCGAAAAGCGTTGATCGAGTTCCTCCAGCGGCTCTACGACCTGACGACCGACGTCGATCGCTCGCTCGAGGAGAAGATCTCCCGGCTGCTCGAGTTGGGCTGTGAGCGACTCGACCTCCCGTACGGCTTCCTCTCGCGTATCGAACGCCGCGAAGCCGACGAGCCGGGCGGCACACAGACGATCGTCCAGGCCCACGGCACGCACGATCGGCTCCAGCCGGGCGAATCCGGCCCGCTCTCGCGGACGTACTGCCGAGAGACGATCGACTCCGACGATCTGCTCGCGACTGCCGACGTGGCCGCGGACCACCGCTACACCGGGGAGGCCTACGAGCAGTTCGAACTCGGCTGTTACGTCGGCGGCCAGGTCCGGGTCGAGGACGAACTGTACGGGACGCTTTGCTTCGCCGCCGACGAACCCCGCGAAGAGGAGTTCTCGACCGGCGACCGCATGATCGTTCGGCTGATGAACAGGTGGGTGAGCTACGAACTCGAGCGCCACCGGACGACTGCGGAACTCGAGCGGACGAACGAACGTCTCGAGCGAACGAACGAACGCCTCGAGTCGTTCGCCAGCGTCGTCTCTCACGATCTCCGGAACCCGTTGAACGTCGCCAGCGGACACCTCGAGTTAGCCCGGACGAATCAGGACAGCGACCACCTCGCGGAGGCCGACGCGGCCCTCGACCGAATCGAGACGCTGGTCGACGACCTCCTCACGCTGGCTCGACAGGGCGACAGCGCGGTCGAGCCGGAGCCGGTGTCGCTTCCGGATCTCGTCGACGATTGTTGGCGGAGCGTCGAGACGGGGAACGCGGCGTTGCACGTCGAGACCGACCGGACCATCAGCGCCGACAGGACGCGTCTCCAGCAGTTACTCGAGAATCTGGTCCGCAACGCGATCGACCACGGTGGCGAGGGCGTAACCGTGACCATCGCCGACGTCGACGGCGGATTCGCCCTCGAGGACGACGGTCCGGGAATCCCCCCCGAGGAGCGCGACCGGGTGTTCGAACCGGGGTATACGACCGATCCGGACGGGACCGGCCTCGGACTGCGGATCGTCGAGGAGGTCGTCGACGACCACGACTGGTCGATCGACGTCGCCGACGGGAACGACGGCGGCACCCGGTTCGACGTCACCGGCGTCGACGTTCTCGAGTCGGCCGACGACGAGGGCAACCACGGTAAGAAGCCAGCCGACGACGAAGGCGACCACGCCACGGAGTCGATCGACGACGGGGACGGAGCGCGCTCGGTCGAGAGACGCCAGTCGGGAGCCGACGAGTCGGACTGAGCGTCCGCAAGTCTCTCGAGTGCGTCGCTGTTTCGAACGCACCGTCCAGCGGGAAGTTCACAAAGTATTTGGTTCGATGATACGTTCCCGCCGCACATGCCCTCCAGCATCGTGTTACAGTCCGGCGGCGCGGGATTCGTCGTGCTGTTCGGCCTCGTGATGGTGCTCGTCACACTCGCCCTGATCGTCTGGACGTTCGTCGACGCCCAGGAGAACAGCAGCCACCCCGCGTTTCTCTGGGCGCTCGTCGTCTTCTTCGCGCCCTTCCTCGGGGTCGTGTTGTACGTCCTGATCGGACGGGATCGTCTGTAGGCACACCTCGAGACGGGACCGTGAGACGGGCTGCTATGGTACGGTTTACTGTCCGTCTCAACCGAGAGAGTCGTTCGTCCGTCGGTCCGTTGGGACTCGAGGTGGTATGCGTCGCCTCGAAACGTGAGAAACGGGATCGCGACGAGCGAAACCGCGATGGCGACGAGTGCTGGTATCACTCTTATCGGGACGGACGAATTACCATTTTCCCTGACAAATCGACACCGGGACGAACTCGCGGAGTGGACACTGGAGCGCTCGAGGACGTACCTCTAGATGGACTCGAAAAGTGAACGTTTTGCGTACGGGTGAGAAACGTCGGCCGATGAGAGACGTTTGCATCGTCGGCGGAGGCGTTTCCGGCCTCGCCGCGTCGATCTTCACCGCTCGAGCGGGACTGGACACGCTGATCGTCAGCGAGGGACCGGGTCCCTCGAGCAGCCGGACTGCGTCCGGCGACGACGGCGGAGAGTCGATCCTCGCTCGGAACGCCAGCCTCGAGAACTATCCCGGCTTCCCGGACGGCGTCGACGCTCGCCGATATCTCGACCTCGCCCGCGAACAGGCCCGAAACGCCGGTGTCGCGTTCGAACTGGGGCGGGTGACGAGCGTCGAACTGCGAGACGAAGACGACCTCGAGGCGGGGTTCGTCCTCGAGACCAAGGGTGGCGATCCGCTCTCCGCCCGCCGCGTGATCGCGGCGTCGTGGTCGGACAGCGAGTACCTGGTGCCCCTCGACGTCGGCCGCATCCAGCGGGGGAGCAAACACTTCGTGAGCGTCGACGACGGTGGACGGACGGCCGTCGACGGCGTCTACGCGGCGGGGAGAATCGCAGGCGAGCCCCACCAGGCGATCGTCGCCGCCGGCCACGGCGCGAAAGTCGGGCTCGCGGTGATCCACGACTCCGACGCCAACTTCTATCACGACTGGGTCGTTCCCGAGGGGTACTTTACGGGCCGGGACCGTGACGTGCCGCCTGGCTGTGTGGAGATCGACGACGACGAACGCCGAGAGCGCGACGAGCGGGCCCGGGAAACGATCCTCGAGGCGTTCGCCGAGCCGCTCGAGGAGCGGCCGACGATGCATCCGGGCGTCGACCGGGACTGATCGCATCGACGGCGAACGGATCAGACGGCGGCACCTCGCTACGCTTAACACGCCGCCGTGAGAAGGGCGAACGAATGCTCGAGGGAGTCAACGTCGCGCTCGGGGTGACGGGCTCGATCGCCGCCGTCAAGACGGTCGAACTGGCCCACGAACTGCGCCGACGCGGTGCCGACGTTCGTGCGGTGATGACCGACAGCGCACGAGGGATCGTCCACCCGTGGGCGCTCGAGTTCGCGACGGACGCCGACGTCGTCACGGAGATTACGGGCGGCGTCGAACACGTTTCACTGTGTGGATACGACGGCTGGGCGGACGTCTTCGTGATCGCCCCGGCGACGGCAAACACCGTCGGAAAGATCGCCGCCGCGGTCGACGATACGCCCGTCACGACCTGTGCGACGACGGCCCTCGGCGCGGGAACGCCCGTCGTGATCGCCCCCGCGATGCACGAGCCGATGTACGACCACCCCGGCGTCCTCGAGGCCATCGAGACCGTCGAGGGATGGGGCGTCGACTTCGTGGAGCCGCGAATCGAGGAAGGGAAAGCCAAGATCGCGACCGAGGAGGCGATCGTCTGCGAGACGGCTCGAGCGGCGGGTGAGCGACCACTCGAGGGGACACGGGTCGTCGTCACCAGCGGCGCGACGAGCGAGTCGATCGACCCGGTCCGCGTGCTGACAAATCGTTCGTCGGGGAAGATGGGGCGGGCCGTCGCCCGTTCGTGTTACGTTCGCGGCGCGGAGGTCACCCTCGTCCACGACGGCGAAGCGGTCCCCTACGCCGACGTTCGTCCGGTCGAGAGCGCCGCCGAGATGCTCGCGGCGACGCGGGAGGCCGCCTCGAGCGCCGACGTCCTCGTCTCCGCGGCGGCGATCGGCGACTATACCGTCGAGGCGAGCAAGGAGAAGATCCGCTCGGGACAGGAGCTCACGCTCGAACTCGAGCCGACGCCGAAGCTGATCGATGCGGTTCGCGAGGAGCGGCCGACGTTGCCGATCGTCGGCTTCAAGACGGAGACGTCCGGGGAGGAGGCGGCGATGATCGAGCGGGCGCGGGAGGCGATCGACCGGACGGACCTCGCGTTCGTCGTGGCCAACGACGCCAGCGTGATGGGCGAAACGGAGACGCGGGCGCTGCTGGTTCACGAAAATGACGCCGCCCGGTACGAGGGAACGAAAGCCGGGCTGGGCGAAGAGATCGCCGACTCGATCGCCGTCATGCTCGCGTAGCCGCCGGACCAGGCACATATAAGATCGTCAACAGCTGTGCATCGACGACCCGTCGTTCCCGCTGTTTCAGAGGGGTCAGGAGAATTATATAGGTGGCGTTCCTGCCAGGAAATAATGGGTGTACGAACGGATATGGAATCGAGTGTGGGACGTCCGAGGGAGGTGAGCTGTAGTGGCCCAACAACACCACAATGAGGCCCACAGCACGGCTGAAGCCGCCGACGATGACGACCGCGACACCGGAATCGAGGAACCCGAGGACTTATCGAAAGGCGAGGTTTTCGAGGTCCTGCGCAACCAGCGTCGGCGGTACGTGCTCCACTACCTGAAACAGGACGACCGTCCGATCGAACTCGGCGACCTCGCCCAGCAGGTTGCCGCCTGGGAGTACGAGACGACACTCGAGGGCGTCACGCCCGAACAGCGAAAGCGGGTGTACACGACGCTCCAGCAGACGCATCTCCCGAAGATGGACGAGGCCGGCATTCTGACGTTCGACTCCGACGAGGGGATCATCGCGGGAACCGACCGGACCGGTGACATCAGCATCTACCTCGAGATCGTCCCCGGCCACGAGTTCGCCTGGCGGGAGTTGTATCTCTCACTCGGTGCGATCGGCTGTGCGCTGGTCGCCGCACTCTGGCTCGAGATCTATCCGCTGACGGTGCTGTCCGATCTGACGTGGACAGCGATCATCTCGATCACGATCACCGCGACGGCGGCCGCACACCTCTATCACGAACGGAACATGCGCCTGGGCCACGGCGACCAGCCGCCGGAACTCAGCTTCGGTAGCGACGAGTGATCGAGGCCGTCGTGACTCGTTGTCGGTGAAATCACGGGAAACCTGTGATTTCGCCGGTCGCTCCGTACACCAGTTCCGACGAGCATGGACCGATCGCGCCCGCGGTGCGATCGGATCGTCACATTTTACTCCGATACCCACCGACCCACGACATGGATCAGTTGAAGCGATCGCTTCTCGAGGCCCCAATCATCGAGAAAAACGGTTACCACTACTTCGTCCACCCGATCAGCGACGGCGTCCCGAAGCTGGATCCGACGCTGTTGCGCGAGATCGTCATCCGGATCATCCGCAAGGCGAGACTCGAGGAGGTTGACCGGATCGTCACGCCGGCGGCGATGGGGATCCACATCTCGACTGCGGTCTCGCTGATGACCGACATCCCGCTTACGGTCATCCGCAAACGCGAGTACGGCCTCGAGGGAGAGGTCGCCATCGCCCAGCAGACGGGCTACTCGGAGAACGAGATGTACATCAACGACGTCCGCGAGGGCGAGCGCGTGCTCGTTCTCGACGACGTGCTCTCGACCGGTGGCACGCTCGCGTCGGTGCTCGAGGCACTCGAGGAGATCGGTGCCGAAGTCGTCGACACGGTGGCAGTCATCAAGAAAGTCGGTGGCGAGAACAAAGTCGACGCCGCCGGCTATCACGTCAAGACGCTGATCAACGTCGACGTCGTCGACGGCGAGGTCGTGATCGTCGACGAGGACGGCGACAGCTGAGACGGAACGGATTGGTGCACCTGTGTCCTGACACTCCCGGAGAACGAGTCCCGGGAGCGGCGGTACCGACGGACAGTAAACCGTCTGAGACAGTCTGTGCCAGTTCTGTCGATATCTCCTCACAGCCGGTCGGAGACAGCCCTCTCCGGCGACGGCCGATCCGCATGCGATCGCCAGCGAAAACGGGCCTCGAGGCGACCGTCTCCTCGAAAGGATGTCAGCGCGGCCGGGTGATTGGTGTTGGGTCACAACCCATATGCCCGCTGCGTTTCAACCGATGAGATATGGGCTGTCGGAAGGGGTTCGACGAACGGGTTGGACGACGAACGATTCTACGTGGACTCGGTGCGGTGGGGACGATCGGGCTGTCGGGGTGTATCACCGCCGAACGCGACGACCGGGTTCCGGAGAGTGGCCCGACAGAGCTGATCCAGCGCGGGTTCGAGGCGACAGGAGTTGACGCGCCGTTCGAGACGACGATCTACGCGAACGCGGAGAACGGCGAGCGGAGCCGCTGGGCGCAACTCGTTCAACACGAACTGAACGAGACGGGACTGTTCGACGTCGATTTCGAACAACTCGAGTGGGGGAGCTACGAGCAGTTGTGTCTGAACATGGCAGAGAACGCAGAGAACGCGCTCGTGACCCTCGACATCAGCGGTGGCTGGGATCCCCACACGTACGTCAACTCGCTCTTTCACTCGGACCGTCGGTCGCCGAACGGCTTCAACTTCAATCACTACACCGACGATCGGACCGACGAACTGATCGACTCCGGCCTCGCCGAGAGTGACCCGGAGCGACGAGCCGACATCTACCGAGAACTACAGGAACGACTCGCGAGACAGGTGCCGATATCGATCGTTCGATCCGGCGAGGAGACGGCGATCTACCGGTGTGACGCCATCGACGACTGGCGTCAGTACCCGTTACCCGGCAGCGAGTACGATGCGGTGTACGCACCGTACGGCCGAGAGTTCCTCGAGTCGGAGGACGGTGCGGCGCTCGTCGTCGACCTCCCCGCGACGGTCTCGAATCCGGATCCGGTACGGATGAACGACACCACCTCGAACATGGCGACGACGCCGATCTACGAGGGGCTGCTCGCGGTGGACTTCGAGGGAGCGGTCCGGCCCTCGCTTGCGACCGACTGGGAGCAACTCGATCCGACGACGTATCGGTTCGAACTCAGAGAGGACGTCGAGTTTCACAACGGTGAAACGCTCACCGCCGACCACGTCCGTGCGACGTTCGAGCGCTACGCGGGGACTCCCCGGGAAACGGACGTCTACGACTGGTACGAAGAGACCGTCGTCATCGACGAGACGGAACTCGAGATACACCTCGTCCGGGAGTACGGCCCGTTCGAGGTGAGCGTCGGCGTCCCGATCGTTCCGCTGGCAGCGAGCGAGGGAGATCATTCCCTGAGCGAAACGCCCGTCGGAACCGGTCCGTATCGCTTCGCGGAGCACGCCGACGGCGAGTACTGGCGACTCCACCGGTTCGATGGCCACTGGTTCGATGGCGACGAATCCGTCCCTGCCCGGCCACCGGTCGAGACGATCACCATGCGGATCATCCCCGACCCGGCGTCCAGACGCGCCGCGATCGAGGCCGGAGAGCTTGATCTGGCGACCCAGATTTCAGCGGCGGACGTCACCGACCTCGAGACCCAATCGGCGTACTGCGTCGAGCGATCCGCCGCCGGAGCGATCGACTTTCTCGTCTATCCGGCGTACCTCGAGCCGTTTACGAACGCCGACGTTCGCCGCGGCATCGATCGGTTGATTCCCCGCGAGACGATCGTCGAAGACGTCTACGCTGGAGTGGGTGCCGTCGCCTACACGCCGATCCCGTCGCTTCTCGAGGAGTTCGCCGTCGACAGCATGGACTCCGATCGATAGCGGTCGTCGCTCCCGACGACGCTCTCTCAGGTACCGTTAAGTGATGGACTTTCGTACTGGTTGCTGATCGGACCGAGACGGAACGCTGTACCGGGTTTCGGTGCGACCGCGACAGTCTGCGGTTGGCCCCGAAACTCGACACAGCGACCGGACGACCGTCCGCGTCGGTTCGGGCCAGCGAAGGTCGCGATCCGTCGTCCCGATCCGAAGCTCGCAACGCCGACGCGATCGTCTTCCGAACTCCGCGCTATGTCGATCATCCGATACACACTCAGACGCGCGCTGACGGCCGTCCCGGTACTGCTCGGTGCGACGGCGATCACGTTTTCGTTCGTCTATCTCACGCCGGGGGACCCGGTCGACGTGCTCGTCGGCTTCGACCACGTCGATCCGGAAACCCGGGCCGCACTTCGGGCCGAGTACAACCTCGATCGCCCGCTCTGGCAGCAGTACCTGCTGTGGCTCGGTGACGTCGTCACCTTCGAGTTCGGCGAGTCGCCGATCACCGGCCGCGACGTCGGCGAGACCGTCGCGAGTCGCCTCCCGCACACGGTCGCACTGGGCGTCGCCTCGTGGACGCTGTCGCTCGCGATCGGCGTGCCACTCGGGATCCTCGCCGCGGTCAAACAGGGGCAACCGGCGGACGAGGCCAGTCGAATCGCCGCGCTCGTCGGTATCGCCACGCCGAACTTCTGGCTCGGACTCGTCCTCCTGTTCGTCTTCGCGGTCCACCTCGGCTGGGTTCGAGTTACCCCGCCCGACGCACCGCTCGTGAGCCTCGAGATGGCGTGGTTCGTGATCTTGCCGACCGTCACACTCGCGACCGCACTGGCCGCCATCGTCACCCGACTGATGCGCTCGTCGATGCGTCGCGAACTCGACCGGGAGTACGTCCGGGCCGCTCGAGCCAGGGGGCTTCGCGAGCGGACGGTGATCCTGAAACACGTTCTCCGAAACGCCTCGACGGCGGTCGTGACGGTTGCGGGTCTCCAGATCGCGTTTCTCGTCGACGGCGCGGTGGTCGTCGAGCACGTCTTCTCCTGGCCCGGGATGGGACAGTTGCTCGTCGAATCGATCGGCCGGCGGGACGTTTCGGTCGTCCAGGCGAGCGTGTTGCTCATCGCGGTCGCGACGGTCGCGGCGAACCTGCTCGTCGACGTCGCCTACGCGATCATCGACCCACGAATTCGACACGACCGATGAACGAGCAAACGACACGACGAGGGCGCATCAGAATCGACGGCCTCGAGGAGCACCTGTCGTCTGACCGAGCAGACGGTGATCGGCCCGACGGCGACCGACCCGGGGGCCACCGGGACGCGTCCGATCGACAGATGGCCGCGGCGAACACCAGGCCGTCGGCCACCTCGGCGTACACCGGTCGATCGACGCTGGCGCCTCGAGACGGTACCAGCGCGGGAACCGTCCACAGTCGGAGCCGGCTCGAGGAGAGCTGGCGTCGGTTTCGATCGAACCGGACGGCGCTGTTCGGACTCGCGATCGTCGCGGTCCTGTCAGCGGTCGCGATCGTCGCCCGTCCGGTCGAGTTCTCCACGATGGGGTATACGATCACGCTTCAGCCGTTCTCACTCGCGCCGTACGATCCGAACGAGCTGTACGTCGGGCCGCCGAACGCCGGCCCCTCGATCGCCCATCCCTTCGGGACCGACTGGGCGGGTCGGGACCTGTTCTCCCGGGTTCTCGTCGGGGGACGGTACAGCCTGAGCATCGGTGCGCTGGCCGTCGCCCTCGCGCTGTGTGTCGGCATCCCACTCGGCGCGATCGCGGGCTACGTCGGCGGCTGGCTCGACGAGGTGATCATGCGGATCGTGGATATGCTGTACGCGTTCCCGTTTCTCGTCCTCGCGATCGCCATCGTCGCGATCGTGGGACAGGGGTACTGGAACGTCGTCTTCGCGCTCGTCGTCACCGGCTGGCTCACCTACGCTCGGCTGCTTCGCGGCGAGGTGCTCTCGATCGTCGAGACCGACTACGTCGCCGCCTCGAGGGCGCTCGGCACGCCCCATCGGACGATACTCGCGCGCCACGTCGTCCCCAACGCCGTTGCGCCGGTGATCGTCCAGGCGACGCTCAACGTCGGCTCGGTCGTCACCGCGGCCGCGGCACTTGGCTTTCTCGGTCTCGGTCTCGAGCCGGGAACCGCCGAGTGGGGGGCGATGCTCGCCCAGGGCCGGTCGTCGCTGCTCCGCGGGAACTGGCACGTCACGGTCTTCCCCGGCGCGGCGATCTTCCTGTTCGTGCTGGCGATCAACCTCGTCGGAGACGGACTCACCGACGCGCTCGGCTCGCGACACGGACGCGAACGGAGGGGGCGGTGATGGCGCTGCTCGAGGTCGAGAACCTGACGGTTCAGTTTTACACGGAAGACGGCGTCGTTCGCGCGGTCGACGGCCTCAGCTACGAGATCGAGGCCGGCGAGACGTTCGCGATCGTCGGCGAGAGCGGCGCTGGAAAGAGCGTCGCCAGCCTCTCACTTCTGGACCTCGTCGATCGCCCCGGCGAGATCGTCGACGGCGAGGTCCGGTTTCGTGGTCGAAACGTCCTCGAACTCCCCCGCGAGGAACTCCGACGGCTCCGTGGAAACGACGTCGCAATCGTCTTCCAGGACCCCGAAGCGGCGCTCGATCCGGTCTACACTGTCGGCGAGCAGATCGTGGAGACGATGCGCGCCCACGGGGTCGCGTCCGGGCGCGAGGCCCGCGAGCGGGCGATCGCCCTCTTAGAGCGCGTCGGGATCGCCGACGCCCAGTCGCGGTACAGCGACTACCCACACGAACTCTCCGGCGGAATCGCCCAGCGCGTCCTCGTCGCCGTCGGGCTGTCGTGTGAGCCGGACCTGTTGATCCTCGACGAGCCGACGACCGGACTCGACGTGACGATCCAGGCCCAACTGCTCGAGTTGCTCGAGGAACTCGCATCGTCGTTCGAGACGGCGATTCAGCTCGTGACCCACGACCTCGGGGTCGTCGCGGAGTGTTGTGACCGCGTGTTGGTGATGTACGGCGGCCGCGCGGTCGAACGCGCTCCGGTCGAGGAGCTGTTCTACGATCCCGCCCACCCGTACACCGCCGGACTGTTGGCCTCGATTCCACGGATCGGGGCGGATCGAGAGCGGCTCCCGTCACTCCCCGGCGGCCCGCCCAATCCGATTCAGCCGCCGACCGGCTGTCGGTTTCACCCGCGCTGTCCGTACGCCGAGGAGGTGTGTGCGACCAGTGAACCGGATCTCGTCGAGACCGAGACCGGAACCGCTGCGGACGCGACCCGCCAGGGTCACGTCGCCGCCTGCCACGAACACACCGGCGATCTCGAGGACGGACTCGGCTACGAGGTTCGGGTCGTCGACGATTCGCCGGACGCTACCCGCGGGACGTCACCCGACGGAAATTCCGGGAGGAGCCACGATGACCGGTGACGACCCGCTGCTCCGGGCCGAGGGCCTCGAGAAACGGTTTACGACGAGTGACGGGCTCCTCGAGCGGCTGCTCGGACGCGGCGAGACGATCCGCGCGGTCGACGGCGTCGACCTCGAGATCGCGGAGGGCGAGACGCTGGGACTCGTCGGCGAGAGTGGCTGTGGGAAGACGACGCTCGGGCGGCTCCTCGTCGGCCTCGAGGAGCCGTCCGCAGGCTCGGTCGTCTACCGAGGTCGAGACCTCGCGACGCTCGATCGGCGCGAGCGACGAGAGCTGCGGACGACCGTCCAGTACGTCTTCCAGAATCCGCTCGCGAGCCTCAACCCACAGCTTCCGGTCGGCGACATCGTCGGCGAACCGCTCGCAGTTCACGATATCGTCCCGCCGGATCGACGCGACGATCGGATCACCGACCTGCTCGAGACGGTCGGCCTCGAGCCCTCGGCCGCGAACCGCTACCCACGCGAGTTCTCGGGCGGCCAGCGCCAGCGGATCGCCATCGCACGTGCACTCGCCGTCGAACCGGAGGTTCTCGTCTGCGACGAACCCGTCACGGCGCTCGATGTCTCCGTCCAGGCGCGAATTCTCAACCTGCTTTCGGAGCTCCAGGCGGAGTTCGGCCTCTCGTATCTGTTCGTCAGCCACGACCTCTCCGTCGTCGAACACGTCGCCGACCGCATCGCGGTGATGTACCTCGGTCGGATCGTCGAGCGTGGCTCACCGACACAGCTGTTCGAGGGCGACTCCCACCCCTACACCGAGGCGCTGCTGTCGGCGATCCCCGAACCGGACCCGTGCTGGGAGGGCGACCGGATCGTCCTCGAAGGAGACGTGCCGTCGGCGATCGATCCGCCGTCCGGCTGTCGGTTCCACACCCGCTGTCCGAAGGTGATTCCGCCTTCGGCGTACGACCTCGAGTGCGAAGTGTTTCGCGGCGTGATGGACTTGCGCCTCGACCTCGCGGATGCCGTCGCCGACGGCGGCGATCTCCGCGAGGCACTTCGCTGGCCGCCGGTCGGCATGCCAGATGCGACGTCGATCGCCGCCGACTCGACTTTCACGGCTGGCGCGATCAGAGACGCCTACGGGATTCCGCGGACGCTGACCGACGAGGACGCGGAGGCGGCGCTCGCTGAGGCACTCGAGGCGCTCGCGGCCGGCGACGCCGAGCGAGCGCGGTCGAGTCTCAGCCGGACGTTCGAGTCGCCGTGTGGAATGGACCGACCGGAATCGTGGGATGTCGACGACTCCGGCGACGCCCGCCATCGGATCGCCTGCCACCGGTTTTACGATCGGGCCACCCGCGAGTGAGACGGGTTGCTGTGCCGACCTCCCGGCACACCCGCCGTTCGGGCCGCGGATGCCCCGGAACTGACGTACGCCAGGCCGTACGAGACGGGAGACCGGAGGCGATTTCAGCCCGGCCTGCGAACCGTCGGCCCGATGCGGCGGATCTACGACTCTCGTGCACTCGAGCGCTCGGAAGACGACCCGTTCGTCCCCAACGCTGCGGACGAGTCAGGGTCGCGGACGGTCGACTGGGCGGCGTTCAGCCACGCGTTCGTCCCGACGGCGATGCGAACGCGGGCAATTTCGGTGACTGTCTCGACCGACCGCGATCGCTACGCACCCGGCGACGGAGTCGAGATCGCCGTCGAGTTCCGCAACCCGCTCCCGGTTCCGATCCGTCTGCGGACCGACTCGCCGAACGTCTGGCGCTGGGCGGTCGACGGCCACGACGCGGCCTCGACGATCCCTCGAGGCGTCCCCGAGCGCCCCTCGACGTTCTCGTTTGCCCGCGGCGAGCGCAAGCGGTTCAACCGACGGTGGCCCCAGCGGCTCCAAATCGACGATGGTGAGTGGGAGACGGTCGGTCCCGGCACCTACACCATCGAGGCAGGGGTTACCCGCGACGACGCGGCGGACCGCGGACTGACGGACCGGACGACGATCGAAATCCGGTGACTCAGGGACGCCTCGTGGTCGTCCGTCGCGGAGGCCGAACCGGACGCTCACCGTCTGAGCGAGGAACGCTCGTGACTCCGACCGAATCGATACGGCTCGATGAAGTCCCTACCGGCGTAGAATTAGCTTGAGGACGTCCTCGTCCTCGAGAACGTGGTCGGTACCGACCTGCTGTTCGTCGTGGGTTGCACTCGGCCCCGTCACGCGGGCGAACCGGAACCGCCCTTCCATCTCTCCGCCGAGATTTTCGATCGCCTCGCCGACGGTGGTCCCCTTCTTGATGACTAGCGGCTCGTCCCAGTCGATCCCGCGACCCGGCTTGTTCATGTAGACGCGGATGAGCCCCAGGTTCTCCCAGATACGATCCTTGAGCGCATCGAGCCCTCGCTCGACTTCGGCGCTGATGAAGGTCACCTCCTCCGGGTCGAGATCGCGCTCTCGGAGCTGTTCGTCGACCGTCTCCTTGTACTCGGGGTCGATCAGGTCGACTTTGTTGACGCAGGTGATCGACGGGATGTACTCGCGGTTGTCCATCAGCCCGTCGATCAGCCGGTCGATCGTGACGTTCTCCTGGAGGTTCAGGTCGGCGTTGACGTAGCCCTGGTCGCGCAGGACGTCGGAGATCGTCCCCTCGTCTAAATCCTGTTCGGTGCTCGAGGTGATCTTGATGCCGTCTTTGATCTTCGGGCGGACGGTCACCCGCGGGGGCTCTCTGTCGACGCGGATGTTGATGTCGTAGAGCTCCTCCTGGAGGCGGTCGTACTGGTCGATCTCGAACACCGAGAGCACGAAGACGATGAGATCGGCGTTTCGGACGACCGCGAGCACCTGCTGGCCGTCACCTCGGCCCGACGCGGCACCCTCGATGAGCCCCGGAACGTCGAGCATCTGGATGTTCGCGCCGCGGTGTTTGAGCATCCCGGGATTGACGTCGAGCGTCGTGAACTCGTAGGACCCCGTCTCGCTTTCGGCGTTGGTCAGTGAGTTCAAAAGCGAGGACTTACCGACGCTCGGAAAGCCAACCAGCGCGACCGTCGCGTCGCCGTGTTTCTCGACGGAGTAGCCGGTGCCGCCGCCGGCGGAGCTCTGGTTCTCGAGTTTCTCTTTTTTCTCCGCGAGTTTCGACTTCAGCCGACCGATGTGGGCCTCCGTCGACTTGTTGTAGGGCGTGTTGGCGATCTCTTCTTCGATTGCATCGATCTCCTCCTTGAGCCCCATTTGTCTGTATCCAGCCGGCGGCGCGGAAAAACACTTTCCATGCGACCGCGATCGACGTTCGTGCCACCGCGACCGAACTGGCGCGAATCTAGAGTATCCGAACCATTACCAATGCAAACGAGATTCGATACTCATAAATTATGAGGAATAGAATCCGGGTCTGTAGAATGCCTGATCCGACGCGGCTCCGCGATAGTACCCAGATCGTCCTCAGACGCGAGACTCTCGAGGATCTCGCGTGTGACCTCGAGAGTGAGTTCGCCGTCACCGTCTTTCGGGAGAACGAGGAGTATTATCGGATCATCGGGAGCCCCGTCGAGATCAAAGCCGCGAGCGAGTTCCTCTCGCGACGCGGCGTCAACGTCCGCTGAGCGTACGCCCCAACGCAGAGACGCCGCCAGTACATCGGTATAGCAATCCGTCTCAGCCGCCGGTCGAGACGTTCAGTTGCAGTCCGCCGGAGTCGCTCTCGCCGAGGGCGATCTCCCAGCCGTGAGCGTCGACGACCTCCGCGACGATCGCTAGGCCGAACCCGGTACCGCCGGAGACTGTGCTGTACCCCGATTCGAACACCAGATCGCGCTCGCCGGGTGGAATGCCGGGGCCGTCGTCGGCGATTGCGAAGCCGTTCTCGGTCGCCGAGACCGTGATCGTCACCTCCTCGCCGACGTGTTCGCGTGCGTTTCGAAACGCGTTCTCGAAGAGAACGGTGAGGCGGTCCTCGTCGGCGTCGACCGTCGGCAACGGCTCTTCGCAAACGATCTCGAGGTCCGCGTCGACCGACCGCTGGGCGCGGTGGACAGTGGTCTCGAGGTCGATCGCCTCCGTCTCGGCGAGTCGGGCCCCGCTTCTGGCGAGTTGGAGGACGTTCTCGATGAGTTCGTCCATCCGACCGAGCGCCCACTCGATCTCGTCTACGTGTGTGCTCTCGTCGGGAACGCCGTCGATCGCCTCGAGGTGACCGGACGCCAGCGTCAACGGATTTCGAAGGTCGTGGGCGACGGTTTCGGCGAACTGCTCGAGGCGTTCGTTCTGGCGCTCGAGTTCGTGGCTTCGCTCCGCGAGTTCGGTCTCCCGCTGGGCGCGGTCTAAGGCCGCCTCGACGTTTGCGGCGAGGATCTTCGCAAGCGCCAACCCTTCGGTGTCGAACTCGTTGGGTTCGGTCGAGCTAATGATGAACACGCCGTGTTCGCCGAGGGGAACGTACACCTCGCTCCGGATCGGCGTCTCCGGATTTCGGACGTTCGGATCGTGCTTGACATCGCCGTGGGCGATCGGTTCGCCGGCCTCGTAGGCGTCCCAGGCGATCCCGCCACCGGGTTCGATCGTCGGCACCGAGCCCAGCAGTTCGGCCACTCCCTCGGTCGTCGCAACCGGCGCGAGTCCGCCGGCGTCCTCGTCGAAGAGATGAATCCCGGTGAGTCGGAGACCGAGAGCGTCCTCGGCGATCTCGGTGGCGACTTTCGCGACCTCGTCGCTGCCCGCCGCGGCCATCAGTCGACGCGTTCCGTCGTGGAGTTGCCGAATCCGTCGTTCGCGGCCTTTCCGTTCGCTGATGTCCCTGATCACGCCGACGCTGCCGGCGAACGATCCGTCCTCGTCGATCAACGGGGCGAGGTTGTCCTCGGCGAGGTAGGGCTCGGCGTTTGCCGGTTCGACCGCCATCTCGACGGAATCCCACTGTCTGTCGTCGTCCGCGACCAGCTCCGTAAGGAGGGTTGTCGCCCGTTCGACGTCCTCGGTGGGAACGTACTCGCTGACGTGCGAGCCGACGATCGTTTCCCAGGTGTCGCCGAGTGAGGCTGCCATCGCGTCGTTGATCATCTCGATTCGACCCTCGGCGTCGAGGACGTACATCGGATCGCCGACCGTCTCGACCAGCGTTCGGTAGCGCTCGAGTTCTCGCTCTCGGCGCTTTCGCTCGGTAATGTCGGTGTAGATGGCACATTCGTGGACGTCGTCGCCGACCTCGATTGCGAACCCTCGAAAGAGAAACTCCCGGCGACCGTCGGCGGCGATCCGTTCGACTTCGGCCGAGACGACGGTTCCCAGGCCGACGTCGTCGTAGATCGCGATCGGTTCGCCGTCCGCGGGGACGAGCAGATCGTCGATCGATTCGTCGACGAGAGCGGACCGGTCGTAGCCGAACGTCTTCTCGAAGGTGTGGTTGACGTCGAGGATTCGGTTCGACTCGAATCCAACGAGTACAACGGCGTCCGGAACGGTATCGAACAGGGTGCGGAACCGATCCCGTTCTTCCTCGAGCGCCCGTCGTGAGCGGATCCGATCGATCGCCGACCCGACGTGTGTGCCGAGACAGTCGAGCACCGCGACGTCGCCGTCGGTGAACGGAACGGTGGCCCTCGAGACGGCCTGGACGGCACCGACGGAACCGACCGGGACGCTGACGACCGACTGGTTCGCCGAGTCGGGTCGGTCTTCGAGAAACGAAACCGTCTCGATTCGCTCGGTCTCGTCGGAGCCGTAGACGCGTCCTGCGAGTCGTTCGTGCGTTTCGCGTGCGACGGGCCAGGAGTCGTCCGGGTCGCTCGTCGACACCACCTCGAGGTCGTCGTTACCGGAGGACCTCGCGTTCTCGGCGTCGACGAACAGCACGGCGAACTCGGCGTCAAGGAGTCGTTTCGCTGCGTCGGCCGCGATCCGGGCGGTCTCCTCGATCGTCTTACACGTACGGAACTCGAGGGAGACCTCGTGGACGGCCTCGAACGCGTCCCGTTTGTGGTCGTTCGTCGTTGCAGAGACGATCTGGTCGACGAGGACCTCGAGTCGGTTCGTACAGTCTTTCGGCGCGTACCCGGCCGCGCCGGCCGCGATGACGTCGGCGGCGATTCGTTCGTCTCCGTCGGTGTGGACGACGACCGGCGTCGTGTCCCGTTCGCATTCGAGCATCGTCGGCGTGTCGCCTTCGCCGTGCTCGGTGACGATGCAATCGTATCCCGTGCCGGGAGCGTCGGCGATCGCGTCGCGGGCGTCGTCGACGGTCGCGACGGCGTCGACGGCCCCGATCGCCGCGTGATCTTCGAGTCCTCGTTCGATCGTGGACCGGTCGCTCGAGTCAGGGTCGACGGCGAGAACGGAAAACTGTCGCTGTGAACGACCGGTGCCGAATCCACCCATCACGTCGTTGGCAGATAGACGGTCGGATTTCTTATAAGACGTTCGGCCCCCCGAGTCGGCCGAGAACGGGAGAACGGGTCGGCACCACGACCGAACGCGACAAAATTCGAATTTCGAAAAGTGATTTCGAGAATCGTATTGTTTCGTGGGGCTTATTACGATGTACGAACTCCGGACGAACAAGACCAATGAGTACGGACACCGACGGAACGGAGACGGGGGACGGGCGCACGATACTACTAATCGGGAGTGGCCCGATCCAGATCGGGCAGGCAGCCGAGTTCGACTACTCGGGGGCACAGGCCTGTCGCGCACTGCAGGAGGAAGGTGCGGAGGTCGTCCTCGTGAACTCGAATCCGGCGACGATCATGACCGATCCGGAGATGGCAGACCGGGTCTACATCGAGCCGATCACGACCGACGCCATCGCCGAGATCATCGCGAAGGAGAACCCCGACGGCGTTATCGCCGGCCTCGGTGGTCAGACCGGCCTGAACGTCACCGCCGAACTCGCCGAGGAGGGGGTCTTAGAGGAGTACGACGTCGAGATCATGGGCACTCCCCTCGACACGATTTACGCGACCGAGGACCGCGACCTCTTCCGCCAGCGCATGGAGAAGATCGGTCAGCCCGTACCGGGATCGACGACCATCTCGCTCGAGGAAGGGGAGGAGGTCTCGGAACTCACCGAAGAGGACCTCCGCGAGCGCGTCCAGGCGGCCGTCGACGAGGTCGGCGGGCTGCCGGTTATCGCCCGCACGACCTACACGCTGGGCGGATCGGGATCGGGCGTTGTCGACGACTTCGACGAACTGCTCGCCCGCGTCCGCAAGGGACTTCGCCTCTCGCGTAACAGCGAGGTCCTCATCACCGAGTCCATCGCGGGCTGGGTCGAGTACGAGTACGAGGTCATGCGCGACGCCGACGACTCCTGTATCATCATCTGTAACATGGAGAACATCGACCCGATGGGGATCCACACGGGCGAGTCGACGGTCGTCACGCCCTCCCAGATCGTCCCCGACGAAGGCCACCAGGAGATGCGCACAGCCGCACTCGACGTCATCCGGGAACTGGGCATTCAGGGTGGCTGTAATATCCAGTTCGCCTGGCGCGACGACGGCACTCCAGGAGGAGAGTATAGGGTCGTCGAAGTCAACCCGCGCGTCTCTCGTTCCTCCGCACTCGCCTCCAAAGCGACCGGCTACCCGATCGCTCGCGTCACCGCGAAGGTCGCCCTCGGCAAGCGCCTCCACGAGATCGAGAACGAGATTACGGGTGAGACCACGGCCGCGTTCGAGCCCGCGATCGACTACGTGGTGACGAAAGTTCCCCGGTGGCCCAAGGACAAGTTCGACGACGTCGACTTCGAACTCACCACGGCGATGAAGTCGACCGGCGAGGCGATGGCCATCGGCCGTACCTTCGAGGAGAGCCTGCTGAAGGCCCTTCGCTCGAGCGAATACGAACCCGACGTCGACTGGGCCGAGGTCAGCGACGAGGAACTCGAGGAACACTACCTCGAGCGCCCCTCGCCCGATCGCCCGTACGCGATGTTCGAGGCCTTCGAGCGCGGCTACACCACTGAGGAGGTCGTCGAACTGACGGGTATCTTCGAGTGGTACACCGAGCGCTACAAGCGCATCGCCGACTCGACGCTCGCGGCCCAGGAGGGCGACTTCACCGAAGCCGCGATCGCCGGTCACACGAACGCGACGATCGCCACCGCGGCAGGTGCGGACGTCGACACCGTCGAGAGCGAGGTCCCTGGGCGCACCTACAAACAGGTCGATACCTGTGCCGGCGAGTTCGAAGCCGAGACGCCATACTACTACTCCGCGCGCAAAAACGAGTTCGAGTCCGGCCCACTGATCGGCGACGCCGCGGCCGGCGAACTCGAGGTCGACCGCGACGTCGAGAGCGTGATCGTCGTCGGTGGCGGCCCGATCCGTATCGGCCAGGGTGTCGAGTTCGACTACTGTTCGGTCCACGCAGTCCAGGCACTGCGCGAACAGGGCATCGACGCCCACGTCGTCAACAACAACCCCGAGACGGTCTCGACGGACTACGACACCTCCGACGGGCTGTTCTTCGAGCCCATCACTGCAGAGGAGGTCGCCGACGTCGCGGAGGCGGCCGACGCCGACGGCGTGATGGTCCAGTTCGGCGGCCAGACCTCGGTCAACATCGCCGAACCCCTCCAGGACGAGATCGAGCGCCGCGGCCTCGACTGTGAGGTCATGGGCACCGCCGTCGAGGCGATCGATCTCGCGGAGGACCGCGACCGATTCAACGCCCTCATGGACGAACTCGAGATCGCCCAGCCCGAGGGTGGAACGGCCGTCTCGAAGGAGGAAGCGCTGGAACTCGCCCACGATATCGGCTACCCCGTCCTCGTCCGCCCGTCGTACGTCCTCGGCGGTCGTGCCATGGACGTCGTCTACGACGACGAGGAACTCGAGACGTACATCGAGGAGGCCGTCCGCGTCAGCCCCGGCAACCCGATCCTCGTCGACGACTTCTTGGAGGACGCGGTCGAACTCGACGTCGACGCCGTCGCCGACGGTCGATCGGTGCTCATCGGCGGCATCATGGAGCACATCGAGACCGCGGGCGTCCACTCCGGCGACTCGGCGTGTATGATCCCGCCGCGCTCGCTCGACGAGGACACCTTAGAGCGCGTCCGCGAGGTCACCGAGGACATCGCCAAGGCGCTGAAGACGAAGGGGCTGATGAACGTCCAACTCGCCGTCACTGGCGTCGGCGAGGACGAGAAGAGCGAGGTGTACGTCTTGGAGGCGAACCCGCGCTCCTCGCGGACCGTTCCGTACGTCTCGAAGGCCACGGGCGTTCCGATCGCCAAGATCGCCGCGAAGGTGATGGCCGGCGAGACCCTCGAGAGTCTCGGGGTCGCCGAGCAGATCCCCGAACACACCTCGATCAAGGAGGTCGTCCTGCCCTTTGACCGCCTGCCGGGATCGGACCCGCGTCTCGGCCCGGAGATGAAATCGACCGGTGAAGTGATGGGCACTGCAAGCGAGTTCGGCACCGCCTACTGGAAGGCCCAGCAGGCCGCCAGCAACGCCGTCAGCGAGGGAACCGCAGTCGTCGACTTAGACGTCGACGGCTTCGAGGACCACTTCGACGTCGAGGCGTTCGATGATGTCCCGCAAGCGATCCGCGAGGGCGAGGTCGACTTCGTCGTCAGCCGTAACCGCGACTCCCTCGAGATGGCCGTCGAAGAGGAGATCCCCTACCTCTCGACGGTGGCCAGCGCCGAGGCCTACGTCGAGGCGCTCGACTCGTTCGACGGGGAACTCGAGGTGGCCGCGGTGACGGATCGCCCACACCGCGTCGAAAACTGGGGCGAGTAACGGTTTCCGCCGACGCGGCGAGGTCGGCGTCGAACGGGTACCGCTCTCGATCCAGTCGATCATGTGTGCGTCGGTAACGTTTTCAGGCAATGACGACAGTAGGTGTAGCAGGATTCGTTTTCGGTTCCGCAGGCGCGACATCGGACCGCTCGACCGCTCGGAGACGATTGCATACGGTTCTCGGAACACCTCGAAACCGGATAGTGCTCGGGCCGACGGCTGCAAGCCGATCAGGTATCGACCGTTTCACCGGGAAACGGGCTCGAGTGCCCTACTAGCGCTACTAGGCCGACTTCCGTCAGTGTTGGCTCCGCGTAGAAAACGCCCGTATCGACGAGTACCGTCATTTGTACAAGACATCGTCGACGTCAGATTCGTCAGTTTCGACGCCAGAATTGATTTGGCCTCGTCGCATCGCCTTCTTCTCGTCTTCCGAAAGCGGAACCGTTGATTCCCGAAACGAGTCGATGACGTCGTCGCGTGATTCGTCGGCGTCGTCGATGAGTCGTGTGAGAAGTTCCTGTTGAGTTATCTTTGACCCGGTTCGGAGTCGAATCTCTGCCTGTCGCTCCTTGAGTGTCGATCCCCCCGTCACCGACATCACCAGTCCGTTATTCAACGATTTACACCTCGGATACGGTTATTTCGCCCGATTCGTCGACCGTGACGTGAAACCCGGAGTACGTGAACGAGACGGTCATCTCGGTCGACTGTGTCTCACGGACGTGTGAGACGAGCGACTCGAGCGCGTTCGGATCAATCGTGTTCGCCAACGGCTCGAGGGACGTTGGATCGGTATCTTTCCGAGCCGCAACAGCCCTGACGACATCGACGACGACTGAATTCGTCGGTGCGTGGTTTCGTCCGATCATCGGTTCACCCGGGGCTTCGGTGACAGTGTGCGCGGCGATACGAACGCGACGGCCGATTTCTCGATCCAAATCGGCGCAACCGTGATGGGGAAGCCTTCGGAACGCCGTTCCTCTGCCCTCGAATCGTTCGCAGCAGACATCATTACTGATCAGTCTCTCGTACAAGTTCAGGATTAATTATCTTTTCGTAACTATACCGTAATCTAAAGATAATTATATAGTGTTTGCCAGGGGTGAAGTCAACGAGACTAACATCGGGAACGGCGTTCTCTGGCAAAATGCGTGCACGCATTCGATGGCTCACACGCGTCGATATGGCGATTCTCGAGTACCTCGACGGGCACAAGCTATCGACGTTCGAACAGCCGCCATCGGCCATCGCGGCGAACATCGAAACATCGTCTGGACACGTTCGTCGCCGCGTCCGGACGCTCGCCGCCGCTAACCTCCTCGAGCGCACCGACGATACCGCAGGCTACTACAGAATCACGGATCTCGGAAGACGATATTTGAGAGGAGAACTGACGGAAGACGAGCGGGAGACGCTTCGGGAGTTCGATCCGGACGATACCGGTAAGTAGCGTCGTTACTCGTTAGACGCTCGGGCCGTCTCGGGGCCCCCTCTCGTACGGAAACCACACGTAGACGGCGAACCGACCCTTCGATCACCATCCCCGTGGGTGGATTGGACCGCCTCACTGCGCGACCGGCTCGAGTGCCACCCGATAGTCGGTCAGGTTGTCGTAGCCCTCGGCGGTGACGACCACGAGGTCCTCGATGCGGACGCCGCCGACGGCGGGGTCGTAGATCCCGGGTTCGATCGTGATCACGTGACCCGCCTCGAGTTCGCCGCCGGCGGGGGAGACGCTCGGCTCCTCGTGGATGTCGAGTCCGACGCCGTGGCCCGTGCTGTGGATGAATCCGGTTTCGGTGCTCGGATCGCTCCGTAGCGTCTCGTAGCCCGCTTCCTCGATAACGTCACAGGCCGCGTCGTGGACGGCCGCGCCCGTGACGCCCGCCTCGACGGTCTCGAGGGCGGCCTCGAACGCTCGCTCGGTCACCTCGTAGCGCCGGCGGGCCTCCTCGTCGGGATCGCCGCGGGCGAACGTCCGCGTGAGGTCGCCGAAGTAGCCCGACTCCTTGTCGCGGGGGAAGATGTCGATCACGATCAGTTCGTCAGCACGGAGTGGGCCGCTGCCCCGGTCGTGGGGGTCGGCCCCGTCGGCACCGCAGGCGACGATGGTCTCGTCGAGACCACAGCCGTGCCGGAGGAGGGTGATCTCGATCTCCTCTTTGACGCGCTCGCTCGTGAGAGGATCGCCGTCGTGGACGAGCACGCCGTCGTCGACGTCGGCCTCGGCGATCAACCCCTCCGCAGTCGCCATCGCGGCCTCGTTCGCCCGCTGGGTCGTCGCGATCCGGTCGATCTCCCACTCCGTTTTCGTCGCGCGAATCCCCTCGACGATTCCGTCCGGTTCGACCGTCACGGTGAGCCCGCGCTCCCGGAGGCCGTCGGCGGTTCCCGTCGGAAAGTTTCGCGGGACCGCGACCGACTCGACGTCGTGGTCGGCGAGAAACGCCTCGAGTGCCCGTATCTTCGCGCCGTGTCGTCCGTGCTCGGCGGCCAGTTCCTGATAGTCGTACTCGGCGCGGCGGGCGACGGAATCGGCGTTCGCTTCGGCGCTCGCTCGGCCGTACTCGAGTCCCGAAACAAGCAGGTGGACCCCGTCTCCGGTGACGACCGTCTGGTACGGATCGGGCGCGGTAAAGCCGGAGACGTACCGCTGGTCCGAATCCGTCGCGTCGTCGTCGATACAGTAGCCGTCGATGCCCTCGGCCTCGAGATACTCCCGGAGCGCCGAGAGGTCGGCTTCCACGTCCATGCACCGTGTTCCGGTCGACGGCCACATATACGGTTCGCTGTCCGCTCTCGAGGCGATAGTCGACGGTAGAACGCACCAGGAAATCGGCGCCGCCTCCGAACCGAGAGAGTGGTCCGAAAGACAATCGGTTTATCGAACGTTTCCGAACTGTCGTGCATGCGTCGACGACGGTTTCTGACCGCAACCGCGGGGATCGGACTCGCCGGCTGCGTCACCGTTCCCGGTGCCGGCGACGATCCCTCCGGGGAGGATCTCCTCAAGGACGCGGTCGAGACGCGAACTGATCTGGTCGACCTGGCGGCGCGTCGAACGCTGACCGCGGAAACGCCGGACGACACGTCGACTCGAGTCGAACGAATTCGGCGTCGCCCACCCGGCGAACGACGGATGGAGGTCCTCGAGTCGGACGACCCCGCGACCCCGCCGGGGACGACGATCGTCAGGAGCCGTGCGGTGACCTGGACGTACGATCCTGCCGTCGGCGACGTTCGCGAACGCCACCACCCCAATCGCGTCGTCGCCGACGGGACGCGACTCGCACTCGAGGCGCTTCTCGCGGAGTACGACCTCGCCTACGACGGATCGGAAACGGTCGACGGCCGGGACGCCCACCGGATCGAGGCGACGCCCACGTCGGCAGACCTCGGGCGATCGATCGAACTCCTGGTCGGCGAGACGGTGTACGCGATTCCTCTCGGGGCGACCGACGACGAACTCGAGGATACGGCGGTGTCGCGGACGATCTGGATCGACGACGAGCACCGCTACCCCATCAGGGAACGCGACGCGGTTCACGACGGCGACGGGACGCTGTTTCACCGCCTGACGGTCACGTACGAGGAGCTCGCGATCGACGAGGGTCTCGAGCCAGGGACGTTTACGTTCACGCCGCCGGCCGAGGCCGACCTCGTCACGACCGGTCTCGAGCCGGAGGGCATCTTCGACTCGCCCTCGGAAGCAGACGCCGTTACGCCGTACGATCTTCCCGACCCCGAGATCCCGGAGCCGTACGACCTCGATCGGATCACGGTGGTCGACAAGGGAGCCGACGCGGGAACGACGACGACGTTCTGGTACGTCGCAACCGACGGACGCACTCGCGAGCTGTACGTCGCCTGTCGCGACCACCAGCGCTTCGACCCGGACGCCCTGGAGGAGATCGAGTTCGACGGGCACACGGCCTACCGACGCGACGGCCGAATCGAGAGCATCTTCTGGGCCTGCAACGGGACGAACTACGAGGTCTCGAGTCCGGCCGGCGACGTCCCGGTGCTCGATATCGCTTCCTCGATCGGGTGCTATTGATAATACATTGATATTTCGTGTTTCTATAGGTAATGTTTTACCGGCACGGATACGTTTGGTATGTATAGTCATGACACGATCAGGTGACGGCATCCGAGCCGTCGAACGGTGGGACGAGGTGTTCAAGGCCGTCTCGGCCGAACCACGTCGGCAGATCGTCGTATCGGTGATGGACTACCCCGAGGATGAGCCGGCGTCGTTACCGGAGGCGGCAACGAACCCGAACCGTCCGGCTGACCCGGTCCGTCTTCGAAGCGAGTTGCGCCATACGCATCTTCCGATGCTGTCGGATATGGGGTTCGTCGAGTGGGAGTCCGACCCGTTCGTCGTATTTCGTGGGCCGCGCTTCGAGGAGGTTGCGGCCATCTTCGAAGCGATGTACGACTCGGCTACCGAGCTCCCCGACCCGCTGGTGGTCGGCTGTCGGCGACTCGAGAGAGAACGGAGCGCGTAGCGGTTCTCGAGGGATACGACGTTGTCGACTGTCGGTCAATGGGGTCGCGACGACACAAGACGGCGAGTCGAATTGGAGCCCGCGTTTTCGGACGGACGATCGGTACCGGTATAGGGAATCCACTCCACAGACCGACCATGAACGTCACGATCTCGCCCTCGAGCGTCGAGGGGACGGTTCGGGCACCGCCGTCGAAGAGTTACACCCACCGGGCGATTCTCGCCGCCGGCTACGCCGACCGGGCGACGATCAGCGACGCACTCTGGAGCGCGGACACCCGGGCGACCGCCCGCGCCGTGGAACTGTTCGGCGGCGACGTGAGTCGAGACGAAGCGGGCACGCTCGAGATCGAGGGATTCGACGGGACGCCAGCGGTTCCGGCGGACGTCATCGACTGTGAGAACAGCGGGACGACGATGCGTCTGGTCACGGCGACGGCCGCCCTCGCCAACGGCACCTCGGTGCTCACCGGCGACGAGTCGCTTCGATCCCGTCCCCAGGGGCCGCTTCTCGAGGCGATCGCCGATCTCGGCGGCGAGGCCGAGAGCACCCGTGGAAACGGCCAGGCACCGCTGGTCGTCACCGGCCCCATCTCCGGAACGTCGGTGTCGATCCCCGGCGACGTCTCCTCACAGTACGTGACGGCCCTGCTGATGGCGGGTGCCGTCACCGACGACGGGATCGAGATCAGCCTCGAGACGGAACTCAAGTCCGCTCCGTACGTCGAAATCACGATCGAACTGCTGTCGGCGTTCGGCGTCGACGTCCGCCGCACCGACGACGGGTTCGCCGTCGACGGCGGCCAGCGCTACGATCCCGACGGCGGGGAGTACGCCGTTCCCGGCGACTTCTCGTCGATCTCCTACCCGCTCGCGGCGGGTGCGATCGCGGGCGATGGCGGCGTCCACATCGAGGGCGCTCACCCGAGTGCACAGGGCGACAGCGCGATCGTCGACGTCGTCGACCGGATGGGCGCGAGCGTCGACTGGGACCGCAACGCGGGGACGATCGACGTCGCCGCCGACTCGCTCGAGGGCGTCTCCGTCTCCGTCGAGGATACGCCGGATCTGCTGCCGACGATCGCCACCCTGGGTGCGGTCGCGGAGGGCGACACCCGAATCGTCGACGCCGAACACGTCCGCTACAAGGAGACCGATCGCGTGAGCGCGATGGCCGACGAACTCGGGAAGCTCGGCGTCGAGACGACCGAAGAACACGACTCGCTGACGGTCCACGGAAGCGAATCCGACCTCGAGGGGGCGTCCGTCGACGGCCGCGGCGATCACCGGATCGTCATGGCGCTCGCGCTCGCGGGCCTGGTCGCGGACGGCGAGACGACGATCGCAGGGGCCGAACACGTCGACGTCTCCTTCCCCGGCTTCTTCGACGCGCTCGAGGGCCTCGGTGTGAGCCTGGATCGATCGTAACGTCCACGAACGCGACCGGCAACCGGCGGTGCGATTCGGAGGGGACACCGCCGATCGTCCAGTGATTTTCCGATTCGCTTCGGTGTGCCAGCCGTGGGACTCGAGGACCGAGAATTTCGCCACTCGGGAGAACGGGTACGAGAAGATGATGGCCGGAGTGAACGAGATTGCGCCGACCGGGGCGGACGAGGTTACGCCGATCGGGCGTCGTCGACGGCGTCGACGAAGGAGGCGGCAGTCTCTCTCACCTGATCCATGTCGCCGTCCGCGATCGCGTCGTAGTCGACGATCGCGCTTCCCGCGCCGACGGCGATCGCACCCGCATTGAAGTAGTCCGCGACGTTATCGGGCGAGACGCCGCCGGTCGGGATGACGTCGACGTCGCCGAGGGGACCCTGAAGCGCGCCGATGTGTGCCGGGCCGACGGTCTTCGCGGGAAACATCTTGAGAATGTCCGCACCGGCTTCCATCGCCGTGACGGCCTCCGTCGGCGTCATGACGCCGGGCGCGGAGAGAACGCCGTGTCGGTTGCACGTCCTGATGACCTCGACGTTCGTATCCGGCGCGACGACGAACTCAGCGCCCGCGTCGATCACCGACGCAGCGGTCGGCGCGTCGAGCACCGTTCCCGCCCCCACGACGGCGTCGGTATCGGCCAGTTCACGGTCGACCGCGGCGATCTGTTCTGCCGCGCGAGTGCCGTCCGCCGTCACCTCGAGGGCACCGACACCCGCGTCGTAGATCGCCCGCGCGACCGGCACGATCCGGTCCTCGTCGATCCCCCGAAGTACCGCGAGCACGCCGCTGTCGACGATTCGGTCCAGAACCTCGCTCGCGGCGGTCATTCGTTCCCTCCGTCTCCTGCCTGCGAGCGTGGTTTCGCCACTACCCGGTCGTTCGGAACGGACTCTCGGTTCCCAGATACTGATCGTCTCATCACGATTCGTCGATTCGCCACCCCAGGTCAAAACCGTTACTCACGAGCGAGGAAAAATCGGGCTACTCCTCGAGTCGGCGGAGCGTCACCGTCTCGGCCTCGAAGTCCTCGAGGAACGCACCGGTGCCGCCGACGGTGTAGCGCTCGCCGTCGACGGCCAGTTCGAACGCGTTCTCGATCGGGAGCGTCGAGGTCGCGGGCCGGACGAGGCTCTGGCGGACGTCGACGACCTCGCCCGTAAGCGTCGCGGGCAACTCGCGGTCGCCGACGGGCGAGCCGGTGACCTCAGCCTCGATCCGGGTATCCGTCGCCCGGTGTAACGCGAGCTGGAAGACGGCGTTTCGAAAGCCCTCCACGGTCCGAGGAAGCTCGCTCGGCGTCGTCACGTAGCGTTCCTCGGCGGTCGGCCAGTAGTTCGCCAGGAACGACCCCGCGAGCACGGGTGCGAGCTGGGGCTGAGTGAGCGAGATCGCGCGCGTATCGCTTCCGGAGTTGGTGAGCATCTGGCTGGGCGCAAGCAGTCCGTGTTGCTGGTCGACCGTCAACATCGTCGGCACGAGCGCGTCCCAGGTCCGGACCGTGCTCGCGGTTCCCGCGAGCGAAGCGATGTCCAGCCCCTCGCCTTCCGTCCCCCCCAGCAACAGGAGAACGAGCACGTCCCGTTTGACGGTCTCCTCGAGCGTCGATCGGATCTTCGGGAGTACGTTCGCCGGAAGCGAGAGCGTCACCTCCTCGTCGGCGCCAGCGAGCAACGTTTCGATTCGTTTTACGACCGTCTGGCGGGATTTGATCACCTCGAACTGCTCGCTCGAGCGTTCGGGCGTCGAGTACCGGGATCGAATCTCCGGCTCCATCTCCTGGACGTCACGCGTCAGCCGGTCGACGACCGTCTCGGGGTCGACGGGACGGATCACTGTCGGAACCGTGTGGTCGTCGACGGCGACCAGCCCGCGCTCCTCGAGTTCCTCGCTGATACTGTAGACGTACCGTTTCGAGACGTCTGCGGCGTCGGCGATCGAACTCGCTTTCGACTCGCCATGATCGAGGATCGCCAGATACGTGTCGATCTCCTTCTCGGAGAGCCCGAACCGCTCGAGAAGCGCCGTGAGCCCGTTGTCATCCATGAATTGTCAGTACGTCACAGGTTGCAACTCGAGGTGAAAAAATTCCCGGTCGGCCGTGGCGTCGATCGCGTACCCAGCATCGGTCTCGTCGCCCCGGCCCATTTTGAAAAGTAGGAATACATATTACAACAAATTTTAATCGGGTGGGGTCGTAGTGGCTGATACGATGGAACTTCACAGCGCCCTGAACGACGTCAAACGGTCGCGAGGGGACCCCCACCGATTTCCGGGTGAACGACGGTCGACGGCGGGTCTGTTCTCCGGTCTCGACGACCGACTCGTCCACGTCGCACCCGACGGCTCGCTCAGGGATTACTCGTATCCACTCACCGGCCTCGCCGGGATCGAACGGTCGCGCTTCGGGCTCGAGGAAGACGGCACGACCGACTGGTTCGACGGCGGCCAACAGCGCTACGTCGAGGACACCGCGGTCGTCGAAACCGTCCACGAGATCGACGGACACACCGTCACGCAGTACGACCTGACCGTCGACAGGACCCACCTGACTCGCATCGAGTGCTCGAGTGCTCTCGACGATTCCGACGTCACGCTCAGGGCGTGTCTCGGGTTCACACCGGAGGGTCGGGCCGGTCGCGTCGGCCAGCTTCGCCACGGGGACGCGGTCGAGATTCACCACGACCGCGAGCGCGATTTCGCCGCGACATCGACCGACGCCACCGTCACCGGACACGTTCCCGAACAGTTCGAGGAACTGCTCGCGGCCGAACCGAGTGAGTTTCCGCGGTCGACCGACGACGGCCGTTACGAGGAGGGGCGGCTCAGCCCGATCGCGATTCTCGACGTCTCTCTCGAGGGGGCGACGCCGGCTGCGACCATCGCGACGGTGCTTTCAGAGCCGGACGACGGCCGAACCGCCGGCCTTGAACGCGCCCGTGCCGCGGCATCCGATCACGGAAGCACGGACGCGCTCCTCGAGGCGGGACGCAAACAGTACGACCGACGGCTTCCCGACGGCGTGGGCGCAGACGGCCTCGAGGGAATCGCCACGGACCTCCGCGTGCTGGCGTTCCTTCGGGCGGCAAACGGCGCCCGGATCGCCGGCCCCGAGTTCGATCCGTTCTTCCGATACACCGGCGGCTACGGCTACACCTGGTTCAGAGACGACGCGGAGATTTCGTCGTTTCTTCTCGAGGCCGACCACCGCGCCGACATCGGGTTATCGGAGTGGCATCGCGAGAGCGCGCAGTTCTACGTGAAGACGCAACTCGCCGACGGAACCTGGCCCCACCGCGTCTGGCCACACAACGGGAGACTCGCCCCCGGCTGGGCACACGGCCGAGTGGAGGATGGGGACGCGGGATCGGTCGACTACCAGGCCGACCAGACGGCGAGTGTCGCGGCCTTCCTCGCGACCTACCTGCGACTCGTCGACTCGGACGACGACGGGGTTCGGGACGCACTGGCCGCCACGCTCGACGGCCTCGACGCCGTTCTCGAAGACGACGGCCTCCCGGGTCGCGTCCAGAACGCCTGGGAAAACATGACCGGCCGCTTTACCCACACCGCGGCGACCTACCTTGAGGCGTACGCGGCGATCGCCCGAGCGCCGCTTCCGGACGACCACCGAGATCACGCACGCGAGCAGGCCCAAGCGGTCTACGAGGGGATCGACGCCCTCTGGCTCGACGACCGTGGGCGGTACGCGTTGCGGCTCGAGGACGGTGAACTCGACGGCCGATTCGATGGGAGCACGTTCGCACTGGCGGCCGCTCACCGGGAGTACGACGCCCTCGCCGACGTCGACGACGATCGGATCAACCGACTCTGCCAGCACGTCGAGGCGACGCTCGAGGGACTGTATCGCGATCCCGACGGGCCGATCGAAGGAATCGCACGCTTCGAAGGCGATTCCTGGCGGACCAGCGACCAGATCGAACCGAAGATCTGGACGGTAACGACCGCCTGGGGGGCACAGGCTGCGGCCGAACTCGGCCAACTCCTCGAGGGCCACGACCCCGACGCCGCCGCCAGTTTCGAGGACCGCGGACGCGAGTTACTCGCGCTCGTCGACCCAGACGGACCGCTTCGCCGGGACGGCGGCTACCTCCCCGAACAGCTGTTCGACGACGGGACTCCCGACAGCGCGACGCCGCTCGGCTGGCCCCACGCCCTCCGGATCGCGACGGCGACGGCGCTCGAGACGGCCGCTCGAGCCGAGGATACCTCGAGTCAGCTTCCTGTACACGAGTAGGTGTGAGGAGGGGTTTCGAAAACGTACTTCTCGAGTCTTGTTGGACGAGTCCGCTCGTCTCGTCTGCGTCAGGGCGTCGCGGTCGGCGCTTCGTTCTCGACGCCGAAAATGTCGCGTCCGGTGTCGTGATCGAACAGGTGGACGTCAGACTCGTCGAACGTAAGCGATACGCGGTCGCCCGGGGAGAGATCGACGCCGGCGTCGACGCGGGCGATGAACTCGTCGTCGACGTCCAGGTGGAGGTAGCTGTCCGAGCCGACCGGTTCGACGACGTCGACCGTCGCCGTGATCGCGTTTTTCGCACCCGCGTCGGTGACCGAAACGTTCTCCGGACGGACACCGAGGGTGTACCGGTCCGCCTCGAGCGAAACGTCGTTGCGCTCGGCGTACCCTGCGGAGAGTTCGAACTGGAACCCGCCGGCGGGGTCCGACAGCTGTAACCGCCCGCCCGTCGCGTCGACGGCGACGTCGAGGAAGTTCATCGACGGCGAACCGACGAAGCCCGCGACGAACTCGTTGACCGGGTTCTCGTAGACGTCAGTCGGCTTCCCCTGTTGCTGGAGCGTGCCGTCGTTCAAGATGACGATCCGGTCGCCCATCGTCATCGCCTCGTGTTGATCGTGGGTGACGTAGACGGCCGTGATACCGAGTTCGTCCTGGATGCGCTGGATCTCGGCGCGCATGCTCGTCCGAAGCTTCGCGTCGAGATTGGAAAGCGGCTCGTCGAACAGGAACAGGTCGGGTTCCCTGACGATCGCTCGGCCGAGTGCAACCCGCTGTTTCTGCCCGCCGGAGAGTTCGTCCGGCTTGTCCTCGAGCAGTTCTTCGATGTCCATCATCTCGGCCGTCTCGACGACCCGCGTCTCCCGTTCGTCCGCCGAGAGATCGGTACTCATCCGGAGCCCGAACGCCATGTTCTCGAAGACGGTCTTGTGCGGGTACAGCGCGTAGTTCTGGAACACCATCGCGACGTCCCTGTTTTTCGCGTGAACGTCCGTTACGTCCTCCTCGCCGATCCGAATGCGACCCGAAGTCGGCCGTTCGAGCCCGGCTAACATCCGGAGCGTCGTCGTTTTCCCACAGCCAGACGGTCCGACAACGGTGACGAACTCCCCATCTTCGATCGCGAGGTCGAGGTCGTCGACGGCGACGACGGTTCCGACGTCGTACTCCTTCCGGAGCGATTCGACGCTGACACGTGCCATTTTCCGGGAGTTCGGTGAGGAGCTATAAAATGCTTTCTCAAAAGGTCCGATTTAGGATGAATTAGTACAGCATATATTTTCAGTCGGCAGTGGATGTCCACCCGATCTCCTCAGAACGTCGATCGGACCCCGAAGCACAATCACCACATATTCGGCGAATGACGCCCAAACCGCGCTAATTCGACGTTCAACGAAGTTGATACACCCCTGCTCGAGACGGTATCCTAACAATTAAATATATGAAGATATAATTCATCACTGTTTACGTCATGTCACTGGAACGCAGGCAACTACTCGCAGGGATCGGGGGGATAGCAACGCTGTCGGTCGCCGGCTGTCTCGGCGGAGACGACGACCAGCCGACGACGCTGTGGCACGACTTCTCGGACGCCGAGGAGACCGACCTCGTCGACCACGCCGAACGGTTCAACGAGGGACGAGACGACGAGTTGAACCTCGAGGCGATCTCCGAGATCGAAGATCAACTCAGTACGGCGATCCCGGCCGGCGACGGACCGGAAACGTTCGCGTGGGCACACGACTGGATCGGCAACTACCACGAACAGGGCTTTGCCTACGACGCCGCCGACGACGTGACTCTCGACCTCGACGCGACGTTTACGGACGCGGCGGCCGACGCCGTCCGATTCGACGGTGCAGTGTACGGGATTCCGTACGGTGCCGAGACGGTCGCACTCATGTACAACGAAGAACTGGTCGACGAACCGCCGGAGACGCTCGAGGAGATGGTCGAGATCATGGACGACTATCACCACCCGTCCGAAGGCCGATACGGCCTCTCGTGTCCGCCGGCGGATCCGTACTTCGTGAGCACGTTCCTCCACGCCTTCGGTGGCTACTTCTTCGACGACGAGACGGAATCGCTCGGCGTCGACGAGCCGGAGTTCATCGAGGGCGTCGAACTCCTCCAGGAGTCGATCTGGCCGTACGTTCCGGCCGACCCTGCCTACGAGTCCCAGGTGCCGGTGTTCGACGACGGCAACGCCCCGTTCGCGATCAACGGGCCGTGGGAGATCGACGGCTTCCGCGAGTCCGGAATCGAGACGACCGTCGCTCCGATGCCGGACATCGCTGGTGGCGATCCGACGCCGTTTACCGGCATCCAGGTCTGGTACTTCACCGCCACGCTCGAGGACGCCGACGAGGAAGCCCTCGAGACGGCGATCGACTGGGCGGAGTGGCACTCGACGAACGAGGACGTCATTCTGACGAACGCCGAGAACCACGGCTTCATCCCCGTCCACCAGGAGTACGCCGACGATGACGAGCTCGGTGACGACGTCGAGGCGTTCGCCGAAAACGTCGCGATGGGGGTTCAGATGCCGTCACACCCCCGTATGGATCAGGTGTGGAACCCCGTCGAGGACGCCCTCGAGCAGGTGTTCAACGAACAGGAAAGCGCCGAAGACGCAATGAACGCGGCCGCCGACGAGATTCGGGGCCGCTGGGAGTAACGACGGGTCTCTATCTCGTCTATGTCCACGTCATTCCTCGACCGCGTTACCGATCTCGGCCACCGACGGCTGAGAGCGGATCGAACCTCCCGAGACCTGTTCGGCTATCTCCTCGTCGGGCCGGGTATCGCCCTGTTTCTCTCGTTTATGCTGTTCCCGATCGCGTTCCTGATCTATCTCTCCGTTACCGACGCGACCCACGCCGGAACGGTCATCGGCGGGGAAGCGTCCCTCATCGGCGTCGACAACTACGTCGCCCTGTTCACCGACACCCAGTTCTGGAACTCACTCGGCATCACCTGGCTGCTCGTCGCCGTGAGCCTGCTGGCGAAACTCGTCGTCGCCGTGACGATCGCCGTCGTCCTCACCCACTCTCGAGTGCGAGGAAAACGGTACATGCGTGCGATCGTCATCGTTCCGATGGGCTTTCCCGAAATCTTCAGGGTGACGATCTGGCGAGGGCTGTTCAGTAGCGCCCGGTTCGGGCCGCTAAACGAGATACTCGCCATGTACAACGGCGCGGTCGAACGCGTCGTCGGCGTCGTCGACGCCGTCGCGTTCTTCGTCACCATAGAGGCGCCCGGACTGTTGCTCGTCGACATCCCGGTCGCCTGGCTTGGCGGTCGGTGGAGTACCTTCCTCGCGTACGTCACGACGGAGGTCTGGATGGCCTACCCGTTCATGGTGATCATCATCGTGAGCGCGCTCCAGGACGTCCCGATGGAACTCCACGACGCGGCGAAAGTCGACGGCGCGGGCTACCTCTACCGGTTCTACCACGTCACGTTGCCCGCGATCAAGCGACCGGTGATGTTCGCGTCGATCCTCACCGCCGCGGCCTCGTTCCAGCAGTTCCTGGTCCCGTGGGTGTTCAACCGCGGCGGTCCCGGTCGACAGAACGAACTCCTCCTGGTGTACGGCTTCCGGGAGGCGATCGAACTCAACGAGTACGCCTTCGCGTCCGCGATCATGGTCACCGCCATCGCCTTCATCGGGATGTTCATGTGGCTCGCAGTCAAGAAGGGACGGCTCGCGGAGGGGGTGAACTGAGATGCTCGAGACGATCACACAGACGGTCAGACAGGTACGATCCGGACGACGAAGCGTTGGCGACCTCGGTAAGACCGGGATCGGAACGGTCGCCGCCTTCGGAATGCTGGTCGTGCTCATGTTCCCGGTCTACTGGATCGTGACGGCCTCGTTCTCCCAGGGTGCGGGGTTGATGAGCTCCGACGGGCTGTTCGCCGATCCCGCGACGTACAACCTGGACGCCTACCGGTGGGTCCTGTTCGAGTCGGACTTCATCTTCGACAACGGCGAGGTCGGCGAGCCTGGCGCGCTGTTCAACAGCCTGATCGTCGTCTTCGTCACCGTCAGCGTCTCGCTGTCGGTCATCATCCCCGGAGCCTACGCGCTCTCGAGGCGCAAATTCGCCGGCCGAGAGAAGATCCTCTACGGCTACGTCCTGTTCACGCAGGTCGGTGCCGGCCTCTCGATCGCGACGCTCATCGCGCTGTACGCGCTGTTCGTCAACCTCGGGTTGAGCAACAACCTGCTCATCCTCGGCGTCTTCTACGCCGCGGGGGCGGTCCCGTTCAACACGTGGCTGCTCAAGACGTTCATGGACAACATCCCTGTCTCCTACGAGGAGGCCGCGATCGTCGACGGCGCGAGCCAGTGGCAGGTCATCCGCGAAGTGATCCTCCCGCTCTCGAAGCCGGGTATCGCTGTCGTACTGATCTTTACGTTCCTCGCCGGCTGGAACGAGTTCATCATCGCCCAGACGCTTCTCCGACCGGAGAACTACACCCTCTCGGTCGAACTCTACTCGCTCGCGGCCAACGAGTACGAGACGCCGTGGACCGAGTTCGCCGCGTTCGCGAGCCTCTTTGCCCTGCCGGTGGCGATCATCTACTTCGCCACCCAGAGCTACGTCGAAAGCGGCCTCTCGTTCGGCGGTATGGAAGGGTAGACAGACCCGCAACCTGTTTTTTCGAAACCGCCCTCGAGCGGGCTACTCGTCGACTTCGAGGACGACTGCCGTCTCGACGCTGATCGTGCGGTCGAACGTGGACTCCTCGCCCGCCATCCCACGGTCGGCACCGTTGTCACTCTCGTCGCGAATGCCCGGTCCGTCGCGCTCGTTCCGAACGACCGTCTCGCCGGTCAGCAGATCCGTCTCGGCGACCGCTTCGTCGACTCCGATCGTCGCCGCTCCCTCGCCGAAGTGAAGCGCGACGACGACCCGTCGGCCACGTTTGGGATCCGCTCGAGCGTACGCGACGGCCGCGTCCGTCTCGGTTCCGTACTCGATGCGCTCGAGGTCGGCGTCGGTCTGGAGGGCGGGATGGGATTTTCGGAGGTCGACGAGTCGCCGGTAGTATGCGAGCAGTTCCTCGTCTTCCTCGCCCCAGTTCATCGGCTCGCGTCGCTTGCGGAGCCCGGTCTCCTGGCCCGCATAGAGCATCGGAATTCCCGGAAGCGTAAACGTCGCCGCGCCGGCGGCTAACTGGGCGTCCCGACCGTACGACGACAGGTACCGGTCCGTATCGTGGTTCTCGACGTAGGTGAGCCACAGCGAGGAGAGGTGACCGCCGCGTCGAGCCCGCTCGTCGACCGCGTCGAGGACGAGACTCGCGTCCGGCGAGTCGCCGTCGGACTCGAGGACCGAATCGGTGAAGGCGTCGACTACGGCGTTCGTCTCCTCCTCGACCCCGTCGACGTCGGTCGCGACGGCGTTGCCGATCGTCTCGAGTGCGCTGTAGAGTCTGTCGTCGTGGTGGGCGTGAAAGCGACCGCCGCCCATCTCGACCGACGACGGGAGCGTCTCGTCGAGCAGGAAGAACTCGGCGTCGGCGCTCGTCACCCGGTCGTACACCTCGGCCCAGAAGCTCAGCGGCACGCCCCAGGCGACGTCGGTCCGGAAGCCGTCGACTTTCGGGGCCCAGAAGTCGATCACGTCGAGAAGGTACTCCCGAACCGCCGGGTTCCCGTGGTCGAGGTTCGGAATCTCGCCCCAGTCGAAGTAGGCGTCGGGTTCGCGGGCCTCGACATCTTCCCAACGATACCAGTCGCGATAGCGCTCGTGGTCGGGGTGGTCCTCGTCGATAGCCGCCTCGAAAAAGGGGTGCGTGTCCGCCGTGTGGTTGATCACGAGATCGAAGACGACCCTGATTCCCCGCTCGTGGCAGGCGTCGACCAGCGCCTCGAACTCCGCGAGCGTACCGAGATCCGGGTCGACTCGGAGATAATCGGTCGTGTGGTAGCCGTGGGGACCACCAAGCTCGTCGGGCGTGCCGAAGCCGCGTTTGGTCTCGAGAAACGGCGTCAGCCAGAGGACGTCGATCCCCAGTTTCTCGAGGTGGTCGAGTCGGTCGGCGAACGTCTCGAACGTCGGCTCGGACTGATCGGGGTACCGGCGGATAAACGCCTCGTAGACGACCGCGTTCTCGACCCACGCGGGCGGCTCGAACGGTCGCTCGATCCGCACGCCGTCGCCGTCCGCGTCGTCGCGGGCCGTACTGTCGCCGTCAGCACTGTCGCCGACCGGAACCACCTCGAGCGCGTCGGGCAACGAGTACCGGCCGTCGTCCGTTACGGCGACCGCGTAGATCCGGGCACGCTCGGTTACGTCCTCGAGCGCGATCGTGCCGTCGGAAGCGACCGCGAGGTCGTCCCGATCGTCGACGTAGTACTCGACCTCGAGCGCGGCTTCGTCGGCGTCTCCCTCCATATCCTCGCTGCCGCCCACAGCGGTCGATATCCGCCCTGACAACGTCGCGTTGGGCAGGAGTTCGATCCGGTCGCCTCGAACGTCGGCCTCGAGGCGGATCCGCGGACGGGGTTCGGTACCATCCGCCTCGGAGTCCGGAAACGCACGAACGGTCAGTTCGTGGACGCCGTCGGGTGCCTCGAGTTCCAGTATGTATACGCCCGGAACGTCGGGGACGAACTCGGCTACTGGCCCGTCCGTCGGCTCTGCCCTCGAGTCGGGCGGCGCGTCGGCGACGCGCCAGGCGTATCCCCCCTCTGCGTCCGGATTCCAGGGCGCGAGGTCGTCCCGTGGTTCCATCTCGTTTCCGTTCGGATTGACGATCCCGTCGCCGACGGTGACGAACCGTGGCGGCCCTGGGTGATGGCTCCCGTCGCCGCTCTCGAACGCGTCGCCGGTCGACTTGCCGCCGTCGGTTCGTTCCCGTCCGGTTCGTCCTCGTTTAGTTCGGTCTTCTCGCTCGAGTGGCTCGCTCGAGTCGCGTCTTCGATCGGTCACAGTCGACTCTCTCTGTCGGGGAATAAATTTGTGATGTATTCGTACACCACTAATATTTTATTCGGTGTGCGCGTTCCCGGATAGACACTCGAGAGTCGCCGTCGACCGGCTGGACGCGACGCTTGGCAGTCGAGTCGGCATCCACAAAAAACGCGAGAGACGTGCGGCGAAGTTAGGCTTCGTCGAACAGTTCTTCGCCGTCGACCATATGCTCGGCGACGGCGTCCATATCGAGGGTGACGCCGAGTCCCGGCTCCTCGGGGACCTCGATGTAGCCGTCTTCGATGACGTCCTCCTCGACCAAGTCCTCCCACCAGCCGAGTTCGTAGGAGTGGTACTCGACGGCCAGCGAGTTCGGAATCGCCGCACCGACGTGGGCACTCGCGGTCGTCGCGACCGGCGAGGAGACGTTGTGCATCGCGACCGGCATGTAGTAGAGATCCGCCAGATCGGCGATCTTTCGGGTCTCGCGCATGCCGCCAACCTTCGGCATGTCGGGTGCGATGATGTCGACCGCCTGCTCTTCGATCAGTCGGCGCTGACCGTGTTTGCGGTAGACGTTCTCGCCGGCCGTAATCGGCGTCGTCGTCGACTGGGTCACTTCGCGCTGGACGTCGTGGTTCTCCGGCGGCACGGGGTCCTCGAGCCACCAGACGTCGTACTCCTCTAAGCGCTCTGCGAGGCGCTTCGCGCTGCCGGCGCTGAACGTCCAGTGGCAGTCGAAGGCGACGTCCGCACGCGAGCCGACGCGTTCGGTGACGGCCTCGACGATCGACGCCTTGTGCTCGATCTCGGGGCCGCGCAGGTGACGGTTCGCGCGGTCTTTCTCGTGGCCCGAGGGGACGTCGAGGTCGAACTTGAGCGCGTCGTAGCCGAGTTCGGAGACGACGCGTTCGGCCTCGTCGGCACAGGCGATCGGGTCGGCTTCTTCCTCGGTGTGACAATCACAGTAGACGCGAACCTCGTCGCGGTACTTGCCACCGAGTAGCTGGTAGGCGGGCACCTCGAGGATCTTGCCCGCCAGATCGTGAAGCGCGACTTCGATGCCGGCGATCGCGGTGACGGTGATGCCGCCGATCGAGCCTTCGCCGGACATCTTCTGGACGAGGTGTTCGCAAAGTCGGTCGATGTCGAGCGGGTTCTCGCCCTGCAAGAACGGCGTCATTCGCTCGATGAGTTCGGGTGCGCCGGCCCCCCAGTAGGCCTCGCCGGTGCCGACGATGCCGGCGTCGGTGTAGATGCGCACGAGCGTCCACGGGAAGTTCCCGTCGACCATCGTCGTCTGGATATCGGTGATCTCGACGTCGCGTCCGCCCCCGCGCTCTCGCGTGACGTTCATCGTCTCCGCCGAGAGATCCCGCATCGTGTACTCGGCGTTCGGATCGTGTAGCTGTGAGTAATCGACTCCCATAGGAGAGATACTTACTCGAACGGTAGTAATAGTTACCATCTGTCGCCTGCGAGGGAGAAACTAGACGCGGGTCGCCGACATCCCGCCGTGGCGGGTGATCTCGACGGCCCGATCAGATCGCGTCGAACTCGACGGCCGTCTTCACGACGTCGTCGCCCGTCTCGAAGGCGGATTCGAACTCCTCGAGCCCGTAGACGCCAGTGACGAGGTCGTCGGCGAACCACTCCGGGAGCTGGGAGAGCGTATCGATTGCGGCCTCGAAGTGGCCCCGATGCGAGTTGACGGTGCCGACCAGCGCCTTGTTGTGCAAGACCATCTCCCGGTGGAGCCGCCCGCCGTCGACCTCAAACTCCCACGGCTCGGGGACGCCCAGCAGGACCCCGACACCGTTGGGCGCGAGCGCGTCGACCGTCTCGAAGGCGTGTTTGGGATAGCCGGTCGCCTCGTATATAAGATCGATCCCTTCGTGTGCCTCGGGGATCTCTGGGACCGAAGTTTGGCGTGAGTCGACGTACGTCGCACCGAGCTCCTCGATCATCTCGATCGTCGGATCGGGTCGGTCACGTCGCCCGAGACAGTACGTCCGGTCGATCTCGAGGGTCTCCTCGAACATCGCGAGCGTGAGCAGGCCGAGCGATCCGTTGCCGAGGACCAGTGCCGACTCCGGCTCCCACTCGAACGCCGAGCGGGTGGCGACGGCGTGTTCGATCGCCTTCTCCGAGATGCTGACCGGTTCGACCAGAAATCCGAGCGCCGCGAGGTCGTCAGGAATCGGGACGAGGTACTCCGCGGGGCTCGTGACGTACTCGGCCATGAAGCCGTGGGCCCCGGCGATGCCACGTTCGACGTACTCGCCGCCGGGTGCCATGTCGGGTTCGCCGCGCTCGAAGTACTCGTTGCCGACGCCGCCCGGCCGTCGCCGGACCGTCGGAACGACGTACTGGCCCTCCTCGAGGTCGGTCCCGTTTGCGTCCTCGACGACGCCGACGGCCTCGTGTCCGAGCACGAGTTCGTCTTCGCCCGCGGGAACGTCGCCGTGGTGGCCCGCGATGACTTCGTGGTCGGTCCCGTCGACGCCCACTCGAAGCGTCCGAACGAGCGCTTCGCCGGCCGTCGGTTCGGGTCGTGGTCGTTCGACGAGAGTGGGTTCTCCGGCCCCCGGTTCCACAGCGATGGCTTTCATACCGTCCGAAACGAGCCGGCCGGACAAAAGATTTACCCATCCTGTAGTAAACATGTGACAGTCGCGTCACAGCCGGTGTCGCGAGTCCTCGAAAACACCGGTACCGAGGCCAGCAACGTCGATACCGGTACCGCCGACGCGACGCCGATCGCTCGTGAGAAATGGCAGTGGCGGCTGTCATCTAGGTCGTCGAAAGAAAGCTTCTTGTGGTGGTGTCAAGAATCCAATTATATGGTCTCCAACCCCCCCTCCAGACCGCTCACGCGGCGTGCAGTGATCGCACTTGCGGCGTCGGTACCCCTCTCCGGCTGTCTCGGCGCGATCAACAGCCTCATGGGCAACCAGGTCCCCTCGAGCGTCCCCGCGGATCTCAGCCACGAGAGCCTGGGCGTCGTCGATAGCGGCGACGAGATCGATATCGTCACCGACGCCGACCTCACGCTCGTCTACTTCTTCGCGACGTGGTGTGGGCCGTGTGGTCCCCAACAGGAGGAACTCCACGACGTTCGCGACGAGTACGATACCGAGACGCTGGCGATGCGTGCGATCTCCCCAGAGGACGACGAACAGGACGTATTCGAGTACTGGGAGGCCGAAGAAGCCGAGTACCCTGCCTGCATCGACCCCGACTCCGACGTCCACGCTGAGTTCGGCATCAGTGCGTACCCGTCGCTCGTGCTGGTCGATTCCGACGGTGAGGTTCGATGGCACACCTCCGGGACGACCGACGCCGAAGACATCATCGAGCGAGTAGACGAGGAACTCGACGGATAACCCGTGCTCTCGGACCTACGCCTCCTGTTTGCGTTCACCGCCGGATCGGCGACGTTTTTCGCCCCGTGTGCGTTTCCGATGCTTCCGGGGTACGTCGCTTACTACCTCGGCGACGACGTCACGGGCTCGACGCGCGCGGCGATCAGACGGGGCTCGGTCGTGAGTCTCGTCGCCAGCGCGGGCATGTTCGCCGTCTACCTCGGACTGGTCGGCATCGCCGTCGCCGTCGGCTCGCAGTACTTCCACCGGCTGGTGTTACTCGGCGGCGCCGTCGGACTCGCGCTGATCGTCCTCGGAATCGCGATGCTCGGCGGACTCACCCACGGCCGCCTGTTTACGATGCAATTGCCCGAACGCGACCGAAGCTATCGCGGCTACTTCGCCTTTGGCGTCGCCTATGCGATCGCCGCCGCCGGTTGTACGGCCCCGTTTTTCATCACGGTCGTCCTCTCGAGTCTCTCGAGTGGTCCGGTAGCGGCGTTCCTCACTGTCGGCGCGTACGCCGGTGGCATGGTCGTGATGCTCGTCGCGGTGACGCTTCTGACGGCGGTCGGTCACGAATCGCTGTTCCGCCGGATCGTCCCCTCGGGACGGATCCTCGAGCGCGCTGGCGGCGCGCTGTTGATCGTCGCCGGCGTCGTCCAGCTCTACCTGTTCCTGTTCGAGTACGGCGGCCTCGCACAGCTCGGTCTCGCCTGATACGGATTGTCGTCCCGCTGTCCCGGCGCGACCGCCTCGTTCTGTATACGGATTGCTGTCCCCGTGTACCACCGCACCCGAAGACGGGTCCAGGATGCGGCGGTACTGACGGACAGTAGACCGTATACTCCTCCGTCGATTCCGTAGGGCTAAGTGGCCACGTCCCAGAACAGAGGGGTAATGAACGGCAACCGCTTCGGTCGCCTCTTTCAGGTGACCACGTTCGGCGAGAGCCACGGCGAGGCGATGGGCTGTACCGTCTCGGGCTGTCCCGCCGGCCTCGAGCTCTCCGAGGAGGACATCCAGGAGGACCTCGATCGGCGAAAGCCCGGCCAGTCGATGATCACCACCAGCCGCGGCGAGCCCGACGACGTGACGATCAACTCCGGCATTCAGGACGGCTACACGACGGGAACGCCGATCGGGATGGTTATCCAGAACAAAGACGCCCGGTCGGGCAAGTACGAACCGTTTATCACTGCGCCTCGTCCCTCCCACGGCGACTTCACCTACTCCGCGAAGTTCGGGACGCGAAACTGGGGCGGCGGCGGGCGCTCCTCCGCACGCGAAACCGTCAACTGGGTCGCCGCGGGCGCCATCGCGAAGAAACTGCTTGCGCTTCAGGGGATCGAACTCAAAGCCCACGTCAACCAGATCGGCGACGTCGAGGCACCCGAGGTGAGCTTCGAGGAGATGCTCGAGCACTCGGAAGAAAACGACGTCCGCTGTGCCCACCCCGAGACCGCGGCGGAGATGCAGGAACTGATCGAGAAGTACCAGGAGGAAGGCGACTCCATCGGCGGCAGCATCGAGTTCGAGGCCCGCGGCGTCCCCGTCGGCCTCGGCGCGCCGCGGTTCGACTCGCTCTCGGCCAGGCTGGGCCAGGCGATGATGGCGGTTCCGGCGACGACGGCCTTCGAGTTCGGCCTCGGAACCGACGCCGCGGAGTGGACCGGCAAGGATCGCAACGACGACTGGGAGTTCGACGACGACGGGAATCCGGTTCCGGTCGAGAACGACCACGGCGGCATTCAGGGCGGCATCTCGAGTGGCGAACCGATCTACGGCGAGGTCACCCTCCACGCGCCGACGTCGATTCCCAAGAGCCAACAGACCGCGGACTGGGAGACCGGCGAACTCAAAGAAGAACAGGTCATCGGCCGCCACGACCCCGTCCTCCCGCCGCGTGGCGTGCCGGTCGTCGAGGCGATGCTCGCGCTCACCCTCGTCGACTTCATGCTGCTGTCGGGTCGGCTCAACCCCGACCGCGTCGACGACCAACCCGGCGAGTACGACACAGACTACCACCCGAGTAATCCACGAAACGAGTGAGCGGATTCTCCGCCCGCGAAGCGACTCGGCAACGGACGGCTTCGATGGTGGCCCTCGCATCACGGTGACCGTCCAGCAGAAGCGCCACGGTTGGTACCCAGCAGAAGGGCTAACCCGTCAGCTCCCCTACGCGCCGTATGCGAGATTTTCACCTCCACTCGAACTACTCCGACGGCGAGTTCCTCGAGGCGATGGTCGAGGCCGCCGAGGTCGCCGGACTCGAGGGGATCGGCTTCGCCGACCACTGCAACGTCGCCCCGCGCGAGCACACGGTGACGATGCGAAGTCGCTACGGATTCAACCTCGATCTCACCTACGAGCGCCGACGACGGGCGATCGAGCGCCTTCGCGAGGAGACGTCGATCGAGATCTACGACGCGGTGGAGATGGACTACGATCCCCGGGACGAAGCCGCGATTCGGGACTTTCTCGAGACGGCGGCGTTCGATTACACGATCGGGAGCGTCCACACGGTCGACGGGAGAAACGTACAGGTCCCATCGAATTTTCGGGGCCGAAACGACGCCGACCTCAACGGTGTCGTCGCGGCGTACTTCGATCGGCTCGTCGCGCTCGTCGAGTCCGAACTGTTCGACGTCGCCGGCCACGTCGACCTGATCGCACGGACGCCGCCGCTACGGGGACGGGCGACGGACGAGCAGTACCGGCGGGTCGCTCGCGCGTTCGCCGATTCGCGGACGGTGCCGGAGATAAACGCCGGCCGAGCGCTGACCGACGCCGGCATCGTCCACCCCAATGAGTCGTTTCTCGAGGAGCTTCGAGCGTTCGACGTCCCCGTCACGGTTGGCACCGACGCGCATCGGCCCGCCGAGATCACTGACCGAGCGGAGTTCCTTCGCGAGTTTCTCGACGAGTGTGGGATCGATCTCGTCGGTCCGCCGGGGCTCGAACTTGAGAAACGGTAAACTAGTTTTCTATGAAAACTAATATCGATACGTAACGAGGAATTTACAACGGACGTTCATTCTTCATGAAAGATCCTTGGTAATCTATAGCAAAGGCTTTAGGTCCGGTAGAGCAAAATTCGGGTACGGTTGGCCCACCGGCCACTGATTTACCTATGAGCGACGACGAACTCATCTGGCGAATCGCAGGGGGTTCCGGAGACGGGATCGACTCGACGAGCCAGAATTTCGCGAAGGCGCTGATGCGCTCGGGGCTCGACGTATTCACACACCGCCACTATCCCTCGCGGATCCGTGGTGGCCACACGTACGTCGAGATCCGGGCCGCCGAGCACGAGGTACAGTCACGGGGAGACGGCTACAACTTCCTGCTTGCACTCGGGGACTCGTTCGCCCGAAACCCACAGGAGGAGGCCTACTACGGCAACGAGGAGATCAAACCTCTCTCGGAGAACCTAGACGAGTTGCGCGAGGGTGGCGTGATCGTCTACGACGAGGGACTGATCGACGAGGAAGCGGTTGCGACACTCGACCTCGAGGAACGTGCCGAGGAGAACGGTTGGCACGTCTATCCGGTCGATCTGCGCGGCCTCGCCAAGGAACACGGCCGCGAGGTCATGCGTAACACCGCAGGGGTCGGCGTCACCGCCGCCCTGCTCGATATGGAACTCGAGCACATCGAGGATCTGATGTCCGATGCGATGGGCGGCGACGTCCTCGAGTCGAACCTCGAGATTCTCCACGACGCCTACGAGATGGTCGAGGACGAGTTCGAGACCGGACACGACCTCCGCGCCCCGACGGGCGACCACGAGACCGAGCAGGCGCTGCTGTCGGGCTCGAACGCGATCGCCTACGGAGCCATCGACGCCGGCTGTCGATTCATCGCCGGCTATCCGATGACGCCGTGGACCGACGTGTTCACCATCCTCAGCCAGAACTTCCCCGACATGGGCGGGGTTTCCGAGCAGGTCGAGGACGAAATCGCCGCAGCCGCACTCGCCGTCGGTGCGAGCCACGCCGGCGTCAAGGCCATGTCCGGCTCCTCAGGTGGCGGCTTCGCCCTGATGAGCGAACCGCTCGGGCTCGCGGAGATGACCGAGACGCCGATCGTCCTCGTCGAGTCGATGCGTGCCGGTCCCTCGACCGGGATGCCGACCAAGCCCGAGCAGTCCGACCTCGAGTTCGTCCTCTATACGAGCCAGGCCGACTCCCAGCGCGTCGTCTTCGCGCCGGGCAACATCGAGGAAGCCTACGAGCAGACGCGACTGGCCTTCGAGATCGCCTGGGACTACCAGATTCCGGCGATCCTCATCTACGACCAGAAGCTCTCCGGCGAGAACAAGAACGTCGACGTCGACTTTTTCGACCGCGAGGTCTCGCCCGACCTCGGCTCGACGCTGACCGAAGAAGAGCTCAAGGAGGCCGCACACGACAACTCCGGGAAGTTCAAGCGCTTCAACTACGAGGACGCCGAGAACGGCGTCGCCTCGCGGTCGATCCCCGGCCAGAAGGGCGGCCGTTACCTCGCGACCGGGAACGAGCACTCACCGGTCGGTCACATCAGCGAGGACCCCGACAACCGCGTCGCCCAGATGGAACGGCGCCTCGAGAAGCTCGAGGCCATCCGCGCGGAACTCGACGAGGAACGCGAGTCGACCCAGACGTACTTCGGCCCCGACGAGGCCGACTACGGCATCATCACCTGGGGCTCCTCCCAGGGTGCCGTCCAGGAGGCCGTCGAGCGGCTGAACGAGCAGGGTCACTCCGTCAAGGGGATCAGCGTCTCCGATATGATGCCCTTCCCCGAGACGGAAGTGACGGAGTTCTTAGAGAGCGTCGACGAGGCGATGGTCGTCGAGATGAACGCCACCGGACAGTTCCGCGGCCTGATCCAGAAGGAACTGGGTCAGTACGGCGACAAGATGACCAGCCTGCTGAAGTTCAACGGCAACCCCTTCGAGCCCGCCGAGGTCGTTGAGGGTTACGAAGTCAACGTTGCCGAGGAGGACCAGCAGCCGGAGGCACAGGTACGAATCGAACCCGCGGCAGGTGACTAACCATGAGTGCATTCAACGCGATCGGTGAGAAACGAGAGATCGACCGGGACGAGTTTACGCCCGGTGTCGAACCGCAGCCGACCTGGTGTCCGGGCTGTGGCGACTTCGGTGTCCTGAAGTCGCTCAAGCAGGCCCTGCCGGAAGTCGGAAAGACCCCCGAAGAAGTGCTGACCGTCACCGGGATCGGCTGTTCTGGCAAACTGAATAGCTATCTGGATACGTACGGCTTCCACACGATCCACGGCCGCTCGCTGCCCGTGGCCCGTGCCGCCAAGCTCGCGAACCCGGAACTCGAGGTCATCGCCGCTGGCGGCGACGGTGACGGCTACGGCATCGGTGGCAACCACTTCATCCACACGGCCCGCGAGAACCACGATATGACCTATATCGTGTTCAACAACGAGATCTTCGGCCTGACGAAGGGCCAGACCTCGCCCACCAGCCCGAAGGGCCACAAATCGAAGACCCAGCCCTCGGGCAGCGCGAAGACGCCTATCCGGCCGCTGTCCCAATCGTTGACCGCCGGTGCGAGCTACATCGCCCGCACCGCCGCCGTCAACCCGAACCAGGCCAAGGAGATCATCAAGGAAGCCATCGAACACGACGGCTTCGCCCACGTCGACTTCCTGACCCAGTGTCCGACCTGGAACAAGGACGCACGCCAGTACGTCCCCTACATCGACGTCCAGGAGTCCGACGACTACGACTTCGATCACACCAACCGGGAAGAGGCCGCCGAGATGATGCGCGAGACCGAGGACGTCCTGAACGAAGGTACCGTCCTGACCGGCCGCTACTACGTCGACGAGGACCGCCCGTCCTACCAGCAGGAGAAACAGGCCGTCGGCGAGATGCCCGACCAGCCGCTCGCCGAACGGTACTTCGACGACGACGCCGAGTGGGAGCGCAGCTACGATCTGCTCGAGCGCCACAAGTAGGGCACGAACCGGTTCGCGTTCGCGTTTTCGATCGTTCCAGACCGCATCCCCGAGCCGCATTTCGCGGCGCTCCCGTTCGGTACTTATAATCCGACCAACTGGCGACGCTCGAGGCAGTCTCGTGTCTCGAACTCTGTTCCGATGTCGGGACCGCCCGACGCCGACGTCGAATTGAAGAGACGTATCGCTGCGCTCGAGTACCCGCAGCCTCGAGTCGGCTGGGGAAAACTCGGATTTTCGTCATCAGTACACGCAACATTGTCCGCTATTTCGGACAGGATCGACAAGCGTAAAGTGACGCGAAGCGGAGGTATCGAACGAATGTCGTTCGATCGCTGGGCGGCGGCTGCCGAGATGGTTCGAACCCACTGGAGGGACCTCGAGCGGGACTGGCAAAGCGTTGCTGTCGGCGCGGTGATCGTCGTACTGGTCGGTGCGTTCGAACTTCCGATCCCCTGGTGATGTCCGCCCGCCGATTTCTCCCCGGGCTCGTGGTTCTCTGTCTCGGCGCGGTTCTCGCTCGAGGAATCGAACTCGTCCTCGGCGCGAACCACCTGCTCGTCGCGATCGGACTCGGGTTCGTTCTGGCGAACGCCGTCGGCGTCCCCGATCGCCTCGAGCCGGGGATCGCCACTCACAAACTCTGGCTCGGTGCCGGAATCGTCCTCATGGGTGCATCCCTGACACTCGATACGCTGCTCGAGGCCGGCGTCGTCGTGGTGGCCGTCATCGCGCTCGTCACCGGATCGACGATCGTCGTCGTCGAACTGCTCTCGCGGAACGTCTTTGGCCTCGCTGATCGGCTCGGTTCGTTGCTCGCAGCCGGCTCCGGTATCTGTGGCGTTTCGGCCATCGTGGCGGTCGGCGGAGCGATCCGCGCACGCGAAAGTCAGGTCGCGTACGCGGCGGCGACGGTCTTGCTGTTCGATGCGGTGACGATCGTCGTCTTCCCGATCGTGGGTGACGCACTCGAACTGTCGGGGACTGTCTTCGGGATCTGGGCCGGTGTCAGCATGTTCTCGACGGGACCGGTCGTCGCCGTCGGCTTCGCTCATTCGGACGTCGCCGGCCAGTGGGCGACGGTGACGAAACTCGCACGAAACGCACTGATCGGCGTCGTGGTACTCGGGTACGCGGGGTACTACGCCCGATCGGCGGACGGAAGCCGACCCACGGTTCGGACGCTCTGGGACGAATTTCCGAAGTTCGTCCTCGGCTTTCTCGCGCTCGTCCTCGTCGCCACGGCAGGTGTGCTCTCCCCTGACCAGCTCGCTGCCATCGAAAATGCCTACAACTGGCTGTTCGTGCTCGCGTTCGTCGGTCTCGGAACGGAGATCCGGCTCACAGAACTCCGGAAGGCGGGACCGCTCCCCGTTCTCGTCGTACTGATCGCGTTGCTCGTTGCCAGTACGCTCTCGCTCGCGACCCTCTCGGTCCTTCTCTGATACGGACCGCTACACGTCGGTACCGGTCGATCACAGACCGGCGACCGATCAACCGGCAATCAGTCATCACAGACCGTACGAAAACGCCCGGTGTGTCGAGATATCGGACCGTCGCAGACACAGGCGATATTTGCAGAAGGCGCTGCTGGCTCCAATCACGGCTAGATTCGTCGGAACGAGCGACCACCAGAATCGAGCCGGCGGAAGGACGTGCTTCGATCACTCGGTGCCACGACGACTGTCGCGGGCGACGGTGGCCTCAGACTCAAGTAGCGGGCCCCTATCCCCCGTTTTCGACTACTCGAGATCGACTGGTCTATCGTGTGTGGGAAACTGTCCTACGGGTGTCTGTGACAGGCACGGATACGAGGGTATTGCTGGTTTCACCGTGAGGAGGGGAGCATTGCAGGCTGACGAGGGGTTACAAAACCCGAGTCCAAACGGCGGGGTAACGATGGATGGATACTATTCGCGTCGTGCTTTGTTGAAAGCGACAGCTGTGGGCGGTGCGGTTTCGGTTGCGGGGTGTACGTCGTCCAACGGGGGGTCAGCCGTTCGAATCTCGGGCGGGGTCGGTCCGCTGCCGATGGTCGAGGTCTGGGCGGACATCTACGAGGATCAATCCGACGCCTCGTTCGACATCAGCGGCGGCGGAACGGGTGTTGGCGTCTCGGACGTACTGAACGATCAGGTCGACGTCGCGATGATGGGACGCCAGCCCGAACAGGAGGAGATCGATCAGGGACTGTTCGCCGTCCCGATGCTCGTCGATACGGTCGTCGGCACGGTCAACGTCGATAACCCCGTTCTCGACGACATTCAGGAGAGTGGGTTCACCCGCGAGGACCTCGAGGCGATCTTTACGCGGGAGATCACGAACTGGGGCGAACTCGTCGACGCCGACGTCGACGAGGAGATCGTCGTCTACGGCCGCTCCGACGCCTCGGCCGCGTACAAGCAGTGGGGAGACTTCCTCGGCGGAGAGGATGACGCCTACACTGAGAACGAACTCGAGGAACTGGCCGACGCGAACCACGACGGCGATCAGCGAGTCGCGGAGGCCATCGCAAGCGACGAGAACGCTATCTCGCTGAACAACATCAACTACGTTTACGATCTGGAAAGCGGCGAACTCGAGGGCGACATCCGGCCGGTTCCGCTGGATCTCGACGGCGACGGCACGCTCTCGGAGGACGAGGAGTTCTACGAGACCCGCGAGGAGTTCCTCGCCGCCGTCGAGGAGGGGACGTATCCCGCGCCGCCGGCCCGCGAGATGTTCCTCGCCTCGAACGGTCCGTTCGAGGATGAAGCGTACGACTTCGTCGAGTTCGTGCTGACTGACGGCCAGCAGTACGTCCGCGAAAACGGCTACGTGCCACTTGAAGAGGACCGACTCGACGAGGCCCAGGAAACCCTGGCGAACGGACCGTGAGGTGACCGATGGAGGAATCGATAGAATCGGGAGACGCCGACCGACGATCGGATCGTCTCGGCCGGCGACTGCTCGCCGAGCGACTGAGTAGCTACTGGCTTCGCGGCGCCGGCTACTTCGCGATCGGAATGTTCTGTCTGATCGTCCTGACGCTCGTCCACCGATCGCTGCCGCTGCTCGCGGAGTACTCACTGGTGCAGATGTTGACGTCGGCGAACTGGGATCCGTCACAGAACCAGTTTGGCTTCCTGCCAGCGATCGTCGGCACGATCTACGTGGCCGTCGTTTCGATGCTCATGGGGACGCCGATCGCGATCCTGGTGGCGATCTACATCGCCGAGTACGCCGGGGGACGGCTGAAAGTGATCGTCTCGTCGTTCATCGACGTACTCGCCGCGATTCCGAGCGTCATCTTCGGACTCGTCGCGTTGCTCGTCGTGGTTCCGTTCGTCGGTAACTACCTCGCCCCGGCGGTCGGCGCCAGCGCGACCGGTCTGGGTATCTTCACCGTCAGCCTCGTGATGGCGATCGTCGTCACGCCCTTCATGATCTCGCTGTCCGTCGAGTCCCTCGAGGCCCTCCCCGACGAGTTGCGCGAGTCCTCGCTCGGCGTCGGCGCGACCAAGTGGGAGACGATCAGATCGGTCCTGTTGCGCGCGGCGGGGCCGGGTATCTTCTCGGCGGTCCTGCTCGGCTTCGGACGCGTCTTCGGCGCGACGATCGTCCCGGCCATGCTCATCGGCGGTCAGACGCAGATGCCGGACTCGCTGTTCGCGACGGGACAGACGCTCCCGACGCTGATCGTCAGCGACTTCGGCGAGTTGATGTCGATCCCGATCACCCAGTCCGCGCTGATCTTCGTCGGACTCATGCTGGTCGTCGTCGTCTGGTTTTTCAACTTCGGGGCCATGCTCGTCCAGCGGCGACTCAGACGGAGGTGGCAGTACTGATGGATCGATACGCCAAACAGCGACTGTTCGGCGTGCTCGTCCGGGCTGCGACCGCACTCGTCGTCGGCGTCATGCTTCTGGTCGTCGGCGTGACGATCGTCAGAGGTGGCGCCGCGCTCCTCGGCGATCCGTCGATCGTGTTTACGCCGCCGGGATCGCGGTACATGCTCGAGGGAGACGGTGGCTTCCTCCACGCCGTCCTCGGGAGCATCTTCATCGTCGGTCCCGCGACGGTCGTCTCGATGGTTCTCGCCATCTCGACGGCGATCTATCTCCAGAGTGATTACTCGAGCGAACGGTTCTCCGATACCGTGAACATGTTCCTGAACGTGCTCTGGGCGACGCCGCCGATCGTCTACGGGGTGTTCGTCCTGACGGTGATCATCGCCGTCGGCGCCCGGACCAGCCTGTTTTTCGGTATCGTCGCCATCGCGATCTTCCAGTATCCGATCATGACCCGGTACACCGACGAGGCGCTGCGGTCCGCGCCGGAGACGGTCACGGAGTCGGCGTACGGACTCGGTGCGACACGATTCGAGACGGCGCGGATGACCGTCCGTGCGGCGCTTCCCGGCGTCGTCGCCGGAATCATCATGGGCTTTGCCCGCGGGATCGGTGACGCCGCGACGGTGCTGTTTACCGCCGGTCGGAGCACCCAGATGCCCGCCGGTCTCTTCGAACCGGCGACGACCCTGCCGATTCTCATCTTCGATCAGTCGACGTCGTTCAACGCGGAGGTTCGGTCACACGCGTACGCGGCGTCGTTCGTTCTCATCGTCGCCGTCCTCGGGCTGATTCTGATCTCGAAGCTACTCGCCGGACGGTTCGCACGATACGCACCAGGAGGAAGACACTCATGAGCCAACAGATCGCACTTCGAACGGAAGACCTCGCCGTAACGTACACCGGAAATCGCAACGTCGAGGCGCTGAAAGGCGTCGACGTCGAGTTTCCGGAAAACCGCCTGACAGCGATCATCGGCCCCTCCGGCTGTGGGAAGTCGACGCTGTTAAAATCGCTGAACCGCCTCCACGACATCCAGTCGAACGTCGACGTCTCGGGCGACGTCCTCCTCGAGGACCGCTCGATCTACGACACCGACGAGCCGGCACCCGAGATTCGCAGACGGATCGGCTACGTTCCGCAGACGCCGACGCCGTTACCGCTGTCGATCTACGAGAACGTCGCCTACGGCGTGAAGATCCACGGCGACTACGAGTCGAAATCGGAACTCGACGACCTGGTCGAGAGCTACCTGCGGAAGGTGAACCTCTGGGAGGAGGTTCGTGACCGTCTCGAGACGCCCGCAGCCGAACTGTCGACCGGCCAGATTCAGCGGCTCTGTCTCGCTCGTTCACTCGCCGTCGAACCCGACGTGTTGCTCTGTGACGAAGTGACCTCGGCGCTCGACCCTATCTCGGCCGAACGGGTCGAGGAGACGCTCGAGTCACTGAAGACGGAGTACACGATCGTCATGGTCACACACAGCATGGACCAGGCCAGACGGCTCGCGGACGAAGTGGTGTTTCTCTACCTCGGCGAACTCGTCGAGTCGAACGACACCCAATCGTTCTTCGAAAACCCACAGCGTGAACGAACGCGGTCGTTCGTCAGGGGCCACCCCATCGCTGAGACCGACGGCGACGAGGCGAGCGAGAGCGACGCCGAAGCCGAATCGGAACCGGCAGACGAGCTGGTTCCAGCCGAACGGTAGCTCGAGGGGACGTTCGATCAGTTGGTCGTTTCAGGTGCGACCGAAGCTTTCGTGGCTGCTTGAGGAGCGTAGGACGTGGATCTCGACGTCGTCGGGGAACTCGCGTACGCCGACGCCGACAGCTGTGACTGTCTCGAGCGTACGAAAGCGCCGTGCGCCTCGGTCCGTCGACGCCAGCCCGTGTGGACTCGACGCCGCAGCAGAACAGCGTCGGCGAGTCGAAGTTGTGGGATCAAACTCGGGGGATCACGAGACGAATTCAGACAGATGTTCCGACAGGCTCGCCCCCTCGCCACTCGAATTAGACTCCGGTAGACACCAAAGCTATCGGTACCCATACCTATATATTAAATCGGCATATCTGCGTCATAGTGTCGAACTGCCGTTCAAACCACCTCACGGATGTCACCGACACAAACACAGTGTCAACCCGGGCGAAGAGTCGGTACAATGCTCGAATTGTGGGTTTGATAGACTCGATTTGTTGACCCTCATCTCCTCTCAACCGAACACTATTTGACGACTACCAATGTTTGTGTCGAGATCGATTAATCGGCGTCAATACGTTTAGTTGGCGGCACACACGATACAATCGATCGGAACCGTCCGCAACGCAGTTCGTTCGGACCAATATAGTAACAGAATATATAGTAATAGCATCTATTATCATCTATCGTATTATAAGGACGAACCGACAAATTCGAGAAGTAACTCGCCGCCACGCAACGCTCGGCGATCACTCTCGGAGTAAACTCACGTCGAACACCGGCTTGCACGTCTCACCGCCCAGAAACGCTTCGAACGCCTCGTCCACCTCGAGCAGCGAGTAGCGATCGTCGAGGACGGTCTCGAGGTCGACGTCGCCCGTGGCGATCAGCCGGAGAGATCGGTCGAAATCCTCGTAGGTAGACGCGTACGAACACTGCAGATCCAGTTCCGACCGGACCAGCGGCGAGTAGGGCATCGTCGTCTCGCCAGTCTGCCCGACGACGACGATCTGGCCGCCCTTGCGCACCTCGTCTACGGCCATCGTCAGCCCGGACGGGTGGCCCGTCGTATCGAAAACGACGTCGTAGCCGACCCCGTCGGTCAGTTCTTCGCGAACGGCCTCGAGGTCGTGTTCCTCGACGTTGACCGTCCGAAATCCGAGTTCCTCGGCCAGCGGGAGTCGGTAACTGACGTCGTTGCCGACGCCCGCCACGACGACGTCGCCGCCTTGCGCGTCGGCGATCTGCGCCGTAAGGAGACCGATCGGACCGGGACCGGCGACCATGACGCGATCACCTGCGCCGACGCGGGAGTTGTGGACGACCGCTCGTGCCCCGATGCTGGTCGGTTCGACCAGCGCGGCGTGGCGCGGGTCGACGTCGTCGCCGACGCGCTGTAGCGCCGATTCGGGGACCGAGATGTACCCCGCGTACGCGCCGTCGTGGTCGACGCCGGTGATCACAGCGTCCTGACAGACGTTTTCCTCGCCGATCTTACACTGGTAACAGGAACCACAGCTACGAATTGGCCGCTCGACAACTCGATCACCCAGCTCGAGGCCGGCGACGTCGTCACCGACCTCGACGACGCGGCCGGTGTACTCGTGGCCGATCACCGTCGGCAAGCTCATCCGTTCGAAGGCGGACTTGAACTTGTAGATGCCTGCGTCGCTTCCACAGAGGCCGGCGTAGTCGACTTCGATCAACGCCTCGTCGGCAGCGGGTTCGGGTCGCGACCGATCGACGAGTTCCACCGCGCCGTACTCACGGCTCGTTTTGGCAAGTGCGCGCATACCTCGACTCGGCCAGCGGTCAGTATAATTCTGTTGGACGGTCGGTCGATCAGTACGAGTCGGAGGTGCCATCGGCCGTCCTCACCCCGTTGTGCTTTTAGTCGATCATGGAGTCATCCGAATTATTTATCAGCATATGTTTATCATTACAACAGGTTCGTTCTCTATATAGAGGGTATACCAGTCTGCAGACCGTTCTCGACGGGGGAGGACAGACTACATACCGTATCGTATATTCGAATCGGAACCGCGTCATACGAGCTATCGGCCAGTTTTGCGTCTCCATCCGTTTCGGAAAATTACAACCATACATGTGTAATGATGGAGTTCCCCAACTCCGTCGAACGTGGTGAAATCGAAGCCACACACCAGGTTCGGCTCGAATGGGACTCGTCCAGCCGCGTTCCCAGAGGGATCGATTTGGAACACGGGACATCTCGAGGACAAAATATGTCAGGAAACACTGTGAAGTAGCGTTCTCTACTACAGAATATTATCGTCGAACAGATGGTCGGGACGGATCGACGAGACAGTATCGCAATCAGTGTAACGATGGATTCATCGCTTGCGGTCGTGGAAACCTATTCGTAGATGGACCCGTGTAGGTGACGTATGGACGAGTACGTGCACCATCCGGTAACCGTAACGGGCAAACGAGCGATCGTCGTCGGCGGAACCAGCGGACTCGGCCAGGCGATTGCGGTCGGGTTCGCTGCCGACGGTGCCGACGTCATCGCCACGAGTCGAAGCGAGGACCGTGTCGACGAGACCGCCGACCTCCTCGAGGACCACGGTGCGAGGACGGCCCGGGTACTGTGTGACGTCACCGACCGAGACTCGCTCGAGCGGGTTCGCGAGGTCGCCCAGGAGGCCCTCGGCGGAATCGACGTCGTGGTCGCCTCCCAGGGCGCGATCTCCCGCGAGGACGTCCGGAAAATCGATGACGCGGACTGGGAGTTCGTGACCGACGTCGCGCTCGACGGCGTTCGGCGCGTCACGCAGACGTTTGCCCCGGCGATGGAGGAGGGCGGAAGCATCGTGAACATCTCCTCGCTCGCGGCGCGGCTGGCGATGGAGAACCTGCCCGCCTACTCGGCGGCGAAAGGGGGTGTCGAGGCGTTTACCCGCGCGTCCGCGAAGGAACTCGCACCTGACGTTCGAGTCAACGCCATCGCACCCGGCTTCTTCATCACCCCACAGAACGCCGACACCTACGCCGCGGGGACCGAGAAACGGACGCGAATTCAGGAGCGAACGCCGCTGGGCCGCGTCGGGGAGCGCGAGGAACTCGTCGGCACGGCGATCTACCTCTCGAGCGATGCGTCGTCGTACGTCACGGGGGAGGTGCTCACGGTCGACGGCGGATTTGCACCGAGTGCGTTCTGAGGCCCGCTCCACGTCGACAACCGACCAAACTCAGGTGTGGTCGTCGTGTTGGTGCGAACCGGGTTGCGAAGAGATAGATCAGCAGCAAACTGGTACGGATCGTCTCCTGCGATACCGAATCGAACTGACTTCGTTCGCGTGGTTTATCCTTTTTACCAGTCTACTATACAGTATATGAAATAGGGTAGTTGTGCAACGATCAACCGAAGTGCCGTGAATCGATCGTTCGCAAAACGGATTTCCGATATCGTCGCAGTGTTGCGATCGTCGTCGAAACCGCTGCACTCCCGGACACAGTCGAGTGCCAACCCAAACAGTGCTGGTGGCTGCTTTGCGAGCGAGGGGAATCAATGAGTACAGATTCAAGTGTAAACGCCCGACAATAATGACTATGCCCGAACGAGAACGTATTGCGGATACCCGTGCTCACACCGGTGAGGGGCCTCTATGGCACCCCGACGATCGACGACTGTACTGGGTCGACATCCCAGCCGGCGAACTCTACGGATACGACCCCGCACGCGACGAGTACGAACTCGTCTACGAGACCGACGGCGTCCCGATCGGCGGGTACACGATCGAGGAGGACGGCGCGTTGCTGTTGTTCACCCACGGTACTGTCAGCCGGCTCGAGCCCGGCGACGACATCGCCCAACCGGTGGTCGAGATCGACGCCGAGACCCGGTTCAACGACGTTATCGCGGATCCCGAGGGTCGGGTATTCTGCGGGACGATGCCCGGCGACGACGAGCTGGGCGACCTCTACCGCCTCGAGCCCGACGGCACCGCGACCGTCGTCATCGAAAGTGTTGATATTCCAAATGGAATGGGGTTCTCTCGAAACCTCGAGACGTTTTACGTCACCGAGTCCGAGGCTCACGCGGTGTACGCGTTCGACTACGACCGGGAGACGGGCGCGCTTACGAACCGACGGACGTTCCTCGAGACGGCGGACGGCGACGGCGTTCCCGATGGCATGACCGTCGACGCAGACGACCACGTCTGGTCCGCGCGCTGGGACGGCGGTCGGGCCGTGCGATACGATCCCGACGGCAGGGACGTCGACACCATCGACCTCCCCGCACGGAAGGTCGCCTCGGTTACGTTCGGGGGACCAACGTACGAGGATCTGTACCTGACGACCGCGCTCACCGACGGCGATCGGGAGACAGAGGGCGACGGCGCAGGCGCGGTGTTTCGGGTCCCCGACGTCGGCGTGAGCGGGGTACCGGAGTTTCGATCGCGGATCGCCCTCGAGTGACGCGTCCCGCCGTTCGTATACCGCCGTCAACACCGCAATGTGGCGTTGTGACTCCGAGACGAACCCAATCTGCACTATTGTACCACGTCGTTCTCGAGCGGAGAATACCGGCGTTTCTGCTCGTCGTCCCTACTCGGAGTCCGCTCGGCGCGATGACGTCGTCGCCGATGGAAGGGGTCGTTCGCCCATCGTCAGGAGTAGTTGTACTCGAGTTCGATCACGTTCGCCGTGCCGAGGGCCGCCTCCGGCAGGTCGTTGTAGAACCGGTCGTCGCCGACCCGGTGAACGGGACAGGAGACGCTGACGGCGGCGATACTGCGGTCTGTGTCGTCGGTGATCGGCGCGGCGATACACCGTAGCCCGTTGAGACGTTCCTCCCGATCGACGGCGTAGCGTTGCTCGCGCACCGTCTCGAGTTCCGCGAGGAACTCCTCACGATCCGTGATCGTGTGACTCGTCTCCGCGGGGAGTCCGTGTTCCGTGAGGATTCGCTCGACCTCTTCGTCTGGCCGAAACGCCAGGATCGCTTTCCCGAGTCCAGTACAGTGCAGTCGAACTCGCTTTCCCTCGTGTGTATCGAGTTCGACCGCGTTGTCGCCTTTCGCTTGGTAAAGGTAGATCCCCATTCCGTTTTTCTCGACCAGCAGGTTCACCAGTTCGCCGGTCTCGTCCGCGAGTTTGTCCACCTCGGCTTTCGCGGCGTCGTAGATCGGCGTTCGGTTTCTCGCGTACGCACCGAGACCGAGAAACGATAGCCCAATGTAGTACTGGTCGCCGTCCTTGTCGACGTACTCCTCGTTCGCGAGCGTCGTCAGGTGGTTGTGGACCGCACTCTTACCGATGTCGACGCGGTCCGCGATCTCCGAGACGCCCGCGCCGTCGAGTTCTTGAATCACCTCGAGGATCTCGAACGTCCGGAAAGCAAATTGACGACGATGGTCGGCCGGATTGGAGGGGAATCGTTCGATCTCCGTTCGCGGGAGTCGCGTCGTCGATCGATCTCGACCTCGCGTTCCTCGCAGGTGTTCCTGCCCGGATTCGGCCACTACCCGCTCGCTATCAGCGACGGTCAGTTAGAAGGTATCGGGCGCGAGCCGACACCACACGAGCTGGTGCATCCCTGAATACCCAATCTTCCGATATTGTATGGTTTCGTATATTATTACCCGTCTGATCTCGATCTACTACTCACTACTGGATACAAAGAGGGAGCTACAGACTCGAGGGCAGCGAGCCACCGGTTCCGTTGCGGTCGTGGCGACTGTGTCCAGTGGCATTCCACGCCTGCAGGGACGAACTCGGTGGCGTGGGGCCGGTTCGGCCCTGTAGTCGACGCGTGGGAGGGTACTAGTTCACTGACGACCGGTACTGGCTCTCTACGGTGGTCGATCTCGAGACGAGTGAATACCGTTGTGTTCGGCATTTCTCGGCGGGAATATGGGTTTCGGGGATACGTGCCCGGTGAGTTGTGCGCGAAACCCGTCGTCGACGCCGTACTCTCGTCGATTCTGCCGATTAGGTGAGCGACACACACCACCGCTGATACGGGTTACTGTAGCGATGTATCGGTGAGACCGCCGTCCGGGTCGCGGTCTCACCGGAACTGATCGACAGTACACCGTATGAGGCGACCCGTTTCAACGCGAACGCCACAGCCGACGAACTCCCGCAAGAAGTATATTTTAGTAGGTACTTCTTTGAACGTACCACTTTGGCTATTGCTCTAGTGATGCTAATTCCGAGACGGTCGAACACTGGTTGCAACCCCTCGAGTACTGCTGGCATCGGCTTCTCTCAGCACTGCCACCGCCAGTGATCCCTGGCGACTGAATTTACGACAATTGTCGTAGCAACATTTTAGTGTTCGACGATAGTATCGAGTGTATGGAGTTCGACTGCCCGTACTGTTCTGCACGGATTCCGCTGTACGACCGGTCTGTTCGGTGTCATCACTGTGGATACACCCCGAACCACGGAGCCGACTAGCTCGCCTGCTGGGACGAACGACACTGGTTCGTAGAGGCTCACACGAACAGACGTCCCCCATCACTAACACAACAGGTCTCTCTGCTTCTATATGTATTTACTATACATAATTTATTATGTGTGAAATTTTATGTGTGATACGAATCCGGTATGGGGGATAATTAGTGTATCCAGAAGAGCGTACGTTACCGATGTAGAACGCAGCTGAAGCGGAATCGTTTCTAGACCTGTCGAGAATAACACGTCGTGTATCACCAGCTATTGATCGATTCACATAGTGTTTGCTGTACTGATTATTACGGCTAGCGCCGGGCCTGTCCCGGCCTCGAGCGAACGGATAAACACGTATGGTTCGGGAGTGTGTCACCCCACGTATGTTCGAGAAATCGAAGTGGATACGACTGCCGCGAAACGTCGTCGTCGGCCACGGCGTTCGGTCGGCGGTCGTCGACACGGTCGACGATCTCCACCTGCAGGGGCGACCGTTGTTCGTGACGAGTCCGACGCCGCGGAACGTGGTGACGGATTCGATCGCCAGCGACTTCGAGGAGGCGGGAATGGATCCGGTGACCGTGACGGTCGAGTCGGCGACGTTCGACTCCGTCGAAACCGTCATCGAGACCGCAGAGCGCGAGGATGTTTCCTACCTCGTCGGCGTCGGCGGCGGAAAGGCGATCGACATCGCGAAGATGGCGAGTGAACACCTCGGAATAGGGTTTCTCTCCGTTCCGACCGCAGCGAGCCACGACGGCATCGTCAGCAATCGCGGCTCCGTCCCCGACGGTAACACCCGCCACAGCGTCGCGGCGGAGCCTCCACTGGGCGTCGTCGCCGATACCGAAATCTTAGCCGACGCGCCGTGGGAGTTGACGACCGCGGGCTGTGCCGACATCATCTCGAACTACACCGCCGTGATGGACTGGCGGCTGGCCAGACGGCTCAAAGACGTCGAGTACTCCGAGTACGCCGCCGCACTCTCGGAGATGACCGCCGAAATCCTCGTCGACAACGCCGACCTCGTCCGTCCCGGTCTCGAGGAGTCGGCCTGGATCGTCACCAAAGCGCTCGTCTCCTCGGGCGTCGCGATGAGCATCGCCGGCTCCTCGAGACCCGCAAGCGGGGCGGAACACCTCTTTTCGCACCAGCTCGATCGGCTCGCACCCGACGCCGCATTACACGGTCACCAGGTCGGTGTCGGCTCGATCATGACCGCGTACCTCCACGGCGGCGAACGCGGTTTCTGGCGGGACATCCGGGATGCCCTCTCGAGTATCGACGCGCCGACGACCGCCGCCGAACTCGGGATCGACGACGACACGGTGATCGAGGCGTTGACCTCGTGTCACGAGATCCGCGATCGGTACACGATCCTCGGCGACGGGATGAACGAACGCGCGGCTCGAGAGGTCGCGACGAAGACTGACGTCATCGGCTGAGACGGATCGCTCTCCGGATGTTCAATCGAGGCTTCCCTCGGAAACGGCTGACGGCGGGTCAGTTCGAACGCGTTGGGTCCCCGCGACGGACGCGACGGCGGCCCCGCAGCCGGCGATCGCGAGGTGTGTCCAGTACGTCGTCAACCGGTAGAGGATCGCCGCCGGGGCATCCGATCGGTAATACGGTCTGCTGTAAATCGTTACCGGCGAAACCACGAGCCGTCTGTGGTTTCACCGGAAAACCGTTACAGCAATCCGTATAAGACAGTCCTCGAATCAAACGTGTCCGTCCAAACTGTGAAGTCGGAAACCCTGTGAGCGGATTAGCGGGGAGAACGGTCTTCGAGAGCCTCGAGTCGTCGCTCGAGCGACGGATGCTCGTAGAAGAGCTCGGTCATCCCGCTGTGTCGTTTCGGAATCAAATCTAGCTCGTACAGACGTTCTACCGTGTTCGCCGTCTCGGTCGGGGACGTCACGGCGGCCGCGAAGGCATCGGCCTCGAACTCGTGGTCGATTGCACGATTGCTGTTGTAGACCACGACGAGAATCGTGACGAGAAAGAGAAGCGGGGCCCACACGCTCGCACGGAGAAGTGCCGCGGTAGCGAGCGCGTATCCACTCCAGCATATCGCCGACCCCAGCGCCTGTCGACGCAGGTGCCCGTTGTCCAAGTGACCGAGTTCGTGTGCGACGAGCGACTCGAGTTCGCGTTCGGAGAGAGATTCGATGGCGGCTTCGGTGACGTATATCGTCCGCCTGCCTGGAAGAATTCCGCTCACCGCCGCGTTCGAGTTCGAAACCCTGCTCAGGACGCGAAATCTGACGTCGTCGAACCCTGCCTCGTCCGAGAGCACCCGCAATCGGCCCTCGAGAGCCGACGGAAGCTCCGTCGTCTCGTTCGTCCACTCGGTGATCGCCGGACCCGCGGCATGAAAGCCGACGACGCCGACGGCAACGAGGCAGACGGCGGCCAACGGGGCGGTGCCCAGTGCGACGATAGCGAGTGCGCCACCGCCGAACCAGACAGTGCCCTGAAACAGGACGGATCGAACCGCAGCCAGCGGCGACTCGAGACCCGCATACTCGAGCAGGCCGAACGCCGAGAGGACGACCACGTGAGTGGACCCGAGAACGACGCCCGCGACTGCGAGCGCTCCCACCAACGCCACCTCGTGTCGTGGCCCGCTCGGAAGAGTGAACACGCCGTACCCGAGCAACGCGACACCCGCACCGGTCCAGAGCACCGAATAGAGGCCCGCAATTCCCTGGATTCGTTGGACGATCGTTTCACCGTCCGCGTCGCGAACGACGAACGGGAGATACCCACTCGAGAGGATGGTAACGAATAGTAGCCATCCGATCCCGCTCGCCACGACGATCCGACTCGGGGTGTACGAGAGATCGATCATCGGGGCGGTCGTCCCGACAGACGGGTATCGAGTCGGTCGTGTTCGCTTCTTACGTTTCCAGCGATCACTGGTATCCCTATATCAGTACTGGTGTAACATATATCAAACGTGTTCGTCGAGGAAATCTGCAATCGCAGAGTAGGCTTCGATGCGGTTCTCGAGTTTCGAGAAGCCGTGGCCCTCGTCGTCGAAGATCAGCTTCTGGACGGGGACACTCTGCTCGTTCGCCTGTTCGGCGATCTGTTCGGCCTCGCCGACCGGCACCCGAGGGTCGTTCTCGCCGTGGAGGACGAACAGCGGCGCCTCGATGTGCTTGATGTTGTTCGTCGGCGAGATTTCTTCGAGGAACTCGCGGTCGTCCTCGAGACTTCCGTACTCCGCCTCGCGGAGTTTTCGCCGCCAGTCGCCGGTGTTCTCGAGGAACGTGACGAAGTTCGCGATGCCGACGACGTCGATGCCCGCAGCCCAGAGGTCGGGGTACTCGGTCAGCGCGGCCAGCACCATGAACCCGCCGTAGGAGCCGCCCTTGGCGGCGATGCGGTCGGGATCGACCGCGGGGTGGTCCTGGAGCCACTCGACGCAGGCCTCGATATCGGCGACGGAGTCCATTCGCTTCTCGACGTCGTCCAAGGCGGCGTAGTCGGCGCCGTATCCTGCGGAGCCGCGAACGTTCGGCTCGAAGTAGGCGTAGCCCCGATCGAGGAAGTACTGCTTGACGCTCGAGAACGACGGTCGGCGCTGACTTTCGGGACCGCCGTGGATGTCGACGACGACGGGTGTTTCGCCCGCGTCAGCGTCGTCTGGGAGGGAGAAAAATCCGGGCACCTCGAGATCGTCGAAGCTCTCGACGTGGACGAGTTCGGACTCGTCGAACGTCTCGCGCGGAATGCCCGCCGTCGGCGCGTCGGTCCACCGCTCGGTCTCGGCGGTCTCGACGTCGTGTGACTCTGTCTCACCGTCCGAACCACGTCGTTGCCCGATGTCGACGACGAAGACGTTCGTGTTCACCGTATCGCCGCTCGTCGACAGCGCGAAGCGTTCGGCGTCGGGTCCGAAGCTCACGCCGCCGGCGACGCCGCCCGGGAGGTCGGGTCGAGGGAACGTCTCGAACTCGGTCGGATCCGCGTCGTCGAACTCGCCGACGGTCAACTCGGTGTATCCCTCGACGTTCTGGGAGTAGACGAACCGACCGGTTTCGTCGTCCAGCGCGATGCCGTCGACGTTCCACCCGTCTCCCTCGGTAACCGTCTCGAGGTCGCCGGTCTCGACGTCGAGATAAGCCAGATAGAGGGTATCCGCGTCCCCGTGGTCGGTGACGAGGTAGATCCCCTCGCCGTCTGGCGCCCAGTTCGCGCTCTGGTAGCGGACGTCGCTCTCGTGGGGGGTGAGGTGGTCGAGTTCTTCTGTCTCGAGGTCGAGCACGTACAGGTCCTGGTCGAAGTTCGAGTACGCCTGTGAGACGAGCAGCCGGGTGTCGTCCGGGCTCCACCCCGAGACCGAGAGCCAGCCGTCGCCTTCGTGGACGAGCCGGGCGTCGTCCCCGGTCTCGTCGCGACCCTGGACGTAGACGTCGAAGACGGACTCCTCGCGTCGGTTCGACGCGAACGCGAACCGTTCGCCGTCGTGGCTGAACCCGCCCCACCGGTGTTTAGCGTCGGGCATCGCCGTCAGATTCTCGATCGCGCCGGTTTCGGCCTCGAGTCGGAACAGCTGTGCTCGTTCGTTCCCTCCCTCGTCCATCCCGAAGATCAGTTCGGGACGTTCGGGCGACCACGTCGCGAACGTCACCCGCTCGTCGGAGAACGTTCGCTGCTCGGGCCACTCCTGTGGACCCTCGAGGGTCCAGACCTGGGACGTTCCGGTCGTGTCCATCAGAAACGAGAGTCGTTCGCCGTCGGGGCCGAACGACGCACCGTACGCGCTTCGAATGTTGAGATAGCGTTCGATGTCGTACGCAACCATACCGAGAACACGCGGGCGGAATCAGTAGTCGTTTGCATTTCGTCCCATCGATTCATACGGTCGACGGTGACTGATACGGATTGCTGTAACTATTTACCGGGGCAACCGCGCCTCGCCTTGCGGTTGCCCCGGTAAGGACTTACAGCAGTCAGTATGATACGGATTGGTGTCCCATTCGACCGGTGGTCGATGACTCCGTCCGAGCGATCACCGGTCCCGAACGACAACGGTCCGTATGATCGCCGGTCGATCGACGAGACCGGCTCAGACTATCGGACAACAGTCAGTGACGATTTTCGACCCCCCGTTCGGTCGAACAGCTGTGACTCGTGTTGTCCAACAGTCTCACTCGAGGCTCGGTGAACCGACGGAAAGAAGTGACTTTTTATCCCATCGTTGCGTCCCGCTTGCATATGCGCGTTGCGTTCGTCTCGTTCGAAACCGTTCACCACCGGGATTCCGAGACGAACCGACGACTCCACTCGGTTCTCGAGTTGCTTTACGAACGAGGTCACGACGTCCACGTGTTCTGTGCGCGGTTCTGGGATGGCGACGTTCCAGCGTTCGAACGTGACGGCGTGACGTATCACGGCGTATCGTCGGGACTCGAGGCGAAATCGTCGTTTCTCGCGCGTCTCCCCGGGATGATTTGGGCGTTCGATCCCGACGTCGTTCACGCGGGTGCAAATCCACCGGAACAGGTGGTGTCGGCTAGCCTCGGTGGAACGCTTGCAGGTGCACCGACGGTTCTCGAGTGGCACGGTGACGGCGGCATCGAGAACACCTGGTGGAATCGCCGAGCGGGCCGGTGGGCCGATCGGATCGTAGCGCCGTCGGAGATGGTCGCGACCTGGATTCGGGAACTGGGGATCGCCAACAGCGCCATCGACGTCGTCCCCGACCCGGTCGATCTCGATCGGATACGAGAGATCGACCCGAACGACTCCGTCGATGTGGTCTACGCCCGCCGACTCGACGAAGCGGCCAACCTCGAGAGCCTGTTTCTCGGACTCGCCGAACTCCGGGGCCGAGACTGGCGGGTAACCGTCATCGGCGACGGACCCGAGCGCCCGGTGTACGAACGACTCGCGAGCGACCTCCGGATCGACGACCGCATCATCTTCGCGGGGGATCTCTCGCTCGAGGACCGAATTGCGACCTACCGCGGCGCACACGTCTTCGCTCAGACCGCCGAACACTGCGTGTTTCCGACGGAGATGCTGTGGGCGCTGGCCTCGGGATGTGTCGGCCTCGTCGAGTACCACACCGCCTCGAGCGCCCACGAACTCGTCGAAGGCTGGGATCGGGGCTTTCGGACGACCAGCGAGGAGGAACTCGCCGACGCCATCCTCGCGGCGGGTGACCTCGAGCGCCGCGACTACGACGAGACGTTCGCGGAGTACGACAGGGACGTCGTCCGCGATCGGTATCTCACCTCGTATCGCGCGTTGCAGGACACCTCCGGCTTCCTCTGATCGACCACTCGTCGGTCGAGACGGGCCGTTCTCCGGCCACTCCGTTCTACCAAAGTACTTATAATTCGATCCCGAACATATCTCGGTATGGACGACGACTGTACGTTCTGTCGAATCGTCGCCGGCGACGGCTCGGTCCGCGTCGTCTACGAGGACGAGCGGACGGTGGCGTTTCTCGACCGCCGACCGGCCACCACAGGACACACGCTGGTCGCCCCTCGCGTCCACGAGGAGGAACTCCTGACGACTGACGCATCGGCGACCCACGCCGTGTTCAGGACGGTCGAAACCGTCTCGACGGCGCTCGAGGAGACGCTCGACCCCGACGGCTTCAGCCTCTTTCACACCAGCGGGCCGCTGGTCGGTACCGTCGAGCATGCCCACGTCCATCTCGTTCCCCGGTTCGAGGACGACGACGTCTCGCTATCGTTACCGCGGGACCGGCTGACGGCCGACGATGGAGCGGAGTTGGCCGCTCGAATTCGAGAACGACTGTGATACGGTTCACTGTCGGAGCACATCGGACCACGATGAACGACCGAAACGAGGATCGACGTTACGAGCGTGGCACCGACGGAACACGCCACGAGCGCGACGGAGACTGACGCGGAGTTGGGGGCCTACCGACTCGCCGCCACACTCGAGTCCGCGGCGTCGAACGTTTTTGATCGTTCGGTGGCGAGTACCGGTATGGGAACGAGCGTCGCCACGTACGTCCTCGTGATCGATGTCGGCCATCCGGCGACGTCGCTCGAGGACGTGGTTATCTATCCCGACGCCGACCACGAGTGTGAACTCGCAGGCACGCTTCTAGGCGAGTTCGTCGACGGATTTGGAGCCTCGGACTGTGACTGTCGTGCCCACCTGCTCGCGACGCCGCCGACCGACGTGGTTCTCGAGGCGGCCGTCGACGCTGGGGGCCGCCGTGTGAGCGGGTAAACTCGAGCAACCGACGGACGGATCGCGGTCGTACCGGCACTGACGGACGGCACACGGACGACGACCGTCAGTCGTCGCTTGCGGCGAACCCTGCGGACTCGGCCTCGAGTTCCGCTTTCGCCGAGCCCGGAAGTTCGCCCCGAACGTCGTCGGATCCCTGTTCGGTGATCGCCTCGTGGTAGGCGTCGGGCATGACCTTGACGAAGCACTCGAGTGCGCGCTCCCAGTTCTCGAGAAGCTGACTCCCGCGGTCGGAGCCAGTGTAAGCGACGTGATTCTCGACGAGGCGACGAAGCATCTGCTCGTCTTTCTCCTCCAGTTCGTCGTGCAGCGAGACCATCTCAGTGTTGGCGCGCGATTCGAACTCGTCGTAGGGGTCGTAGACGTAGGCGACGCCACCGGACATGCCGGCAGCGAAGTTCTTTCCCGTCTCCCCGAGGACGGCGACGACGCCACCGGTCATGTACTCACAGCCGTGGTCGCCGACGCCCTCGACGACGGCTTTCGCACCGGAGTTGCGAACTGCGAACCGCTCGCCTGCAACGCCGTTGACGTACAGCTGGCCATCGGTCGCGCCGTAGAGTGCGACGTTACCGATGGAGATGTTCTCGGTTGGGTCGTACGCCGCTGCTTCGGGCGTGCGGATCGTGAGTTTCCCGCCCGACAGCCCCTTTCCGACGTAGTCGTTGGCGCTGCCGTTCAGGTGCATCGAGACGCCGCTGGCCAGGAACGCACCGAAGCTCTGGCCGGCCGTCCCCTCGAGGTCGACCGCGATCGTATCCTCCGGGAGGCCGGGTTCGCCGTAGCGGCTGGTGATCCGGTTCGAGAGCATCGCGCCGACGGTGCGGTCGACGTTCGTGACCTCGGCCGAGAGCGTGACCGGGACCTGCTCCTCGATGGCGTTAGCCGCGGCCTCGATGAGATCGCGGTCGAGTTGGGCCTCGAGTTCGTGGTCCTGTTCGCGGAGCTTTCGGCGGACCTCGCTGCCGGGGTCGGCGAGAACCTCCGAGAGGTCGACGGTTCGAGCCTTCGGGTGGTCGACGTCTTCGCGCTGGGAGAGGGCGTCGACGCGGCCGACCATCTCGTCGACGGTCTCGAAGCCGAGTTCGGCCATGATCTCGCGCAGCTCCTGTGCGATGAACGTCATGTAGTTGATAACATGTTCGGGTTCGCCGGGGAAGCGCTTGCGCAGGTCCTCACGCTGGGTGGCGACGCCGACCGGGCAGGTGTTCTTGTGACACTGTCGGGCCATCACACAGCCCTCGGCGACGAGGCTCGCCGTGCCGAAGATGTACTCCTCGGCGCCGAGCAGGGCGGCGACGGCGACGTCACGGCCGGTCTTCATCCCGCCGTCGGTCGAGACACGGATCCGGTCGCGGAGACCGGTCTGACAGAGCATCTGGTTGGCTTCGGCGAGACCAAGTTCCCAGGGGAGCCCTGCGCTCTTGATCGACGTCCGCGGTGAAGCGCCCGTGCCGCCGGAGTGTCCCGAGATGTGGACGACGTCGGCGTTTGCCTTCGCGACGCCGGCGGCGATCGTACCGATGCCGGCCTCGGAGACGAGTTTGACGTTGATGTCGGCCTCCTCGTTTGCGGCCTTGAGGTCGAAGATCAGCTGTTTCAGGTCTTCGATCGAGTAGATGTCGTGCAGCGGTGGTGGGGAGATGAGACCGACGCCGGGCGTCGACTTGCGGACGTGGGCGATCATCTCGTTGACCTTCTCGCCGGGGAGGTGGCCGCCCTCGCCGGGCTTGCTTCCCTGGGCCATCTTGATCTGGAGTTCGTCCGCCGAGGAGAGATACGTCGAGGTGACGCCGAATCGACCCGAGGCGACCTGCTTGACGTTGCACTCCTTTTCCGTGCCGAAGCGCTCGGGTGGCTCGCCACCTTCACCCGAGTTCGACTTGCCGCCGATGCGGTTCATCGCGATCGAGTTGTTCTCGTGGGCTTCGGGCGAGAGCGAGCCGAGCGACATCGCCGCCGTCGAGAACCGCGTGACGATCTCCTCGATCGGCTCGACGTCCTCGATCGGAACGGAGTCGCGGTCGGAATCGAACTCGAGCAGTCCCCGAAGCGTCTGGAGGTTCTGCTGTTGTTCGTTTATCTGCTCGGCGAACTCGCCGTAGCGCTCGTAGTCGTTCGACCGGACCGCCTGCTGGAGCGCACCGACCGTCGCTGGATTCCACTGGTGGTGGATGCCGTCCGAGCGGTGTTCGAACTCGCCGTAGCGCTCGAGTTCCGGTTCGCCGTCGCCGAAGGCGCTCTCGTGGCGCTCGCGGACATCCGCTTCGATCTCGGCGAGGCCGATCCCCTCGGTTCGGTTCTCGGTTCCCTCGAAGTACTCCGCGACGAGATCAGAGTCGAGCCCGACCGCTTCGAAGATCTGGGCACCCTGGTAGCTCTCGATCGTCGAGATCCCCATCTTGGCCATGATCTTGAGCAGCCCGTCCTCGAGGGCGCCGACGTAGGCGTCGATCGCGACCTCGGTGTCGGCGCCGTCGGGGCCGGCGGTGATGTCCTCGATCGTCTGGTAGGCGAGGTACGGGTTGACCGCGCCGGCACCGTAGCCGACGAGCGTCGCGAAGTGGTGGACGGTGCGCGGATCGGCGGATTCGACGACCAGGCCGACGTGGTTTCGCAGTCCGTTGCGCACGAGGTGGTGGTGGACGCCACCGGTCGCGAGTAGGCTGGGAATCGCGACTCGATCCTCGTCGACGCCACGGTCCGAGAGGATGATGACGTCGTGGCCATCGTCTTCGATCGCGGAAACGACGTCGTCGCGGACCCGATCGATCGCAGCCTCGAGGTCCGGCCCCGGCTCGTCGCTCGTCGGCTCGTAGGTGATGTCGACCGTCGCCGCCGTGATGTCGTTTGCCGAACAGTCGCGGACCGCCTCGAGTTCGGCGTCTGTCAGGATCGGCGAGTCGAGCACGAGTTGACGGGCGTGTTCGGGCGATTCGTCGAGGAGGTTGCGCTGGTGGCCCAGCCGCGACTCCATCGATGTGACGAGTTCCTCGCGGATGTAATCCAGCGGCGGGTTGGTGACCTGGGCGAACAGCTGCTTGAAGTACGAAAACAGCGGACGGTTGAACTCGGTGAGTACCGACAGCGGCGTGTCGTCACCCATCGAGCCCACCGGATCCTTGCCCTTCTGGGTCATCGGTTCGATCAGGTTCTCGAGTTCGTCGTGGGTGTAACCAAACGAGGTCTGCTGATCGCGAAGCCCGGAGACGGACCGTCGGGGCGCGCTCTCATCGGTTGTCATCACGTCCTCGAGTCGAACCTGTTCCTCGGCGACCCACTCGCCGTAGCGGTCGTCGGTGAGGTCGTCGAAGACCTCGTCGTCCGGAATGACTTGTCCCTCGTTCGGATCGGCGAGAAACAGCTGGCCGGGCTGAAGACGGCCACGTTCCTCGATCTCCTCGGGTGGAGTCTCGAGGGCGCCGGCTTCGCTGGCCATGATGAGGCGGTTGTCGGTCGTGATGTCGTATCGGCAGGGTCGCAGGCCGTTGCGATCGAGGACGGCACCGATGCGTTCGCCGTCCGTGGCCGCGACGAGGGCGGGGCCGTCCCACGGCTCGACGAGGGAGGCGTGAAAGTCGTACCAGTCCTTTCGCTCCGGATCCATCGCGTCGTCGCCGCGCCACGCCTCGGGGACGAGCATCCGCAGTGCGTGTTCCAGATCACGACCGTCCTGCATCAGGAGTTCGAGCGCGTTGTCGACGCTCGCGGTGTCGGACTGGTCGGGATCGTTGATCACCGGTTTGACGGCGTCGACGTCTTCCAAAACGTCGCTCTCGAGGTCCGTCTCGCGGGCACGCATCCAGTTGATGTTGCCCTGGATGGTGTTGAACTCGCCGTTGTGGATGATGTTGCGGTAGGGGTGGGCGAGGTGCCACGCACCGAGGGTGTTCGTCGAGAACCGCTCGTGGACCATCACGAAGTTCGAGGTGATTCGGTCGTCGGTCAGATCCGGATAGTAGCTGGGTACCTGGACGCCCTTGAGCAGTCCCTTGTAGACGACGGTCTTCGAATCGAGCGAGACGACGTAGAAGCGATCCGCGCCATCGACGTCAGCATCGTCGGTCGCATTTTCGAGGGCACGACGAGCGACGTAGAGTCGTCGGTCGAACTCCTCCTCGGTGACGCTCTCGTCGTCCGGAGTGACGACGACCTGCCGGACGTCGGGTTCGGAGTCGACGGCCGTCTCGCCGAGATCGTCGTTGTTCGTCGGAACGTCACGCCACTCGAGTACCTCGAGGTCGTAGCGCTCAAGGGTCTCGTCGACGAGAGAGACGAGTTCCGTGCGGGCATCGTCGTTCTGTGGAAAGAAGATCGAACCGACCGCGTACGTCTCGGGGAGATCCGTCTCGAGAACGTCCTGGAAGAACCCATCCGGAATCTGAAGCAAAATCCCCGCGCCGTCACCGGTGTCTTTCTCCGCACCGGTCGTTCCGCGGTGCTCGAGGTTCTCGAGTAATTCGAGTCCGTCGGCGACGACGTCGTGACCCGTCTCTCCGTCGAGATCCATGACGACGCCGACACCGCAGTTCGAACGTGATTCCGTTGGATCCGCAAGTCCCTGCTGGCGCTCGGTGGATAGCGAGCAGTGTGGCTGTGACATACACACCTGTAGCGAGAACACCTATAAGAGGGTACTCCATAATCACTAAATGTATTATAGACACATACAATCGTGTATAAGGTGTATTGTCCTCCTCGAATGTGCCGGAACGACCGTGACGAACCGATCCCGTTGTCGAACGTCGTCTCGGTGGACTGAGACGGTTCCCTGTCGGTCAGTGTCGGCACACCTGCGACCCCTGGGGCAGGTCCGCCGGTCTATCTGGACAGCAATCCGTCTGATCGTCGGCTTTTCGAACTATCCTAACGGTATTCGTCAGCGTCCTGTTCGTATAGCCCCCCACGGGCCGAAATGGCCCATCGAGGGTCAGAAGTGTCAGAGGCACGTAGTGTCCACGGCGAGGTGAACACCACACGTTCTATTCGGAGCCGACCGGCAAGGAATCTTTGGTTAAAGGGTTAGGTTTGAGTGTCGACGACACGCATACACGACCGTCGACGAGGGTGACGATTCGTCGCGTCAATCGCCTCGGGGCATTCCCCGATACCCCTTGTACAATTCCAACCGAGATCGGTTAGTAACTCTTCGCGAAGTAAGCGAGCTGGTCCGCAGGTTCCCCACAGACCGCACACGTTGCATCCTCGTCGTCGGGTGCTTTCGGGGCTCCTGCGGTGGTTCCACCCTGATCTTCGAGCGGTTGCATCACGATTTCGGCGGAAACCTTCTCCTTGATCGCCTCCTCGCAGGCGGGATCGCCACACCACGGCACCTTCACGTAGCCGCCGTGTTTGCCGATCGTTCCCATGATCTCCTCGGGGCTGTCGGCCTCACGGATGTTGCTCTCGAGGTTCTCGGCCGCCGTGTCGTACAGCTTTTCGTAGATCGTCTCGAGGTGGTCGTCGACGGTGTCGACGATCTCCTCGCGGTCTTCTACCGATTCCTCGTTGTCGGGTCGGTGGACGAGCGTGACCTCCGCGTCGTCGACCTCGTAGGGGCCGATCTCCAGACGAAGCGGGACGCCGTTGAGCTCGTGTTCGTTGAACTTGAAGCCGGGGTTACGCTCGTCGCGATCGTCGAGTTCGACGCGGAAGCCGGCCGCCTCGAGGTCGTCGGCGATGGATTCGGAGTACTCGAGGACGTCCTCCTTCGTATCCTCTTGCCAGATGGGGACGATGACGACCTGCGTGGGCGCGATGGTCGGCGGGAGCACGAGGCCCTGGTCGTCGGAGTGGGTCATGACGAGCGCTCCGAGTGCACGCCAGGAGAGGCCCCACGACGTGGTGTAGGCGGTTCGTTCTTCCTCGTCCTCGTCGACGTACGTGATGTCGAACGCCTCGGCGAAGCTCTGGCCGAGATGGTGGCTGGTCCCCCCCTGGACGGACTTGCCGTCGGGCATCAGCGCCTCCACAGTGGTCGTCGTGTCCGCACCGGGGAACTTGTCGTGTTCGGGCTTCTTGCCACGAAGCACCGGAATCGCAAGCACGTCCTCGTAGACACGTTCGTACTGCCCGAGTCGGGTCCAGACCTCTTCCCATGCCTCCTCGTTGGTGGCGTGGGCGGTGTGGCCCTCCTGCCACATGAACTCCTTCGTCCGGAAGAACGGCTTCGTCTCGGTGGCCTCCCACCGGACGACCGAACACCATTGATTCAGTCGGAGGGGGAGGTCACGGTGACTCCGCGTCCAGTCGGCCATGAAGGGCGCGATGATCGACTCGCTGGTCGGGCGCACGGCCAGGCGCTCCTCGAGTTCGTCGTGGCCACCCTGGGTCACCCACGCGACCTCGGGGTCGAACCCCTCGACGATGTCCTTCTCGCGCTCGAGGAAGGATTCCGGGATGAACATGGGGAAGTAGACGTTGTCGACGCCGGTCTCTTTGAACCAGCCGTCGAGTGCGTCCTGAATCTGCTCCCAGAGGGCGTAGCCGCGGGGCTTCGTGACGATGAAGCCGCCCATCGGTGCGTAGTCCGCGAGGCCCGCTTTCTGGACGACTTCGGCGTACCACTCGCCGGGTTTGTGCGATTTCGACTCGGTGATCCCGAGTTCCTGACTCTCGTCGCTCATTGTGTCGACAGTCAGTCAGCGCGGTCTTAAACCATGCGAACGACGGGCGACGACGCGTTCCTGCGGTAACGATCGACACCCATCTTCGCGTCCCACCACAGCACTGTTCCTCGCGACAACTGTCGTCACCGGCCGACGGCCGACTTTTATGCCGATCGGTAACGCCCATCGTCGTATGCGAGCCATCGAGGTCAACTCCTACGGCGACAGCGATCGACTCGAGGCCATCGACGCGCCGATTCCGGAACCGGGGGCGGGTGAGGTTCGGATCGACGTCGAGGCGGCCGGCATCAACTTCGCGGACGTCATGCAACGGCGCGGGCAGTATCCGGGCGGTCCCGAACCGCCGTACGTTCCGGGGATGGAGGTCGCGGGAACGGTCGACGCGGTCGGGGAGCGGGCGGAGCCACCCTCTGCGGACGGCGCGAGTGGCGGTGAACCCCGAGCGGCCACCGACCTCGAGGAGGGCGACCACGTCGTCGCGATGGTCGGCCGCGGCGGCTACGCGGCGTACGCGACCGCGCCCGTCCAATCGCTGTTCCCGATCCCCGAGGGGATGGCGTTTACGGAAGCCGCCGGCTTCCCGGTCCAGTTTCTCACCGCTTACGCCTGTCTGTTCGGGTGGGGCGACCTCGAGGCCGACGAATCGGTGTTGATCCAGGCCGCTGCGGGCGGCGTCGGGACGGCGGCCGTCCAACTTGCGTCGAACGCCGGTGCGGAGGTGTTCGGCACCGCGAGCAGTACAGGCAAGCTCGAGCTCGCCGCCGAACTCGGCTGTGATCACCCGATCAACTACGAGGAGACGGACTTTCGCGAGGTCGTCGACGAACAAACGGGTGGCGAGGGTGTCGACCTCGTCTTAGAGAGCGTCGGCGGTGACGTCTTCGAACGGAGCCTCGACGCGATGGCCCACTTCGGACGGATGGTTACCTACGGCGTCGCGAGCGGCGAGCCGGCCGCGGCCGAGAACCGACGGTTGCTGTTCGAAAACAAGTCCGTCAGGGGCTTTCACCTCGGCCAGGCGGCTGCTCGCGATCCCGAGCGCATCGTGGAGGCCGTCCCCGAACTGACGGCGGGGCTGACGAACGGGGACCTCGAGGTCGTCGTCGGCGAGACGTTCGCACTCGAGGACGCCGCCGACGCCCATCGGTACCTCGAGTCACGGAAGAGTTCGGGGAAACTCGTGTTGGTGGTGTAGCAGTCGCTCGCCGGGTTCGACCCACTGTCCACGGGATCGTCGAACGTCCGGCAATCGGTCATCGCAAACCGTCCGAATTGTTATCCCTCGCCCGCGACGTCTTCGAGCGTCACGTCCCACTCGAGGTCGTGGTCGACGAAGTCGGCTTCGTCGAGTGGCTTTCCCCCTTCGAACGCGAACTCGCCGACGACGGTTCGCCCCTCGAGGACGCCGGGAAGCCAGAGCCGGTCGTCCTCCCACATTCGGTCGTAGGGAACCTCCTCGATTGGGACCCACTCGGGGCGGGCCTCCTCGGAGGGCCGCGCCTCGCCGGCGAACGACTCGGTGCGGTAGACGTGACAGAACGTGTGACCCTCGCCGTCGAGCGTGAACGTCAACTCGGCGGCCTTCTCGATGTCCGCCGGATCGATCTCGAGGCCGACTTCCTCGCGGGTCTCCCGGACGGTACACTCGCGTGGCGTCTCGCCGTCCTCGCGTTTGCCGCCCGGACCGTTGTACCAGCCCTCGCCGAGTCCGCGTCGTTTCTCGATCAGGAGCACCTCGCGCTCTGTTCTCTGGGCGTCGTCGACTGATTCATACGGTCTGCGATCGACCGGTAACGACTCATCGCGGTCCGTATCACCGGTGGCGTCCACCCTAAGAGCGAAACACAGCGTCGCCTCGATCATACGATCCGGTTTGGCCGGCCGCTGATAAAACGTCCTCTCGAGTCGGAAGCGGCGACGCCAGCAGGTCATACGGTTTACTGTAGATCAGTTCCGGTGAGACCGCGACCCGGACGGCGGTCTCACCGGAAAATCGCGACAGTAATCCGTATCAGTCGTCGTCTGCGATCGCGGGCGTGAACTCCTCGGGGGCACAGCCGAGCGATCGGTGCGGACAGTATCGGCAGTGCTCACCGGGGGACGTCTCCGCGTACGACGGGTCGTCGACCGACTCGAGGGTCTCGCGGACGGCAGACCACGACGGCAACGCCGCCGGCTCGTAGAGGTCGACGGCGGGCCCCGAATCACCGACGTAGACGTAGCCGACTCCCGCGATCGGCTCGTCGAACCGCTGCCGACAGGCTCGAGCGTACAGCGTCAGCTGGGTCGCGTCCGCGAGATCGATCCGCCCGGCCGTGGCCTTGTAATCGAGGACGACGAGATCCCCGAAATCGCCGTCGATCGGCGCTTCGTTGGTCTCGACCGGCGGGAGCCGTCGGATCGAGTCGACGTAGCCGACGACGTCGCCCGCCACGCCGGAGACGTTCGCGAGCGAAAACGGGCGCTCGGCGGCGAGTTGGTCCCAGTCGGCGACCGGCAGATCGAATCCGGGCGCGGTCGCCGCGAAGTAGCGATCGACGCAGTCGAGTACCGGCTCGCGATAGGCGGCGAGGTCGCGGGCGGTGAGCTGGCGGATCGCCGCCTCGCGCCACTCTTCGCTGGTTCGATACCCCCGGTAGAACGCCTCCTCCGCGACGTCGTGAAAGACCGTTCCGACGACGCGTGAACGCGAGACCGACGGACTGATCCGATCCGATGCCGTCGGGGTCGTCCCTGCCAGTGGATCGTCGATCGCACGGACGACGTGGTCGAGGTAGTGTTTCCGGGGGCAGGTGCCGTGGGTATCCATCGCGGTGTAGCTGTGACGTATGGCGACCGACAACTCCGAGGCGGTCGAGAGCGACTGGATCGGGAACCGCGTGGTCTCGGGGGTCAGCGCCGAGAGCTGTCGGCCACTCGGTACTCGAACGGGGCGGTCGGCGGTGTCTCCCCGTCGGAGAGCGTCCGCGGCGTCGGCCGCCGGCAACAACGTCCCGTCGCGAAGCAACCGGCCCAGTCGGTGGACCGTCTCGATCGCCTCGTCCGTCTCGAGGGGTTCGACGCTTCGATCGTCGTAGCCGGCGTAGTAGGTGATCGTGCCCGGACTCGAGTCCGCCGAGCGCGCGATCGCATCGGTTCGATCCGCGACGGTGTCGGGATAGCTCTCGCGAACCCGCTCGAAGCTCTCGGAAAGCGACGACCACAGCGCCATGCGCTCGCCGGCGACCGACCACTCGATCTCGGCGTGTAGACAGCCCTGTGCGGTCGAGACGCCGAGCTCGTCCTCTCCACCGTCGTACTCGTAGGGGGAGCCGAAGACGAACAGGTGGTTCTCGGCACGGGTGAGCGCGACGTGGAGCACCCGCCACTCCTCGGCGACGGTCTCGGCGGCGAGATCTGCGAGCAACGGCGAGTCGACGTCGTCGTCGTCGAGCGTCGCCGCGAGCAGTCGATACCGGGCGCGCTCGGCGTAATCGTTCTCGACACACCACTCCTCGTCGGAGAGGTAGGGGACGAGTACGGTATCGAACTCGAGGCCTTTCGCCTGGTGGACCGTCATGACGTCGATCCGGTCGTCAGATCGTGTGCCGCGAGTGCGCTCGCGTTCGCTCCCGCGGAGGGTCCGCTCGAGTCCGTCGACGAACGCCGTCGAGAGCGAGCGGATCGCCGCGTCGGACTCGTAGGCCGCGACGAAGCGCTCGAGTCGCTCGAGGTCGGCCCGTTCGTCGGCCGTCAGGAACCACTCGAGGCGGGTCAGTTCGCGGAACCGACGGACGAACCCCGGCAACGGGTAGACGTCACGCATCCGCTCCAGTTCGGCGAGATGCTCGCGCGCCCGCTCGAGGCGTTCCGAACGCTCGAGAGTCCCTAAATCGACGTCGAAGACGGCGTCGTACAGCGATCCGTCCCGACGCTGGAGCGTCTCGAGGTCGGCCCCGGGGAGGCGGTAGCGGTACAGCAACACGCGTCGAAGGTGAGCGTCCGCACCGGGGTCGACGAGCACCCGGAAGTACGACAGCACCGTCTGTACGCCGGGTGCGATCTCTCCGCGTGGCGAGCCCGAAATCTCGTAGGGGATCCGGCGCTCCTGGAGCGCGTCGGCGACGGCCTGGGCGTGGCGGTTCGTTCGGACGATGACGGCGATGTCGCCGAGCGACCGTCGGGGTACGTTCTCGGACTCGCCGTTCAACAGCCTCGAGACCGTCGTCGACACCTGTTCGGGCGTCGACAGTCCGAGCTCGTCGCTCTCGACTTTGACGACGCGATCCGGACGTGCGTTCGGACCACCGCCGGTCTCCGAGCCGTCGTCCGTTCGCTCGCTTCCCCCTGTCGTCGGCCCGCCGTCCGTCCCGGTCTCGCGGTCGACCTCTCTCAGCGTCTTCGAGGACTGTGGGCCGTACTCGCAGTGATTTGCGAGATCCAGTATCTCCTGGCGCGACCGGAAGTTGAGCCCGAGTTCGATCGATTCGTGGTCGTCGTAGCTCTCGGCGAGCCTGTCGAGCCCTTCGCGGTCGGTGCCGCGCCAGCCGTAGATCGCCTGGTCCTTGTCGCCGATTGCGAGCAGATCGGGCCGGTCGGGGCCGCTGGTGAGCGCCGTAATCAGGCCGAACTGCGTCTCGTCGGTGTCCTGGAACTCGTCGCAGTAGACCTGTTCCCACCGGGTCGCGATCTCGTCGGCGATCGATTCCTCTGTCGACAACCCGTTCGTTCCGCCTCCGGCGATCAGAGCTGCGTCGTCGCCGCGGACCAGCCCGGTGGCCGTCCGCACCAGTTCGTCGAAGTCGAGCGCGCGCTCGTTCGACAGGTGCTCGTGGTAATCCGCGTAGACGTCCACGTAGTGGCGGGCAAGCCGGAGGAACTCGACGTAGTGTTTGAGCCGTCCAAACGGGCTCTGCTCGAGTCGATCGGTCCGCCGTCCCCAGATTTCGTTGCCGAACAGCGCGCGCGGAAGCTGTTTCGTCGTCGGATCGTCGAGCGAGAGCGTCTCGATCGTGTTCGTCACGCAGCGTTGGAGTACCCGGAGGTACCGATCGACGTCACGAACCACCTCGTCGTCGCGAAACGCCGCCGGTGCCTCGGCGATTTTCTCCCGGCAGAACGAGATGAGCGTGCCGTACTCGACCAGCGACTCGCGACCCGCCTCGAGGTGTTCGTCCCGGTTGAAGAACCGAAACGCCTCGTTGTCGAACGAGAGCTCTTCGCTTGCCTGCCTCTCGAGCCAGAGGACGAACTCGGTCAACAACTCGAGCGTCCGGACATCGGGGAGGGTTGCCCGAAGCGTCTCCGGCGTGACGTCCTCGCGGCTCATCGTCCGGACGAACCGTTCGACGGCGTCGACGAGGTCGGTCGTCGAGCCGTCGCCGCCCGACGCGGCCGCGAACTCGTACTCGTTTTCGGCGAGCAGGCGGGCGACGATCCGGCGGCGCTTGCGTTCGGTGACCACCTCGAACTCGGGGGAGTAGCCCACCGCGTAGGCGTACTCCCGGACCAGCCGATAACAGAACGAGTGGTAGGTGTGGACGTCGATCGCCGCCGCAGTCTCCGGTCCGAGGCGGTCGGCGACCGCGTCACGGATGCTCCCCGCCGCCTCGTTTGCGAACGTCAACACGAGCACGCCGTCGGGGTCGATCTCGCCGCGTTCGATCGCACGCTCGAGGCGAGCGATCATCGTCGTCGTCTTTCCAGTGCCAGCGCCGGCGTCGACGGAGAGACAGGCCGCCCGGCTTTCGATGACCGTCCGCTGGTTCCCCCTCGGCTCGAGTTCGTCGTCTTCACCCATCGAACTGCACCTCCGAGGCGATGTGGTCCTGACAGCAGACCGCGTACCCACAGTCGGGGCAGGCCGTCCGCCTGACGTGGTCCCACCGATCGGTGGGATCGAACTCCCCGGCACCGATGCGTTCGACGATCGCGGCGAGGCGGCCGTCGACCGTCTCGTTTCGGTGTTCGTGAGTCAGTCCGTACGTGTGCTGGTCGACGTAGACGTCCGTCAGATCGGCGATCTCGAGGCTCGTCTCGACTGATTCGCGAACCCAGTTGACCGACGTCCGCGAGCGATCCGCGAGCGGGATCTGAACGTACCGACACGTCCTCCCGCCGAGGTCGAGGCGATCCCGGAGACGCCGGAGACCGTCGAGGACGACCGCCGTCTCGAGCAACGCGGCGACGGCGGCGGGGTCGTAGACGTCGCTCTCGCGGTCGAAGTGATCGGCGAAGTGGCCGGCGACGTCGCCCTCCCACCGGGATCGATACCGGAGGAGGCCGAGCGGGGCGAGCGTCGGCACGAACCGAGCCGCGACGAGCGACGAGCCGTCGCGGAAGACGTAGTCGACGTCGGCTTCGATCTCGATCGGGTGTGGATCACCGTCGGGACCCAGGTTGGCGGACTCCTCGGTTGCCGTCGGGGGCACCGTCCGCGAGAGCGCCATGTCTGGACCGACGACGTCGCCAATCGTCACGTCACCGCCGGCACACCGCTCGAGGCCGCCAGCGTGGTCGACTCCGACCTCTTCGACGTACGCCCGGAGCGTCGCCTCGAGCACCGTCCGCTCGTGTCGGCGCTGGGTTCGGGAGTGAAATCGCTCGTCGTGATCTGCCCACTGCTCCGACAGCGTCGTCCGACCGGACTCGAGGAGTGCGTCGTGCGTGGTCTTCCCGGTCTGTAACGCCGCGCAGATCGCTCGCCTGAGCAGATCGACCCGATCCGCGCCGCCGTTCTCGCCGGCGGACTCGAGGTCGTGGACGTGGGCAAACTCATACCGGCGCGGACACCGGAGGTAGGTCTCGACGCCGTCGACCGAGAGGCGTTCGACTGGCTGTGGGGGACCGTCCAGGCCGCCCTCACTCATCACGAATCACCTCGCCCGCCGCGAACTCGAACTGCGAGCGGATCGCCGCCGCGAGATCGGGGTCGATCTCGCCCTCGAGAACCAGGGCGATCTCACAGAACAGCGCTTCCGTCTCGCCGAGATCCGCCTCGCCCCCGGTGCTCGCCTCGCGGAGCACCCGCTCGAGTTCGCCGTGTGGCTGTTCGAGAATCGTTTCCACGGCGCTCGTCGCGCCGCGGACCGACGAGGTGGCGTCGGTGGTGACGTCCTCGAGTTCGAGGCCTGGGGTCGAGTCGATCAGCGTGAGGTAGCGTGACTCGTCGTGCGTTCGACGGAGGCCGCCCGACCCCCGTTCGTACGAACAGCAATAGAGAACGCTCTGTGCGGCCCGCGATCCGAGCGCGAGCCGCCGTCGGGACCGTTGTGCGTGGTATCGTTCGAAGGCGGTACCGACGCCGTCGTCGCTCGAGGGCGGCGCGAACGTTGAGTCGACGGCGGCCGGCGAGAGGTCGGTGACGGCGGGGTAGGTCGACAGTTCGCGGAGCCAGGCCGTCGGGAACAGCTGGGTGAGAAACTGCTCGCCGGGGTAGATCTCGTCGATCAGGTCGAGGACGAAGACGACCTCCCGCGAGTCGTACTTCAGGTCCTCGATCGGTCGAACCGCCACGCCGCCAGTCGGCGCTCGGGCGTCGACCGTGTGGACGTACGGTGCGTCGTACCGGATCGTTCGCCGGAGCATCCGCCGAAGCCCCCGCCAGTCCGGTCCGACGAGATCCGTCTCCTCGACGAAGCGGGCGATCTCGAGCACCCGTCTGACACCCTCGTACTGTTCGCGGGCGTCGACCCACTCCTCGGTCGCGGCGATCCGTCCTTTCAGATCGGTTTCGAGTATCCACCGTGCGAGCGACCGCGAGACGCCCGTGCCCGAACACGTCTCGAGCAGTGCGGGCGAAAAGTCGTCCACCCGCGCTCGCAGACGCTCGAGTGCGGCGTCGTGATCGTCGTCCCGTCGGCGGTCGTAGCGGTCGGTTTCGACGCCGCCGCGGGCGCGTTCACACTGGACCGTCACGAACGCGTACAGTTCGTTGACCGCCGGATCTTCGGCCAGCGACGGCGTGCCGATCGTCGCCGTCGGCACGCCCGCCTCGCGCAGCGCTCGCCGCGTCTCGGGAACCCGTTCGATCCGCGGGACGGCGACCGCGAACTCGTCGTATCGCCAGCCGTGGCGTTCGCGCAACGACCGGATCTCGGTCGCAACGGCCCTGATCTGGTCGCGTTCGGTCCGCGTCCGGATTCGCTTCGCTCGACCCGACCGTCCCGCGGTCGATTCGCCGGTCGCGAGAAATCGCGTCAGCTCGTCGTGTGGCGCCCGATCGCCAGATCGGCCCTTCCCGCTCGTCCCCGACGAACCATCGTCCGCGGTCGTCTCCTCGAGCGTCTCGATCTCGAGACCGTCGCCGACGACGTCCTCGATCCGTCCCGTTTCGACTCGCGTTCGTTCGACGCTTGCGTGGCGCTCGCCGAGACAGACGAGGTCCGCGTCCTCAGAAAGCGCCGCGAGATACCGACGGTCGAGCCGGCGATACTCCTCGAATTCGACGGCGAGAACGGCGTCGACGGAGTCGGTCACGCGAGTTCGGAGCCCGTCGACGTTGGCCTCGAGTACCTCGACTGCACGGGGAATCACGTCCGCCCGCTCGACGTAGCCTCGGCTCGCGATCTCCTCGTGGAATCGGTCGTTGATCGCGTAGAGGAACGCGAGACAGTCGTGTGGCGACTCACCCCCGCTCTCGAGGGCGTCGAGGCGGATGCCCTGGCGTGTCGCCTCGAGCAACAGCTGGCCGACGTCGCGGACGAAACTCTCGTGTGTCGACGCCCGCTCTATGTACGCCGGGACGTCCCGACTCGTGCCGTCGATCACGAGCGAGATGAGTTCGATCCGCTCTTCGTACTCGAGGCGGTCGAGCGTCGGGTCGAACTCCTCGACGACCTTGGAGGCATGTTCGGGCACCGATTCGACCCGCGGCGAGCGGGGTGAGCCGGTCGTCGCCGCAACGTCGGAGAGTTCCGTCGTCATGCGCTCGAGGCCGGCCGGGTGACGTTTCAATACGAGCACGTTTCGCGGCCCGTACTCGTCTGCGAGGGCGGCGTACTCGGCGGCGACCGAGTCGACGGGATCGCCGATCGGTCCGGGACGGAGTTTGCACGTCCCCTCGAGGGGAGGGTCGGTTGACATCTCTGACACGTCACCGTGTATGTTCGAATTTGTATTTAAAGATGTGTAGAACGTCCGGTGAGGTGACCGATAGCACAACTCACCGGTTCGACAACCCTTATACTATGCAAGGGAAATAATGCAGTATGCAAGATATTTTCGTCGCACGAGTCATGTCCACGTCGCTTCGGACGGTAACGCCGGATACGCTCGTCGAAGACGCGGGTCAGGTAATGCTCGAGAACAATATCGGCTCGGTGCTCGTCGTCGACGACGACGGCCACCTCGAGGGAATCCTGACGACGACGGACTTCGTCGACATCGTCGCACAGAGCTATCCGAAAGCGGAGACGACCGTCTCGCGGTATATGAGTACGGACGTCGTGACGGCCTCCGCCCAGGACAGTATCCGAGATGTCGCTGATCTGATGGTCGAAGAGGGGTTCAAACACGTCCCCGTCGTCGACGAGGAAGAAGGGGCAATCGGAATCATCACGACGACGGATCTCGCTTCCTACCTCTCACGGGTCCACTCGCCCAGCCCCAAAGAGTAGTCGGCGACGGTCGGTCGAGCCACCGTTCGATCGACGCGGATAGCGGTTCGTCCGGGCGACGCTCCGTCAGTTCGAGGACAATCGCGACCGGGCTGGCACACATCGATCCACCAGCCCCGATCGTCGGTGCTCAGGACCGCTCGTCATCCGACCGTCGGTTCCGACCTCGTTTTCGCGCATCCATCGAACCGTCTCGTCGAGGAGATCCCAAAGCGTGCGACTCTCCTCGAGCGTCAGCGCTACGTCCGCGTGACCGGTTCCGTGATCGCCGGCCATCGCGTCGATGCTCAGCAGTACCAGTCCGTCGCCGCCTGTATCCGGCCGCACGGAGACGTCGCCTCGAGCCGGATACTCCCGGGGCAGGCCGATCCCGAGGTCGTACTCCCCACGCGTGACGCCAACCCTGATTCGGTCGAAGTACTCGAGGTCGAACGAATCCGTCGGATCGTCCCGACCGTCACGGCTGTCGTCCACATAGGAGAACAGTCCATATCAATTCTGTCGTGGTACACGCCAACCGTGATGGACGTTCCGCCACGAGTCCCACCCCGAGTATGTCCAACAAGCCGCCATCACCCTCCATTACGTCCCCATCGCCGACCGAATGCGACGGCGACGACCGCGTCGTCGCGACCACTCCAGAACTCGTCGCGAGTATCGAATCGTCGACCGGCCACCAACTCGAGGAAGCGGCTCTCGAGGAACTGTTGATCGTACTGGATCGAGCCGACTGTCTCGAGTGGGTATCGGTCACGCGAACGGGCGACTACGTCTGGGATCTGACCGATACCCCGGACCAGATCGCCGCCGTCGTCGCCGACGTCGTCGTCGAACAACTGTGTTCGTGGCTCTCGGCGTCAGGACGCGGAACGTCCGAGGCGGGGATCACCGACGAGTGAGAAAACGTCTCTCGCCCGGTATCGAACTGACTCTCGGTGACCTCGTGTGACGCACTGTCCTTGACATCCTCCCCGCGCTAAACCAGTCGACGCCGACGTCCGTATCGATATCCCGCTGAAAGTTATCGGCGGTTGCGTTCCACCACTCTTCGACGTCTTTCGTCATACTACAGGAATCGCGCTCACTCGAGTCCGTCGACTAGCTCGCTCGCGACGCCGGTGTAGCCGGTCGGCGTCAGCGCGTGCAGTTCCTCGCGGACGTCCTCGTCGACCTCGAGGTCGTCGAACATCGCTCGGAAGTCCTCGAGGGTGACGTCCTTCCCGCGGGTGACGGCTTTGACCTGCTCGTAGGCGTCCGCCTGGCCTTCGCGTCGGAGGATCGTCTGGACGGCCTCGCCGATAATTTCTGGCGTCGACTCGAGGTCCTCGCGCATGACGGCCTCGGTGGGGACGACCTTCTCGAGGCCGGCGGCGGTCTTCGAGTAGCCGATCAGACAGTGGGCGAACGCGGGGCCGATGTTGCGTTTGACCGTCGAATCCGAGAGGTCACGCTGGAGCCGAGAGGTGGTGACGTAGTCGGCGAGGAAGGTGAGATCGGAGTTGGCCTTCGAGAGGTTACCCTCGCTGTTCTCGAAATCGATGGGGTTGACCTTGTGGGGCATCGTCGAGGAGCCGGTCTCGCCGGCAACGGTCTCCTGGCCGAGGTAGCGATCGGAGACGTAGAGCCAGACGTCGAGGTCGAGATCGAGCAAGACGTCGTTGGCGCCGCGGAACGCGTCGAACAGTGTTGCGAGGTCATCACAGGGATTAACCTGTGTGGTGAGTGACTGAAACTCGAGGTCCAGCCCGTCCGTGACGAACTCCGCTGCGAACGACTGCCAGTCGACCTCGGGATAGGCGGCGTGGTGGGCAGCGTACGTTCCGGACGCGCCGCCGAGTTTCCCCCGCAGGTCGTCGGTCGCCTCGCGGATGCGGCCGGTCGCACGGCCGAGGCGAGCCGCGTAGACGGCCATTTCCTTGCCGAACGTCGTCGGCGTCGCGGGCTGGCCGTGAGTTCGGGCGAGCATCGGGAGGTCGCGGTACTCCCGTGCCATCTCGGCCAGCGAGTCCTGGACCTCGTACAACGCCGGAAGCAGGACCTCGTCGACGGCGTCGCGGACGAGCAGCCGGTGGGCGAGGTTGTTCACGTCCTCGCTGGTCAGTCCGAAGTGGATCCAGGCCGAGGCGTCGCTGTCCTCGGGAAGTCGGTGGCGAACGAAGTACTCGGCGGCCTTGACGTCGTGGTTCGTCGCCTCGAAGCCGGCGTGACCCTCCGTCTCGAGTTTCTTGATTAGCTGGGCGTCCTCCTCGGCGAACGTGGTGTAGAGGCCGCGCAAGTGTTCTCGCTCGTCGCTATCGATCTCGAGTGGCGTGGCCTCGAGGTCGGCGAGTGCGATCAGGTACTCGACTTCGACTCGGACGCGGGCGCGCATGAGCGCGGCCTCACTCGCGTACGGCGACAGCGGTGCGGTCCGTCCACTGTACCGTCCGTCGAGCGGCGAGACGGCGTACAAGGCGTCGGTGTCGGTCATCGTCCGACTCTTTCCAGCGCGGTCCAAAAGCGTATCGAAACCCGAGCCGGAAAGGGCCACGTGTATGCATACCCAGTGGATCTAGAGGCGAAATACCACAGGAATAATGCAGGAACGTGAATACCACCAGCGTCGAGACCGCAATCACTTTGTCGCTCGCGGGTGGCGATGCATCTATGACGCGAATCGCCGGGATGGCCGGCAACCGGGGGCGCAACCTGTTGAACATCGCCGACAGAGAACCGGGCGGAGCCGAACTCGAGGTGATTCTGACGAACAGCGAGGACGCACCAGTCCTCGAGTCCGCGGCCGAGCGCGGGATTTCGACCGAGGTCGTCCCACTCGCCGACGATATGGACCGCCGTGAACACGAGGAGGCGGTGCTCGAGGCCTTGAGCGAGTACGAGTTCGACCTCATCTGTCTCGACGGCTACATGCGCATCCTCTCGGATACGTTCCTCTCGGAGGCACCGACGACGCTGAACGTTCACCCATCGCTGTTGCCGTCGTTTCCCGGCATGGACGCCTGGGGCGACGCCCTCGAGGCGAGCGTCTCGGTGACGGGCTGTACGGTCCACGTCGTGACGGACGCGACCGACGACGACGGCGATGTGCTCGAGAGCGAGGTCGACGCCGGCCCGATCGTCACGCAGGAGCCGATTCCGGTCTACGAGGGCGACGACACGGAGAGCCTGAAAGAGCGCGTCCTCTACGAGGGCGAGTTCCGTGCGTACCCCCGCGCCGTGAAGTGGTTCGCCGAGGATGCAGTAGATGTCGACGAAGCCGCCGGCGAAGTCACGGTCGAGGCCGACGTGGCGACCGTCGACGACGCAGACCACGGTGGTCTTCCCGGCCGCCGCATCGTCTCGAGCGACCGCCTCGATACGCTTCGCTACGGGGAGAACCCACACCAGGACGCCGCTGTGTACGCCGATTACACCTGCGAGGAGGCGAGCGTCGTCCACGCCGACCAACTCAACGAGGGTGCGAAGGCGCTGTCGTACAACAACTACAACGACGCCGACGGAGCCTTGAACCTCATCAAGGAGTTCGACGAGCCTGCCGCGGCGGTGATCAAACACACGAACCCCGCGGGCTGTGCCACCGCGGACTCCCTGTCGGAAGCGTACGAGAAGGCGCTCTCGACGGATCCGATGAGCGCGTTCGGCGGCATCGTCGCCCTGAACCGCGAGTGTGACGCCGACACCGCCGAAGGGATCGTCGACTCGTTCAAGGAGGTCGTCGTCGCCCCCAGCTACAGCGAGGGGGCGCTCGAGATCTTATTCGAGAAGGATAACCTGCGCGTACTCGACGTTGGGGAACTGGGCGAGCGCACCGGGCGCTTCACCGAGAAGCCTCTGGTGGGCGGTCGGCTGGTCCAGGAACGGGATCTGCAGTCGATCTCGGTCGACGACTTAGAGGTCGTCACCGAGCGCGAGCCGACCGAGGCGGAACTCGAGTCGATGGTGTTCGCGTGGCAGACCCTGAAACACGTGAAATCCAACGGGATCCTCTTCGCAGACGGCACTGAAACGGTCGGCATCGGGATGGGGCAGGTCTCCCGCGTCGACGCCGTCCGTCTCGCGGCGATGAAAGCCGACGAGCACGCGGAGGGCAAAGACGCCGAGGGGGCCGTGATGGCCTCGGACGCGTTCTTCCCGTTCCCGGACGGGATCGAAGAGGCCGCGAAGGCGGGCATCGGGGCGGTCGTCCAGCCCGGCGGCTCGGTCAACGACGACGACGTGATCGAGGCGGCCGAGGAACACGGCATGGCCATGGCGTTTACGGGACAGCGATCGTTCAGACACGATTAGAACCGCGACGGCGAACGGGGAACGAATGGTGACCCGTGAGCAAACTGAGAAAACAGCGATTTTGATTTGGTGGGTAGATAATGGCTCCTCGAGCAAGCCACAGCAATCGTTCGCCTGTCGTGACCGGTCCGAGCGGACGACAGTTCGAACGATCACCGACAGCATTTACGGTCGGTGCTGGTGTGCGAGTTCGTGGCATGAACGGCGAACGCAGTTCCACGACGATTCGGCGACGAGCGCTTCTCTCGACGGTCGGATCGGCGGTGGGCGTCTCCGTGGTGGGGACGACGACGGCTCGAGGCGCGGAGCTGGGGGGAAGCCGGAGATGTCCGGACGCGACGATTCGGACCGACATGGACCACTGCGAGGACGCAAGTATGGAGGGCTGTGCGGACGACCATCCGGAGACGATCGAACTCAGGGAGCAGGCCAGTGAGACGATCGACACCCGATACCCGACAGTCGGGAGTCTGCTCGAGGAGGATTTTCTCCCCTACTTCGACGTCAAACGCCCCGGAGCGACGGCGGGTTGGTCACACTGGCTGAGTCCCGAGTACATCGGCGACGATGCGCTGGTCGATCCCGACCGACCCGAGTCGATTCTCGTCGACAACGAGTCCTGGCGGCCGATCGGCGTTATGTTCATCGCGACCGTCGACGGCGATCCGGTCGACCCGCCGACGCTCTACGCGGCATCGGGGTCGGCCAGCGGGGACTCGATCGACGACGGAGCGAACGGCGACTCGAGTGGTGAGGGGGAAGATAACGGCTCGAGCCACGGTGAAACGGATCACGTGGAAACAGATCACGACGGGGCGGGCGACGAGAAGCGGTGTTCGCCGTGGCACTACCACCGCGGATTGCCCGGACGGCTGGCGTGGGCGTACTACCGACAGGTGCACGAACGCGATTACGAGGAGGGGGAACTCTCGATTCCGTGCCGGGCGCCGTATATGATGCACGTCTGGACCGTCCCACATCCCGAGGGCGTGTTCGCCCACGACGCGCCGCCGCCGGAGTATCGCGGTGGTCTGCCGGTCGCGGATCCCGGGTTCGAGACCGACGCCGATCCAGAAGAACAACAGCTGGGCTGGGACGCACTCCCTGAGCACGCGGTTCCGGACCGGAGACCTCGAGATCTGCTGACCTCGTGGTGAAGTGGGCGAAGTCAGACGCTGACGACGGGGATCGACACCGCTCGAGGCTGGGGAGGCCGTCGTCCTTCGAGCGGGGATATGGGACCCCCATGCCACCCGTTATCAGACCTCCTTTCGATTCACCGACTGGACTGGTCGACATCCCTCCGGCGACAAAGCGCGGATCTCGCTCCCCGTCCACCCGTAACCGATCGAGACCACCTCGTTAGGGGTGGCCGTTAATCCGTTCGCCGCCGTAGGACGGGTTAATGACGACGGTTCTCGTGATCGGCGGAGGAATCGGCGGCCTCACGACGGCCCACGAACTCGCCGAGTGCGGCGTCGACGTGACCGTCCTCGAGGCCAACGACCGTTTCGGCGGGAAAGCACGATCGATGCCGATCGACGACGGCCCCGCCGCGCTCCACGGCGAGCACGGCTTCCGGTTTTTCCCCGCGTTTTACCGCCACGTCGTCGAGACGATGGCGCGGATCCCGGACGGAAGCGGGACCGTCGCGGACAACCTCGTCGAGACCGAGGCGACACTGCTGGCGAGCACCACCGGTCCCGATCGAGTCGCGGAGACGGGGACACCCGACTCGGTTCGTGGCTGGCTCGAGGCGCTCCGGCCGGCGTTTGCCGACGAGTTACCGGCCCGCGACGTACACTTCTTACTCGAGCGGCTGGCGTACCTCCTGACCGCCTGTGAGAAACGGCGGGCGGAGGAACTGGACGACGTCTCCTGGTGGGAGTTCACCGACGCCGAGAACCGCTCGCCGGCGTTTCGGGATCGACTCACCTCGACGACGCAGTCGCTGGTCGCGCTCAGACCCAGGGCCGCCAGCGCGCGCACGATGGGGACGATCTACCTCCAGTTGCTGTTCGGCCAACTCGATCCCACCAGACCGACCGAGCGGATCCTGAACGCGCCGACGAACGAGGCCTGGATCGACCCCTGGCTCGATTACCTCGAGGACCTCGGCGTGGACCTCCGTCCGAACACCGCCGCCCGGTCGCTCTCGTTCGATGGTCGTCGGATCGACGGCGTCGAACTCGTCGACGGGACGACGATTTCGGCCGACGAATACGTCCTCGCGGTCCCGGTCGACGTCGCACCGACGTTCGTCACGCCCGAACTGGCCCGCGCCGCGCCGGAACTCGGCCGGATCGAGCGCCTCGAGACCGCCTGGATGAACGGCATCCAGTTCTACCTCTCGGTCGACCTCGAGTTGAGCCCCGGCCACCAGGTGTACACCGACTCGCCGTGGGCGCTGACGTCGATCTCCCAGCGCCAGTTCTGGACCGACTACGACGTCGACGAGCGGGGACCGGACGAGGTCGCCGGCGTCCTCTCTGTAATCGCGTCCGACTGGAACACGCCCGGGATTCTGTACGACAGGCCGGCCCGGAAGTGCACCCGCGAGGAGATCGCTGCGGAGATCTGGGCTCAGCTACGAGCGCACCTTCACACCGCGGAACCGGAACTCACCGACGACGTGCTCGTCGACTGGTTTCTCGATCCCGCGATCGTCGAAACCGACGGCGGCGTCGAGAACCACTCGCCGCTTTTGATCAACACCGTCGGCTCGCTTCGGAACCGTCCCCCCGCCGACGTCGGCGTCGAGAACCTCGTGCTCGCGGGGGACTACGTCCGAACGAACTCCGACCTGGCGTCGATGGAGTCGGCGAACGAGGCCGGCCGTCGGGCGGCGAACGCGATCCGTCGCCGGTACGGAATCTCCCAGAGAGCGACTATCTGGGAACTCGAGGAACCCGTCGTCTTCGAGCCGTTCAAGCGCGAGGATCGGTTCCGCTACCGCCTCGGACTACCGCACCCGGCGGAAGTGACGCAGTCGTTGCGGTCGGTGACGGCACGGCTCGGCGGACGGTCGTGACCGTTCGGTCTTCCGTTCGATCGCGTCCGAGCCTCCGTTCGACCGCGATTCGAACGGCGGTTTTTCGGGAGCGGCGGACGGCAACCCGCCTGAATCGTTTCGAGGGTTCTCCTACCGAAACAGCGAGCCAACGCGATCACGAGCCCGTCGCCGGAGCGCACTCGAGACGGGTTCGTGCCGTTTCACCATGAGGACCGTCCCGTCGGCCTCGCGTCCGATCGTCTCGGGGACGTCACCTACGAGGACGCGCCGGAAGAGACCGCCCTCGGCGGCCCCGACGACGGTGACGTCGTGGCGCTCGCTTCGCTCGACGATCGTCTCGACGACCGGCCCCTCGAGGACGGTCTCCTCGACGGAGCTGACGGCACCGAGTTCCGGAGATGTCCGCGTGAGCAGGTCTCGAGCGTCGCCAACGACCGTCTCGGTCCGGTCGGAAACGACGGTGAGCAGTTCGACGCGGGCGTCGTGCGTGCGGGCGAGCGAGCCGGCGATCGACGCAGCAAGCCTCGTGTTCGGACCTCCCGCGACGGGAACGAGCACGGAGGAGACGGATTCGCGATCTCGATCGATGCGCTCGACCAGGACGTCAGACGGCGCATCCTCGAGAACGGCGTCGATGTGGCTGCCGAGAACGACGTCCCGCCGTCTCGGTTGGCCGCGCCACCCGAGCAGTACCACCTCGGCGTCGGCGTCCGTTGTGACGCCACAGATGCCACTCGCAACGCTCCGTGCGAAGCGGATTCGGCCCGATGCGTCGACGCCGTATCCGCGGACGCGGTCGACCGCGTCGTCGACGAGTTCCTCGCGATCGCCGGTCTCGAGGGAGGTCCGTGCCTGGGAGAGCGACAGCTGCATCGGAACGGTAACCACCGAGAGGACGAGAAGCTCGAGGTCGCGGTCGGCCGCGAGATCCACGGCGGTGTCGAGTAACCGGTCTGCAGTCTCCGGATTCGCGACGGGGACGAGGAGGCGGTCAGCTGACATTGTGTGCGAGTATCACACGATTAGATATAAGCACGCCGCCGGGCTGTACTCGGTGAAAGAGGGGTTTTAGCTTGCGGAGGTAGTTTGATACATCAGCCCGTTATCGAGCGTATGGACCGACGACAGTTTCTCGCGATGTCGGCGGCGGGCGTCACCGCCGCGACGGCAGGCTGCCTGGAGACCGCACTGGGAAGCGATTCGAACGACGGGCCGGCCACCGAAGGATCGATAACCGGTTCGGCGACCGGCGATTCGGCGGGTCGGACGATCGAAGTGAGCGCGAACGGAGAGGTCGAGACCGAACCCGACGAGGCGAGACTCCGGATCGGCGTCGAGGCGACCGGAGAAAGCGCCGACGAAGTCGAAACCGAACTCGCTGAACGGGCCGACGACCTGCGAGAGGCGTTCGACGAACTCGAGATTCCCGACGACGACGTCGAGTCGGGTCGGTACACCATTCGACCGGAGCGCGACGGAAACGGATACCAGGGTGCACACAGCTTCCAGGTTCGCCTCGAGGCCGTCGATCGAACGGGAGAGGTCATCGACGCGGTCACCGCGGCCGGTGCCGACGACGTTGGACGCGTCAGCTTCGGGTTGAGCGACGAGAAACGCGCCGAGTTGCGAGGCGACGCGCTGGATCACGCTCTCGAGAACGCCGACGAGGAAGCTCAACACATCGCGGCCAACCGCGGTGTCTCGATCACCGGGACGAAGTCGGTGTCGACCAGGAACGTCGACGTCGTCCCCGTCCGCGCCGACGGGTACGCGGTCGCCGAGGCGGACGACTCCGCTGCCGGCGCGACGCCCCGGACCCAGATCGACACCGGATACGTCACCGTGAGCGCGTCCGTCGAGGTCGTCTACGGCTTCGAAGACGCGGGCTGATCGGTCCTGAACTCGAGCGACTACGAAAATCGAAACAAGGGTCGATCAGTCGTCAGCTGGAACGGCCGTCGTCGCGTGCGTCTCGGCCATCGCGAGGACGTCGTCGAAGAAGTCGAGGGTGTCCTCCGGGCCGGGGTTGGCCTCGGGGTGGTACTGACGGGTGATGATGTCGTGTTGGATTCCGTCGAGTCCCTCGGGCGTGTCGTCGTTGACGTTCACCTGGGTGATCTCGAGGTGGTCGCCCGGATCGTCGACCGTGTAGCCGTGGTTCTGGGTCGTCATCACGACCTGACCCGACTCGAGGTCGAGGACGGGCTGGTTGACGCCGCGGTGACCGAACGTCATCTTCGCAGTCGTCCCGCCGAGCGCTTCGGCGACGATCTGCTGGCCGAGGCAGATGCCGGCAACGGGCGTCTCCTCGACGAACGCCTGAACGAGCGAGATCGCGTCCTCGTAGTTCGCCGGGTCGCCGGGGCCGTTCGAGATGAACAGGACGTCGGGATCGAGCGCGTCGACGTCGGCAGCGGCGACGTCGTAGGGCAGGACGTGAACCGTCGCATCGCGGTCGAGCAGCGAGTCGACGATCGATCCCTTCGCGCCACAGTCGACGAGCGCGACGTCCGGTCCGTCGTTGTCCGCGCCGTGGACGATCGGTTCGTCGACGCTAACCTGTGTGCCGATATCTGTGTGTTCGCTCATCGCCTTGCAGGCCGCGAGTTCGTCGAGCGCGTCCTCCTGGGTGACGTCCTCGCCGACGGCGATGCCACACTTCATCGCGCCGCCGTCGCGGATGTCGGTGACGACCTCCCGCGTGTCGAGGTGATCGATCGCCGGAACACCTTCGCTCGCGAGCCAGTCGGCGACGTCTTCGGTGAGTTCCTTCGCGAGCACCGCTCGCGGGTGGACGCGGTCGTCCTCGAATCGTTCTTCTCGAACGCCGTAGTTGCCGATCAGTGGGTACGAGAACGTCAGGACCTGCTCCTCGTAGGAGGGGTCCGTCAGGCTCTCCTCGTATCCCGTATACGCCGTCGTGAAAACCAGTTCGCCGTGTGCTGTTCCCGGAGCACGACCACGCCCCTCGAGTACGTGGCCGCCTTCCAACGCAACGTAGGCCGCTGTCATTACGATCTACGTATCGGATACACCGGCATAAGTGTTGTCTTCGAAGCTGAGTTACGAAATTCGTAATGGGTAAGTGAGCGCCGATCGTACGATCGGATCTCTATGGACGACCTGGACCGACAGATCCTCGATAGCCTTCGACGGGACGCCCGGACGCCCTACACCGAGATCGCGGACGAGGTCGGGACGAGCGAGGGGACCGTCCGCAACCGCGTCGAACGAATGATGGACGACGAGATCATCGAGCGCTTTACGATCTCGACTCGGACAGGCAACGTCAAAGCGATGGTCGAGATCAGCGTCGCAGTCGATGTCGACACCAAAGCCGTCTCCGAACGGATGGCAACCTGGGAAGAGGTCGATTTCGTCTGGATGGTCTCCGGCGAACAGGATATCGTCCTCGTCGTCGACGCCACCGACACCCGCGGCGTAAACGATCTCATCACGCAGGCACGCGACCAGGAGGAAGTCGTAAGCACAAAGACACGTCTCATCCTCGACGAGGAACTCGGCTGAGTATCGTCGACGCTCGTCCCGCCACCGACAGGTACCGGAAGGCGATACTGGTTTCAGGCGGCTCTCCGATTGGGAGAATATGACCACACCACAGGAAGAACTCGACCACGAGAACGCCACGCAGGACGTTATCGCCGTCGACGAAAACGACACCGAACTCGAACTCGTCAACCGACTCGAGGCACACACCGGAGACGGGATCCGTCACCGGGCGTTCACCTCGCTGGTCTTCGACGAGGACGACAACGTCTTACTCGCACAGCGTGCACCCGACAAGCGCCTCTGGGGAACCCACTGGGACGGTACCGTCGCCTCCCACCCCATCGAGGGCCAGAGTCAGGAGGAAGCGACCCGGGAGCGACTCGAGGAGGAACTCGGCATTACGCCCGACCAGTACGACGAGGTTCGCCTGACCGACCGCTTCGAGTACAAACGCTACTTCGAGAACGCGGGGGTCGAACACGAGGTCTGTGCAGTCCTGAAACTGACGCTGACCGATCGTTCCCTCGAGCCGAACGAAGAGGAGGTCGCGGGGCTGATGTGGGTGCCGTACGAGCGCCTGTCCGCGAACCCGGAGTGGTACCGACAGCTCCGACTCTGCCCCTGGTTCGAGATCGCAATGCGACGAGACGTTCGCTAACGCCTCGAGGCAGGTTCGGGTCCGACCGGGTAAACCTGGACGTATTCCGCGAAGTGTTATATGGTATCATGCAACAAGGCTTATTACCGTACTGTTCGTATCGTCCCGTGAGGACCGACGGAATCGGTCCGTGTGACGAAATGAGTTCCCCACCACCGGAAACCGAGACGCACGAAGTTGTGCTCTCCCGAGAAGAACGATGGGTCGTCCACCACGTCGTGGCAATCCGCGTCGACGACGCGCTCGACGCCGAGGAAACGCCGCCAGCGTGGGCAATCGACGTATTCGAAACGATCGAATCCGACGACGAACCGGAGACGTTCACCCACCGACAGATCCGCCGACTCGCGGATCTGCTCGCGGACTATCTCGACTCCGAGGAGACCCCTCAACAGGACCTCGTCCACGGATCCGCCGTCCTCGAGCGCCTCGAGGATGTCACTGGCGCTCGAGCGTAAGAGCGCCAGAAGCTCGCGTTTTACGGTCTCGTCGTCGCCCAGACGGCCGTCACGGCGAGCAACACAGCCGGAACGAGCGGCAGGATCAACAGCGCGAACAGGTAGCTCACGTCGGGCGGCCACAGGACGATCGCGAGCGGGGAGACGACGAACGCGAAGACGATGACGGCGACGAGTAGCCATCCCCGCCGGTCGAACTCGCGGTCGGCATCTGCGGGATGTACCGGCCGGTCGGTCCAGTCGTCGTCCGCCGGCCCGTCCGCCTCCTCCCGGCGCTCGCCGTCCTCGTCGAACGCCGAAGGATCGTGGACGTAACCGCCGTCGTCGCTCGAGCTCACGAGCGTCCCTTGTCGCCACGGGAGCAAAGTCCTCACGGTTTGCTCGGTACGTGTCGACCCGTTACAGTTCGCTGTCCGGACGAACCACGACCTTGCCGAACCCCTCGCGACCCTCGATGATCTCGTGAGCGCGAGCCATCTCGCTCATCGGGAGCACGTCGCGGATCGCGGGCTCGACCGTGCCGTCCCAGACGAGATCCATCACGTCGTCGACCTGTCCCGGTGTCCCCATCGTCGAACCGACAATCCGCAACTGGTTCCAGAAGATCCGTGGAATGTCGGTCTCCGGGTTGCCGCCGGCCGTCCCACCGCAGGTGACGAGTCGACCGTTCTTCGCGAGGCTCTTGATGGAGTCTCGCCAGGTCCCCGCACCGATGTAGTCGACGACGACGTCGACGCCCCGTTTGCCCGTCTCCTCGCGGATCCAGTCCGCGAAGTTCTGCTCTTCGTAGTTGACAACGTGATCCGCACCGTGATCGCGCGCGTACTCGAGTTTCTCCGCCGTGCTTCCGGTGGCGTACACCTCCGCGCCAGCATAGTCGGCGATCTGGACGGCCGCATGTCCGACCCCACCGCTGGCGCCCAGCACCAGCACGGACTCGCCGGCCTCGAGATCCGCCCGATCGATCAACATCCGCCACGCAGTCTGAAACACCAGCGTCGACGCACCTGCGGTGGTCCAGTCGACGCCGTCGGGAACAGGGATGAGGTTGTCCGCGGGGACGGCCGTGTACTCCGAGTGGACGCCGGTAACGTGCTCGCCGAGGAGGTGGAAGTTGACACAGAGCGTCGGGTCTCCGTCGCGACAGAACTCGCAGTCACCACAGCTCACCCCGGCACTCACGGCGACTCGATCTCCTGGTTCGAACCGCGTGACGTCCTCACCGACCGCCTCGACGACGCCAGCCGCGTCGCTCCCCGGAACGTGGGGCATCTCGAGGGAGAGCGTCGGCAGCCCACGGCGAACCCACACGTCGAGGTGGTTGAGCGCGCCCGCTTTCACGTCGACGAGCACCTCATCCTGGCCGACTTCGGGGTCTGGATACTCGCCGTACTCGATGACATCCGTGTCGCCGTGTTCCGTGATCTTGACTGCCTGCATGCGTCACGACGGACGGAAACGCCACCCATAATGGTTCGGTTGATCAGCGTTTTCCCGGTGGATACCGAAGCCGTCCCATGAACGAGACGAACGTAGAGACAGGTGTGGACGCGGCCGACAGCGACGTCACCGAATCCGACCCGCCACTCGGCGTCGGCGTCGTCACCGTCGCCTCGAACCGGACGCTCGAGTCCGACGCAGCCGGCGAAGCGATCGGTTCGGCGCTCGAGGAGGCTGGCCACGAAGTCGCGACGAGAGAGCACGTCGGACCCGACCACGATCGCGTCCAGTCGATCGTCTTGCGTGTGATCGAACGCGACGACGTCGACCTCGTCGTCACCGCGGGTGCCACGAGCGTCGAACCGGACGACGTCGCCATCGAGGCGATCGAGCCGCTTCTGGACAGAGAGCTTCCGGCGTTCGGCGACCTGTTTACGATGCTCGCCTACGAGTCCGTCGGAACCCGCGTCGTCGCGGCGCGAACCCTCGCGGGCGTCGCCGAATCGACCCCGGTTTTCAGCCTGCCGGGGAACGCCGAGGCCGCCCGAATCGGCGTCGAGGAGATACTCCTCCACGAAGCGCGCCACCTCGTCGAACTCGCGCGTGGCAACGGCGGCGCGGACGACGATGGGACCGATGACGACGATCAACCGCAAAACGACGAGACGACTCCGATCGACGCCGAATCGCGAAACGGCGACGGAACCGACGACGCCGAACCGCGAAGCCGATGACAAGCGAAACGGACGACGACGCCGAGAAGGAAGCCATTCGAGGGCGGGTCTGGGACGACCTCGAGGAGAGCGCAACGGCCCGGTTTCCGTTCCCGCCTCACGGCCGAATTCCGAATTTCGCCGGCGCGAAGGAAGCGACCGAACGGCTCGCGGACCAGCCCGAGTGGGAGGAGGCGACGACGATCAAGACGAACCCCGACGCGCCGCAACTCCCCGTGCGACGACGGGCGCTCCGGGACGGAAAGACCGTCTACATGGCCGTGCCGCGGCTGCGCGACGAGCGGTGTTTTCTCGAACTCGACCCCGACGTGCTCGAGGACTACGACGAGGCCACCACCGTCTCCGGCTCCGCGAAACACGGCGTCCAGGTCGGGCCGGACGCCCTCGCGCCGATCGACCTGATCGTCGCCGGAAGCGTCGCCGTCGCCGACGGCGGCCGTATCGGAAAGGGAGAAGGATACAGCGACCTCGAGTACGCTATCTGTCGAGAACTCGATCTCGTCGACGAGACCACGCCGGTCGCGACGACCGTCCACGAGCGACAACTCGTCGACGACGACCTCGAGTTCGACGCACACGACGTCCCGATGGATCTGGTCATCACGCCCGAACGGACGATCCGTCCGGACGGCGACGCGCCGCCGGGTGGGATCGACTGGCGTCTCCTGGACGAGAAACGTCTAACGGAGATCCCAGTTCTCAGTCGACTTCAAAAACGGCAGTCGTAACTCGCGGATGGAACGTCCAACCTGGGACGCAACGCACGTCCCAGGGGTGCCAGAACCGCAGGGTGTGACGCAGGCCGGTGCAGTAGCCCGCGTCGGGAACGGTATGGCAATGGTGGGGGAAGGGTGCTGTGGTGGGATTGCTGGAAGTCACGGGAACAGGCGTGGGGTGCCTTGGTGGGGTCTACCCGTCGACCTCCATCACATGCTACCGGGGAGAACTACTTGAACGGGGATGACGGTATACCGTTCTTACACCGAATTCCCTCGCAGTTAACCCGGATTCAATTCTCCGATATCGGGCGATAAACAGTTCATACCTCGAAATCAGGAATTTCTTAATAGTTTTTCATCCTTGGTAGTCGGCGTCGAATGGAACGAGGTATCGAATACGGTTCGAGTCGTCGGTGCTCGGGTCCCGCCGGTTCGCGTGTCAGTCACAGTACTGTCCGTCAGTTCCGGTCAACCCGCTGTCCGGTCGCGGTTGCGCTGGGAGATCGGGACAGAAACCGTTCATACGGATCGCGATGGGTCTCCCGGTCGATCGCAGACCGGCAAGCAGTCATCCCAAACCGTATCAGTCAGTTACCTCTTCGGCGAGGACGATCGGATCGATCAGCTGCGGATCGAGAGCGAGGTCCAGTTGTCCCCTGACGAACTCCGGAACCGTATCCCGCGCGTAGACGACGGTCCGGATATCATCGTTCAAATCGCAGACGATCGGGATCGTCGTCGCCTGGCCGACGTCCGTCAGCACGTACAGCTCCGCATCGACGATTCCAGCGGTTTCGAGCTCTGGACGCGAGACGACGCCCTCGAGACGACTCACCGTCGCGCCTTCGGCCTCGAGCGCCGGCGCAATCTCGTCCTCGTCGGGTCCGGCGACGATAACCTCCATCGTCACTCGTACTCGATGGTCGCCGGCGGTTTGTGGGTCACGTCGTAGACGACGCGGGCGACGTTCTCGTTCGTTCCAGTGATCCGCGACTGGATCCGCTGGAGGGTCTCCCAGTCGATTTCCTGGGCGCGGGCGGTCATGCCGTCACGAGAGTCGACCGAGCGGACGGAGACGACCCAGCCGTGAACCCGGTTGTCACCCTTGACGCCGGTCGCCTTCCCGATCACCGCGGCGAGTGCCTGCCACGGCTCGTACTCCTCGAGTTCCTCCTCGACGACGTGACAGGCGTGGCGGGCGACCTCGAGTTTCTCCTCGGTGACCTCGCCGATGACGCGAACGGCGAGTCCGGGACCGGGGAACGGCATCCGCTCGGCGACGATTTCGTCTAGCCCGAGGTGCCGGGCGACCTCCCGGACCTCGTCCTTGTAGAGGTCGCGGACGGGTTCGACGATCCCCTCGAAGTCGACGACCTCGGGGAGGCCGCCGACGTTGTGGTGGGACTTGATCCCGCCCTCGCTCTCGATGCGGTCGGGGTAGATCGTCCCCTGGACGAGGTAGTCCGCACCTGCGTCTTTCGCCTCGCGTTCGAACTCGCGGATGAACTGCTCGCCGATTATCTTGCGTTTCTCTTCGGGGTCGGTCACGCCCGAGAGGGCCTCGAGGAACCGGTCTTTCGCCTCGACGACGCGAAGCGACTCCATGTAGTCGAACGTCTCGCGGATCTGGTCGGTCTCGCCTTTCCGCATCAGGCCGGTGTCGACGTAGACCGGGGTGAGTCGGTCCCCGATCGCTTCGTAGGCCAGCGCGGCGGCGACCGAGGAGTCGACGCCGCCCGAGAGGGCGATGACGGCGTTTTCGTCGCCGATCTCGTCTTCGATCTCTGCCACTGCGTCCGGTACGAACGTCTCAGTGTCGACCATTAGCGTTCACCCTCCTGTCGTCTCGTCGCCACTGCGTACAGAATAGTGCTATCGAGCGTACTCGCCATGACGAGTTTCGGATCGGGACGGACAAAACGATTTTGAATCGTCAGCCGATCACGCCGTGAGGCGGTTTCGAACGACGGTTCGAGTGTTCGAACGACGTGACGGCGTCGGCGAACCTCGACCTGCCGACCTGCCGAGACAGTTCGTCACGGTCGGTGAGACCAACGCGACCGTTGTCGGCGAGCCGAAGTACGCGACGGTGTTCCGGATCGTCGGGTCAGACCGCCGTCGAGCCGATGCGACGAAACGGAGGGACGCGACCGATAACGTTGCCGACGAGCGCACCGAGGACACTGAAAAAGCCAAAGGCCACGAAGGCGAGAAAGTGCCAGAGCAACGCGAACGCGACCCCGAGGGCGGCGTAGCCGGGCGATATCGTCCATCCAGACGCGACGAAACTGGCAGAGGCCCAGACGGCGGGGAGACTGCCGATGACGCCGGTTCGCAAGCCAGCGCGAACGGCGGAGGTCGATCGGGTGCTGTAGTACAGTCCCGCGAGGAACCCAGCGAGTACCACTGGGCCGGCACTGTAATGGGACGGCCCCGTGCTCAGGGAGACGGCCACGGTGACGGGGATCGAGAGAAACCCAAGCGCTGTCGCAACCGATACATCTTCGTCCAATAGCCACTGGACAATTTTGGTTGATGCAGCCATGATCCTATATTGTAATTGGATCGGCTGGTTTATACCTTTTCTCAACAGAAATCTAACATACATCCCGCGTGTCCGCTATCATAATCGTCCAGAGTAACCCCAATCAGCTTGATTAGCCTCCATATAACGTGGATGGTTTTTGATTGAATACAGTATATCCTCTCCCTTCTCTTAAACAATCAGGTGTTTTGATCCTCGCCCCTTCTGAAATGTTACCATATATATGGCGGAATATAATATATTTTAAATTCCATTACATTTGATAAACACTATCAGTAATTACCGAATGTGATGGTAGGAAACAATCGCGAATGCCCTGAATCGTCCAGACGAAACACTCTCCGATGGCTTGCCGGCAGCGGAATCGGAATGTTCGGAGTCGCCAGCAGTACTGCAGCAGCTGACGAGACTGGAAGCCAACGGGAAGATGAGGAACTGACGATTGCCGAAGGAACATCCGGTTATGTGACGAGCGACAAGGAAACGCCCGACTGGTTCTCCCTCAAGTCAGGAGGCGATGCTAAATGGAACATCGGTGACTTCAACAAGAAAGAGAACCAAGGACTGGTGCCTCATGCTCAGCTTGATTGTGACGGTGACCAACTTGACTGGGGTGGTACCGTTGAGAAGTGGGGGGTTGTATTCACACTACATTTAGACCACTGCGCTGGGTCGTGTAATTGGAAATTCGAGATTGAAGCCTTAGGACAGTCAGGCACTACTGGACTCGCCGAGGATTGCGACGGCAGTGAGAGCATCTCTGGTGGTGTTCATCCACTCCGATTCAACGTGGAAGTACACGCCCACGAACCGTGGCCCCCGACTGAATTCGTCGAATACTGGGATGTCGAAATGCACGTTGAGTATTACGATCCGAGCAGTGGCTGGGAGGATGCGACGTGGGAGTTCCGTATCAACAATCCCGCTGCGTAGTCTCCTGGAAGGATCCATTCACCCGATAGCCCTTTTCCATTCCGTCACGGACACACAACGTCACCTTGACGGAAATATCGCGCGGAGTGATACTACAAGCGTGAGGACGCGGATTGCACACCAGTTTCCGCTGGCGTTAATCTGTCCGAAGGCTTAACTGTCCGCTCGCCAAGGCCCCGAGGGGTCATCCATGTCCAAAATTTCCAATATAACTGGACTACCAACCTTTGATACAAGTGATTCAAGTATTGCCGTTCCGTCGCAAATACACGGAATCAGTCCGTGCCGCTATCATTCCTGGCTGATCCACGCGTCGATGAACGAGACAGGATCGATATCAGGGTTCCACTTCCGTTTCGGGAGCGGCTATCTCACCACACTCAGTCCGCTCGAGGACCGCCTCAACTAGCCCGAAAAACGGCGGACTCGGCTGGCCCGGCCGCGAGGTGTACTCGGGGTGGAACTGCGTTCCGAGGAAGTAGGGATGGCCCTCGAGTTCGAGGATCTCCATCCGGTTCCCCGCAGTTCCGGAGAAGACCAGCGGCTCGTCCTCGAACGCCTCGAAGTATTCGGGGTTGACCTCGTAGCGGTGGCGGTGGCGCTCCGAACAGGATGTGTCCTCGTAGAGATCGTAGGCGAGCGTCTCGGGTTCGATCACCGTCGTGTGTCCGCCGAGTCGCATCGTCCCGCCCATATCCTCGACCTCGTACTGTTCGGGCAGGATGTCGATGACCGGGTGTGGCGTCTCTTCGTCCATCTCCGCGGAGTGTGCCCCCTCGAGACCGAGGACGTTCCTCGCGTACTCGACGACGGCCATCTGGAAGCCCAGACAGAGCCCGAGGAAGGGGACGTCGTTCTCGCGGGCGTACTGGACCGCGCGGATCTTCCCCTCCGCGCCGCGCATGCCGAAACCGCCCGGAACGATGATGCCGTCGACGCCCTCGAGTTGGTCGTCGTAGTTCTCGGCCATCCCGTCGGCGTGGACCCAGTGGACGTTCACGTCGACGCCGAGTTCGAAGCCGGCGTGTTTCAGCGATTCGTGGATCGACATGTAGGCGTCCTCTAAGTCGTACTTGCCGACGAGTGCGACGTCGACCTCGCCGTCTTTCTCCGTCGTCACGATTTCGCGCCACTCGTTCGCTCGCTCCCCTTCGGGGAGTGCCTCGTCGGCCAGACCGAACCGCTCGAGTACGTACTGGTCTAACCCCTCGTCTTCGACCATCAGCGGGACGTGGTAGACGTCTTCGACGTCGGGGTTCGAGAACACCGCTTCGGTGGGAATGTCACAGAACAGCGCGATTTTCTCTTTCGTCTCGGGCTCGAGTTTGTCCTCACAGCGACCGACGATCACGTCGGGCTGGAGACCGATCGAGCGCACCTCCTTGACCGAGTGCTGGGTCGGTTTGGTCTTCTGCTCGCCGTTTTTCGAGTACGGGACCAGGGTGACGTGGGTAAAGAGGATGTCCTCGTCGTCCTCCTCGTGGGCGAACTGGCGCAGCGCCTCGAGGTAGGGCATCCCCTCGATGTCGCCGACGGTACCGCCGACTTCGACGATGCAGACGTCGGTTCCCTCGGCCGCCTCACGGATGCGGCGTTTGATATCGTCGGTGATGTGTGGAATGATCTGGACGGTCTTGCCCAGATAGTCGCCGGCGCGTTCTTTCTCGATGACGTGCTGGTAGGTCTTCCCCGTGGTGACGTTGTGATCCGAGGTCATATCGACGTCGAGAAACCGCTCGTAGTTCCCCAGATCGAGGTCGACCTCGCCGCCGTCCTCCAGAACGTAGACTTCCCCGTGTTGGTAGGGGTTCATCGTTCCGGCGTCGACGTTCAGGTACGGGTCGATCTTGACCGCGGTGACGTCGAACCCCGCGTTCTTGAGAAGTCGGCCGGTGCTCGCGGCCGTGATCCCCTTGCCGAGACCCGACATCACCCCGCCGGTGACGAAGATGAACTTGTTCCCCAGAGAGGGGTCATAATGAGTGTCCGATTCCGTCGGCATACCGAGTGTCCGCGCGAGCAGTTGAAAACGATTTCGGGACCGGATCGACTCCGATAGGCGTTGTCATTCCAGCGAGGAAGCAGTCGTTCGACGCTTTGGCGTCGCGATTCGACGGTCACTTCGTTCGTCTGCCCGGTCAGATCCGGATCGTTTCGCGCCGCCGAGTCAGTTTCTGTCGGAACACTATTTATTATATCGACGACCGTCGAACGATCCACCGTTTGGCTACGATAATCCCTATCAGTAGCCGTCCGAGGGAAGCACCCGAAACGGACCTGAACCTCCTGCCGGCGTGCCGTCCACAACAAAAATATAAATAAATGTCCCAGTTTGTGCTCGGACTCGACCGAGTACAAACATCGCCGCCCGCACGGGATTCTAATTCAGTTTCGAGTTCCGATTTCCGACCGTCGGTCGCAACCTTCTTTATTCGTTCTCCTGTCCACGCAAGTAGAGATGGCTGTACTCTGGCTGGACGAAATCGGTGCCGACGACCTCGAGACGGTCGGCGGGAAAGGTGCTTCCCTGGGAGAACTCACGGGCGCGGGCCTGCCCGTTCCGCCGGGTTTCGTCGTAACTGCCGGCACGTATCGATCGTTCATCGAGGAGGCCGGCATCGACGACGAACTGTTCGCCGCCGTCGACGTCGACGCCGACGACTCCGCCGCTCTCGCCGAGGCCGCCGACCGGGCACAGGAACTGATCCTCGAAACGCCGTTTCCCGACGACCTACGCGAGGAGATCCTCGCTGCGTACGACGAGATAGGGACGGACACCGACGACTCGTCGGACGACGGTGGGGCGTTCGTCGCCGTCCGTTCGTCGGCGACTGCAGAGGATCTCCCGGATGCCTCCTTCGCCGGCCAACAGGAGACGTTTCTCAACGTGACCGAGGATCGGCTCCTCGAGCGCGTTCGAGAGTGCTGGGCGTCGCTGTTTACCCAGCGTGCGATCTACTACCGCCAGGAGCAGGGGTTCGACCACTCGACGGTCAACATCGCCGTCGTCGTCCAGCAGATGGTCGACGCCGAAAAATCCGGCGTGATGTTCACCAGCCACCCCTCGACGGGCGATCCGACGATGATCATCGAGGCGGCGTGGGGCCTCGGTGAGGCCGTCGTCTCCGGTGCCGTCTCGCCGGACAACTACGTCCTCGACCGCGAGGACCGATCGGTCGACGTCACCGTCGCCGAGAAGAAGGTGATGCACGTCAAAGACGCCGAAACCGGCGAAACCGTCGAACGAGCGGTTCCCGAAGACAGGCGCGACGAACGCGTCGTCACCGACGCGGAGATCGACGCGCTCGTCGATCTCGGCGAACGCGTCGAAGACCACTACGGCGAACCCCAGGACGTCGAGTGGGCGATAGTCGACGGAGAGGTGTTCATGCTCCAGTCGCGCCCGATCACCACGATCGACGAGACCGACAGGGCAGACGCCGCGACCGATTCACTCGAGGAAACCGCCGATCCCATCACGGGCGTCACCGACGGAAGTGGTAGCGTCCAGTCCACGCAGGGAAGCGACGCGACGGGCACCGACAGCGGCGAGATCGTCGTCGACGGACTCGGTTCGAGCCCCGGCATCGTCAGCGGGCCGGCGAAGATCGTCACCAAACTCGACGATCTGGCCAAAGTAAGCGACGGCGACGTCATCGTCACCGAGATGACGATGCCCGACATGGTGCCCGCAATGAAACGCGCCTCGGGGATCGTCACCGACGAGGGTGGGATGACCAGCCACGCCGCGATCGTCTCCCGCGAACTCGGCGTCCCCGCCATCGTCGGGACGACCAACGCGACGACCGTCTTAGAAGACGGTCAGGTCGTCACCTTAGACGGCGATCGGGGCGCGGTCCTCGAGGGAGCCGAGGTCGAACCCGAAGAGGAAACGGAGCCGGTCGAAGAGGTCCGCCCGCAGTCGCCGGTCAAACCCATGACCGCGACGGAGGTCAAGGTCAACGTCTCGATCCCCGAAGCCGCCGAACGCGCGGCGGCGACCGGTGCAGACGGCGTCGGCCTCCTGCGCACCGAGCACATGATCCTCTCGCTGAACCAGACTCCCGAGAAGTTCATCGAGGAAAACGGCGCGGACGCCTACACGAACGAACTCGTCCAGGGGATCCGGAGCGTTGCAGACGAGTTCTACCCCCGCCCCGTTCGCGTCCGCACGCTCGACGCGCCGACCGACGAGTTCCGCGAACTCGAGGGCGGTGCCGACGAACCCGCCGAACACAACCCGATGCTCGGCTATCGCGGCATCCGCCGGTCGCTCGATCGGACCGACGTCTTCGCCCACGAACTCGAGGCGTTCCGCCGGCTCTACGAGATGGGGTACGACAACGTCGAGATCATGCTCCCGCTGGTCAACGACGCGGAGGACGTCCACCGCGCCAAACGGCAGATGACGAAGGCGGGGATCGATCCCGAGAAGCGCAAGTGGGGCGTGATGATCGAGACGCCGGCGTCGGCGCTCTGCGTCGAGGAGATGGCCGCGACGGGAATCGATTTCGCCTCCTTCGGAACGAACGATCTCACCCAGTACACGCTCGCGGTCGACCGGAACAACGAACACGTCGCCGACCGCTTCGACGAACTCCACCCCGGCGTTCTGCGACTGATCGGCGACGTCATCGAAACCTGTCGCGAACACGACGTCGATACGAGCATCTGCGGCCAGGCCGGCTCGAAACCCGACATGGTCCAGTTCCTCGTCAACGAGGGAGTGAGTTCGATCTCGGCGAACATCGACGCCGTCCGCGACGTCCAACACGAAGTCAAACGGGTCGAACAGAAGCTGTTACTCGAGTCGGTTCGCTGACGGTCGGTCAACACCCGGTTTTTCGACGCGGTACTGCCGCTCCCAGCCGAGCTCGAGAACGGATCTAACCGGCTATTCGATCGGCTGAACGCCGAGTAAACGTAATGCATAAACGCACGACTGTCTATCCACGTGACATGCAGATCGAGCCGCAGGCGTTCGCCCGGGTGCTCTCGTCGATGTGTACGAAACCCCACCCGGTGGCCCGCGAGGCGGCCGAACGATTTCTCGCGACGAATCCCGGCGACCCCGGCACGTATCCCACTATCTCGGCCCTCGAGGAGGAGGCCATCGCGACGCTGGGCGAGATCACCGGACTCGAGGATCCCGCAGGATACGTCGCGAGCGGCGGAACGGAGGCGAACATCCAGGCGGTCCGGATCGCCCGCGAACGCGCGGAGACGCGACGGCCGAACGTCGTCATGCCGGAGTCGGGCCATTTCAGTTTTCAGAAGGCCGCCAACCTTCTCGGCGTGGAACTCCGCGTGGTTCCGACCGACGACCGCCACCGGCCGAATCTCGAGGCCACCCGCGCTTCGGTCGACGACGACACTGCGCTCGTCGTCGGCGTCGCAGGGACGACCGAGTACGGTCGCGTCGATCCGATCCCCGAGCTCGGCGAAATCGCCCGCTCGGTCGACGCCCTGTTGCACGTCGACGCCGCCTGGGGCGGGTTCGTCCTGCCGTTTACCGATTACGAGTGGCACTTCGGCCACGCGCCGGTCGACACGATGGCGATCGATCCACACAAGATGGGGCAGGCCGCGGTTCCGGCGGGCGGATTGCTCGTCCGGGACTGCGACCTCCTCGACGAACTCGGCGTCGACACGCCCTACCTCGAGTCGACCTCACAGGCGACGCTCATCGGGACCCGATCGGGCGCGGGCGTCGCGAGCGCCGTCGCCGCGATGGAGGAACTGTGGCCCGCCGGCTACCGGAGCCAGTACGTCCGCTCGCAGAACAACGCCGAGTGGCTCGCTGACGCCCTCGAAAAGCGCGGCTATCGGGTCGTCGATCCGACGCTCCCGCTCGTCGCGGCCGACGTCCCCGAGTCGACGTTCGAAGCGTTGCGAGCGAAGGGGTGGCGCATCTCCCGGACCGCGACGGGCGAGCTTCGAGTCGTCTGTATGCCCCACGTCACCCGCGAGATGCTCGCCGAGTTCGTCGCGGATCTGGACCGACTCGAGGTTCGCGCGAGCGTGCCGATCCCGAGCGACGGCTGATCGTACTCGATAGCATACGAAAACAGATGGACACCATCGACACTGTCACGATCGTCGGATTCGCAGCGTTAGGAATCGCAACGACGATTATCGACGGAACCGTCGCGGCGGCCGCATTCGGCGGCTTCGCGCTATCGCTGTCGTGTTGGCGAGTGTACGGCGGCCGCCCCTGGGAAGGGATCGCCTGGCTCCTGTGGGTCCTCGCGGCTCTCGTGATCGTGCTGGTCCCCGCCGGGACGGCGTTTCTGGTCCTCTTTTTTGGGTGTCTCCTGGGCGGGGTTTTCCTCCTGTTCGGGAGCCGACTCGAGCAGTTACCGGATATCTGGTCCGTCGACATGGAGTGATACGGTCTGCTGTCCGTCAGTACTGCCGCACCCGGAGAACGGGTCCCGGGTGCGGCGGTACACAGGGACAGTAATCCGTATGAACACGGCTCGAGCGAAGGAGAACGCGGACAGAGAGAGCGAACGGGTGTCGTCTATCCTCCGCCGAGCCAGTCGGCGAACGGCCCGGTCAGGAACTCGAGGTAGTCGAGAACTCCGAGGACGAGCGCGACGATCAACACGAGGATAACCGGAATTCGGACGGCCCAGATCCAGGCGGTGCCGTAGCCGCCGAGGTCACCGATACCGAGCGATAGCTCCTCGACCGCGAGGTCGGAGAGAACCCAGCCGACGAGGATCGCCAACAGGAGCCCGCCGAGCACCAGCAGGATCTGGTCGGCGAACAGGTCGAACAGGTCGAGGAGGACAAGGTCGTACGCCGAGGGAATCCCAAGGACGAATATCCCGCCACCGATCGCGAGTGCCGCCACGCGCCGGTCGACAGCGTGTTCGTCGACGACGTAGGAGACGACGACCTCCATCAGGCTGATCGCACTCGAGAGGGCGGCGATGGCGACGGTACCGAAGAACACCGCACCGATGAGCCAGCCGAGCGTGAGGTCGCCGAAGGCGGCCGCGAGCGAGACGAAAATCGCCCCCGCACCGGGATCCGCGGGATCGACCCCAGCCGTAAAGAGGATCGGAAAGACGATCAGTCCGGTAACGAACGCGATCGCGGTGTCGAATCCGATGACGATCGCGCCGTCCTCGGCGAGATTCCGATCCTCGCCGAGGTAGGAGGCGTACGTGATCATCACACCCATCCCGAGCGAGAGCGTGAAGAAGGCCTGTCCGGCCGCCGCCGGAAGGATGCTCGTCCAGTTGGCGGCGATCACGCCCAGATCCGGCGAGAGGTAGTAGGCGTAAGCGTCGCCCGCCCCCTCGAGCGTCGCCGCGTAGGCCGCCAGACCGAGGGCGATGACGATGATCGCCGGCACGATGACTTTCACCGCGAGTTCGATCCCGCGTTTGATCCCCGCGGCGACGATGAGGATCACCGCTGCCATGAAGAGTGCATGGAGGAAAATCGCCTCGAGGCCGCTGGCCAGGCTAACGAACTGGGCTTCCGCCTCGGCTGCGTCCGCGAGATAGCCGTCCTGCAAGCCGAGGATGGTGTATCGGATCGTCCAGCCGGCGACGACGCTGTAGTACGAGAGGATGACGAACCCCGTCGCGATGAAGATCCAGCCGACGTACCGCCACACGCCGGAGCCGATCTCGCGGAGCGCGCCGACAGGGTTTCGTTCGGTGTACCGGCCGACGACGAACTCGACGAGCATCGCGGGAAAGCCGACCGCGACGATGAACACGAGATACATCACCAGGAAGGCCGCACCGCCTTCCTGTCCGACCTGGAACGGGAACCGCCAGATGTTCCCGAGGCCGACCGCGCTGCCGACTGCGGCGAAGATGAACCCGATTCGCGTCGCCCACGTCTCCCGTGGTATCTCGACCGTGCTCATGGATGCCAACCCCATCCAGCGTGGCAAAACATCACGTGACCGTCGCCGGGAGTAATTTCCGTTTTCGCGCCGTAGTCCGTCGATACCCCCGCTCAGGACATCGACGCCACCGTGCGATGGCACCGGATCGGGCATCGAACGGCCCCGAACCTGTACGCTCGAGGACTGCTCGAGCACACCGGTGATCGCGTTCGTCGACGCGAGGAGGGCGGTCCCCATCGACGGGAAATATCCGAATACGGACGGTGCCGTACGCATCGAGGTGTTCGATCCCTGCTCGTCGATCTCTGCGGTGCGGTTCCGCCACTCGAGTCGAGACACAACGGAGAAACAACAGTTATGCCGATCGGCGAGCAAGAGCAAGTCAATATGGCACCTCGAGCCGCCGCTCGTCGGTTCCGCTCGATGCGCCCGTAGTGACTGTTTTGCACGGCGGAGGCGCCGCGGCGCACCCGGTCATACGGGCCCACGCGGCGTCGAAACCCTGCGTGCTGTCCTCGAACCGACGGAGCGACGAGGTCGCTCGAGAACCGAGTAGCGATCGAAAACCGGCGGGTTTTACGCCCGCCACCGACACCACACGCATATGACCAACGACGACTTTCCGACGGACCGCCCCGCGGTCGTGACCTGCGGGTTGCCCTACGCCAACGGCGACCTGCACATTGGTCACCTCCGTGGATATATCGGCGCGGACGCCTTCGCCCGCGCCCTCGAGACGCTCGGCCAGCAGACGGTGTACGTCTCCGGCTCCGACATGCACGGCACGCCGGTCGCCGTCAACGCCGAAGAACAGGGCGTCGATCCCGCCGAGTTCGCCCTCGAGTGGCACCGACAGTACGAGGAGACGTTCCCCAAGTTCAACGTTGAGTTCGACAACTACGGCCATACCCACGACGAGACCAACACCGAACTCACCCGCGATATCGTCCGGACGCTGGACGAAAACGGCTACGTCTACGAAGACGAGGTCGTCGTCGCCTACGATCCGACGGCCGACGACTACCTCCCCGACCGCTACGTCGAAGGGACCTGTCCTTACTGTGGCGCGAAAGCCCGCGGCGATGAGTGCGACGAGGGCTGTCAACGCCACTTAGAGCCGGGAGAGATCGAGAACCCGACGAGCGTCCGCACGGGCAACCCCGCGGAGTATCGCGAGCGCACTCACAAGTTCTTCCGCGTCTCCGAGTTCGCCGACTACCTCACCGAGTTCTTAGACGACTTAGAGGGGACATCGAACGCGCGCAACCAGCCCCGCCAGTGGATCGAAGAGGGACTGCAAGACTGGTGTCTCACCCGCGATATGGACTGGGGCATCGACTACCCCGGCGAGGAGGACGAGGAGATCGTCCTCTACGTCTGGGTCGACGCGCCGATCGAGTACATCTCCTCGACGAAGCAGTACTCGGAGCGCGTCGGGGCCGAGGAGTACGACTGGGAAGACGTCTGGCGGGGCGACGGCGAGATCGTCCACGTCATCGGCCGCGACATCATCCAGCACCACACGGTCTTCTGGCCCGCGATGCTTGAGGCCGCAGAGTACAACGCGCCGCGTGGCGTCGCCGCGACCGGTTTTATCACGATCAACGGGAAGGGGCTCTCGACCAGCCGCAACCGGGCAATCTGGGCGAAAGAGTACCTCGAGGAAGGATTCCATCCCGACCTCTTGCGGTACTACCTGACGACGACCGGCGGCCTCCAGCAGGACGTCGACTTCTCCTGGGACGCCTTCCAGGAGAAGGTAAACGGCGAACTCGTGGGAACGGTCGGCAACTTCTGGTACCGCTCGCTGCTCTTTGCCTACCGCAACTACGAGGGGACGCCGGAGACGGACGTCTCGGCCGACGTTCAAGAGCGCATCGAGGGTGCCATCGGCGAGGTTCGAGAGAGCGTCAACGACTACTCGCTTCGCGGCGTCGGCCAGGCGGCCGTCCGCTTAGCGCAGTTCGGCAACGAGTACATCCAGCGAAACGAGCCCTGGAAGCTCACCGACGAGGACCCCGAGGCGGCCGCACAGGTCATCCGCGACTGCGTCCAGATCGCCAAAGCCGTCGCGGTCTTGCTCGAGCCGATCACACCCGACAAATCGCAGGCGCTGTGGGAGCAGATCGGCGAAGACGGCGAGATCGCCGATACCCACCTCGAGGCCGCCCTCGAGACGCCGCCCCAGACGTTCGCCGAACCCGGCGAGTTGTTCGCGAAGATCGAGGACGACCGCGTCGACGAACTCACCGAGAAACTCGAGGAACGCGTCGAAGCGGCGACAGACGACGACGCTGACGAAGACCAAGCGAAAACCGAAAGCGACGACACCCCATCGGACGAATCCGAGACCATGACGGACGCTGACACCGACGACCTCGAACCCTTACTCGAAGAGCGCATCGGATTCGAGGAGTTCCAGGATCTGGACATCCGCGTCGGGCGTATCGAAACTGCCGAGGGAATCGACGGTGCAGACGACCTCGCGCGCCTCGAGGTCGATATCGGCTTCGAGACCCGGCAGGTCGTCGCCGGAATCAAACAGCTCCACGACCTCGAGAAACTCCCCGGCGAGAAGTGCATCCTGCTCGCGAACATGGAACCCGCCGAACTGTTCGGTGTCGAGTCCAACGGGATGATCCTCGCCGCGGGCGAGCAGGCGGATCTGCTGACGACCCACGACGACGCCGCGATCGGCGAGAAGATCCGGTAGTCACACGTCCGCAACGACTCGCTCGAGCAATCCACGCCGTTTCGCTCGCGAAGGGATCACAACGATGGTGATCCACTCGAAGACGGCTTCACAATTGCTACAACTGGATTGTTAGAGAGAGTTAACTCGTCTGGCGGTGTTGTAATGCCCTTTTTTGTCCGATGGCGTGGCCAGTACATCCGCAATGACTCATACGGATTGCTGTAACGGTTTACCGGTGAAACCACAGACGGCTCGTGGTTTCGCCGGTAACGATTTACAGCAGACCGTATCACACCTGTTCGGCCTGTGACGCGGAGTTCGAATCGGTCGCGGCGCTCACTCAGCACCTTCCGTTACACCACGACACCTGCGCCGTCTGCAACGAGGCCTTCGACGATCGCGACTCGCTTCGCGATCACGTCCACGCGGCACACTGATCGACCCGACGGATTTGTGAATCAGATCGCGAGAGACGACGTTTTTTCGGTTGCTCGAGTGAATCCAAGTGGTCGCTCGAGCGGAAGTGAGCGGTTGGCATCGCTATGTGCGTTAGTGAATCGACACGAGAACTATGGGAGGGAGGTAGATTTGAACTACGCCGTCACCCTCGCTACGCTCGGAGTTATTGTTCGCGTCGAAAAGTAGCGGGAGGTAGATTTGAACTACCGGTCTGCGGGTTATGAGCCCGCCGGAATCTCCTGGCTATCCCATCCCGCTACATCATCGTAACCGAGTACCGTAGTTAAGGGTTGTGATTCGGGTGCCGTGTGGGGGTTTGTGGCGCTAGTCACGGTGTACCTTCCAGGTGTAGAGACTTTCACAGGTGTAGTTGACGGAGAAGCCGATCCCGACACCGACCGCATTCGCCGCCAGATACCAGACTCCGAACCCGTACACCAGCCCCGTAAGCACCGCGAGCGTCACGAGAAAGCCGGCAAACCGAACCGCGTTCGAGCGAAGAAATCGCCTTCCGAGCGCTCGAGGTCCGACGGAGCCGAACTCGCTGAACGTCCAGCGTTCGTTGATCGCGAAGATGACGACGATCGATAGCTCCCACGAGATCGCCTTTCCGACGACGGGACCGAGCACCGTCCACTCGACGAGGGCGTAGAGTGCAACGAAATCGACGATCGCACCGACGAAACCGACGCCAGCAAACTGCGTCAGTCGCGTCGCCGACAACAGGGCTCGAGTCCGCATCTGGACGGCTTCGACGACGGAATCGATCATCGTAGTTGCTGTCGCGTTCGTTCGAGTAAACCGGCTACCGCCGCAAAAGCGTGCTGACTCGGAGACTGACGGTCGAACACCGACCCGTACTCCCGGTTCTCGAGTACGGGACGGAGTTTCGAGAGAGGCGACCGCGGTGAAAAGTGCGAAAACCGCAAGAGGATTACCCCTCCACTTCGTCTCGGCGGGTATGAACGAGCCGCGGATCGTCACGACACTCGAGTCGTTCCGAGCCGCCGCTCGCGGGTTCGAAGCGGACCGAAGCGAGTCGGATCGCGGACTCCGAATCCCCGTCGAAGTCCGGTTGACCGTCGACGATCCGTTCCTCGCGTATCGTCAAGCGCGCAGGAAAGACGACGACGGCGCCTACCTCGAGACGACCGGCGGCCAGCCCGGGTGGGGGTACTTCGGCGTCGATCCCGTCGACCGGCTCACGGTTGGACCGGACGCGGTGACCCGAGACGGCGACGACGGGTCGCCGACGCTCGCCGCACTCGAGGGGCTACTCGACTCCGCCGAACTCGTCCGCGGCGAGTGTGACGTCCCCTACCCCTGTGGAGCCGTCGGCTGGCTCTCCTACGACGTCGCCCGTGAGCTCGAGGATCTCCCCGAGTCGGCCGTCGACGACCGCGAACTGCCGCGTCTCGAGATTCGGGTCTACGACGCACTCGCGGCCTGGACGGAGCCGACCGACGGCGACGTGACTCTCCGGATCACAGCCTGTCCGCGGATCGGCCACACCGGATCGGGCGGCACAACGGACGGAGACATCGACGACGCGATGCTCGAGGCGGCCTACGAACGCGGTCGGGAACGGGCCCTCGAGCTCGCTCGCCGGGCGCTCGAGGGCGACCCGTCCGTCGGCGGGCCGCCCGTCGACGCCTCGGAGGCGACCTTCGAGAGCGACTGCGGCCGGGAGGCGTTCGCCGAGCGGGTCCGCCGCGTCAAAGAGTACGTCCGGGACGGCGATACGTTCCAGACGAACATCTCCCAGCGGCTGGTCGCACCCGCGGCGGTCCACCCGGTCGCCGCCTACGGCGCGCTCCGCCGGGTCAACCCCGCTCCCTACTCGTGTCTGCTCGAGTTCCGAGCGGCCGATCTGGTGAGCGCGAGCCCCGAACTCTTACTCGAGCGAGACGACGACTTCGTCCGTACCGAACCCATCGCGGGGACCAGACCGCGGGGCGAGACGGCCGAGGCGGACGCCGACCTCGAGGCGGACCTGCTGGCAGACGAGAAGGAGCGGGCCGAACACGCAATGTTGGTCGACCTCGAGCGAAACGACCTCGGGAAAGTCTGTGCGTACGGCACCGTCGAGGTCGACGAGTATCGCCGGATCGACCACTACTCGGAGGTGATGCACCTCGTCTCGAACGTCACCGGCACGCTGCGGTCGGACGCGACACTCGCGGACGCCATTGCGGCGACGTTCCCCGGCGGGACGATCACCGGCGCGCCCAAGCCGCGAACGATGGAGATCATCGACGAACTCGAGGCGACGCGTCGCGGTCCCTACACGGGCGGCGTCGGGATCTTCGGATTCGACGGCCGTGCGACGCTCAACATCGTCATCCGGACGCTTGTCCGCCACGGCGAGGAGTACCACCTCCGGGTCGGAGCCGGCATCGTTCACGACTCCGAGCCCTACCGCGAGTACGACGAGACCCTGGACAAAGCGCGGGCGCTCATCACCGCCGTCGACGACGCACTCGGCGAGCGGGCGGGGATGGGCCTCGAGCCGGAGAGCGAACCGACGGCGAGCGAAGCGGCCTCGCTCGAGGGACATTGCGGTGATCGAGATGAGTGAGGCCGCAGCGACCGGCGAACGGACCATCCTCGTCGTGGACAACTACGACTCGTTTGCGTACAACCTCGTTCAGTACGTGGGTACGGTCGCCGACGAGGTGATCGTCCGGCGAAACGACGAGATCGATCTCGAGAGCGTCCGTGACCTCGAGCCGACCGGAATCGTCGTCTCGCCGGGCCCCGGCACCCCACAGGAGGCGGGGATCTCGATCCCGCTGTTCGCCGAGACCGAGTACCCGATCCTGGGCGTCTGTCTCGGCCACCAGGCGCTGTGTGCGGCACACGGCTCGCGGGTCGTCCACGCACCGGAGGTCGTCCATGGGAAGCCGTCGACGGTCTCCCACGACGGCGACGGGATCTTCGCGGGCCTCCCTGAGACGTTCCAGGTCGGACGCTATCACTCGCTGGCGGTCGACCGGGCCGACCTGCCGGATTCGCTCTGTGAGACGGCCCGGACGACCGACGAACGCGGCGTCCTGATGGCGGTTCGCCACCGCGAGAAACCCCACGTCGGCGTCCAGTTCCACCCCGAATCGATTCTCACGCGGGGCCACGACGACGCCTCGAGCGGGGACCGCATCTCGCTTCGAGTCGGCAAGCGAATGATCGGGAACTTCTGTCGATTCGCATCCCGTATCGAGTGATACGGTTTACTGTAGATCATTTCCGGTGAGACCGCGACCCGGACCGCGGTCTCACCGGTAAATCGCTACAGCAATCCGTATGAGAGTCGTGACGAATACAGAGCGAGAACGTGCTACTGAGATGTGGGCCCACCTATCTTTTTACGAGGACAGAACCCCGTCGTGACCGACAGGATTCTCTCGCTGCTCACAGATAGAACAAGACGAGCAGACGGAGGCTAATTGACGCTCTTCGAGAGTTCGGCTCCGGCCTTGAACTTCACCGTGTTGGACGTATTCCCGTCGTCCACGAGGTGCAGACAATGTCCATCGAACGGGTAACACGAACAGTACACGTCACCGTCCGAGGACACGATTTGTGCAACTCTCTCGGCAAGCTCGCCGTCGGGGATGATTCCTGAACGAACCGCTCGATCAAGGTGCCCTGAGAACATCTGTGACCCAGCCGGTGACACGTCGTCTGGCAACGCGCGCCGAATCTCGTCCCCGCTGATGTCACCAGATCTAGATACGTCGATGTCCTGAATATTCACCTTCCCTGCACCGCTCCCGCGGCCCCTTCCAATCCCTGTCAGCACGGTCGTCGAGTCCTCGTAGAGGCAGGCCTCATCGATTACCCATCCACACGAGTAGACGTACTGGTCGTTGTTCTTGTGTCGCTGGACGTGCAATAACGCGGGGAACGGACACGGACACCCAGCCGGTTGCACGAGGACTTGACAGACCACAGTCGACGTGGATGACGCAGGACCACGTTCGCGCCCCCAATCGTCCAGCCCATCAACGTCGGTCGGCCGTCCATCAGCGGTCACGCCAATCATCGACTTCTCGTCAGTAGCCGTCGGGGGCCTGTTTGTCACATTTACCACGACAACGCCCGAGTCGGACGTGAGTGCGTCGAGCGTACCGTCCGTGTGGGTTGGTCCAGAAATCGCCGTCGTAGAAGTGTGACCCCAGCAGTATACCGACTGCTCAGTTGACAAGCCTTCGGTATGCTGTGTGCACGATTCGTTCTCATCGTCGTCATCGTCGTCATCGTCTTCCTGTTCGGCGACAGCCGTCTCGTATTCATTACTCCCCCACGAGTAGACAGTTCCTTCACCATCCGCTCGGCCGGTGACGAACTCGATCAGGCTATTCGGAGTAACCAACGACTCGATACTCGGTCCGCCTCGCGGTGCCCGTGCATCCGGAAGCGTGATGACACACCGTTCACTCAACACGGGCTCGCCTTCGAGATACTCGTACATCCCACGTATCTCGTCATCACTCGCACCTGTTAGCCGTTGTAATCGTTCGGTCGAATTACTGGTCTGGTCGTCTTCATCGGATTCGTCATCTTCGTCGTCTTCATCGGGAATGCGACCGACCGCAGGAGGACAGCACTTATTCGAGCGTACGGAGTTGTAATCGTTTGCAGGGGCGACTTTCGCGTTCGTCATCCACGCTTCGAGTTCGATATCCCCGGAGAGGAACTGTTCTTCGACACGAACAGTCGGGGAGAATCGGATGGTGTCTCCAGCTGTAACGGGGATTAACTGGTCGTCTTGAATCCCACCAAACATGGCAGCAGGTGATGCGCCGGTGTTCGTGGTCCTCGCAGCGACTTGATCAATACAGCCTGCGAGCCCGCCCACAGAGGCTAATCCAGCCGTGGCAAGAACGCTCCGGCGGGTTGTCGTAGTGTTTTTCATTATAATCATATATTAGAATACTCGAGAAGTATTAACTGTTGTCTTCAGACACCAGTGAGTTACCAACTAGTGGATTACCGAGATATGAATACTGAAACTGCTGAATACACGCTCTCTATTCAGCAGACGGCGTTCGACAGAGTTCGGATAGATCAATAACTGCTCCGGTAATTATTCCCCATAAATATCTGATGGTAAACATATCGGACCTCAAGGGCCGGGGATATCCGCCTCGACCGCTGATGAATTGTCACACAGGGGGTACGGGACCTATCCAATAACACACCCCCTGGACAGTTTACCGACTCGAGGGAGTAGCGAAGGATTCCCCGTCGATACCGATGGGCGGGTCGTCAGCGTTCCTCGTCGATCACCTCCACCTCGACCGGGTCGGTATCGATCACGACGCGATAGCCGGCGTACGCGAAGCGGACGGTGACGTCCGCGGACGACTCGAGGACCGCCGCCAGCGCGCCGGGGTCGACGACCTCGTACAGCGGCGGCAACGCCGCGAGGTCGCGGTCCTCACGGGCTGCGATTCGATCGAGTGCCGTGACGATAGCTGGATGCATCGTGATCGTCGGAAAGCCGGATAATTCTCGCGGCGAACGTCGACTCACAGTCGGGGCAGCTGACCGGCCCGTCGGCCGTCGTCGCGCGGAGGTCGGTTCCGCAATCGCAGTGAATGGTTATTCTCGAGGCCATAGCTATTCGTTGGGCCCCGACGTGGCGGAACGCAACCCAGCGAGAGAACCAGGTATCGCTGTGACTGGTTCGACAGGACGTCGGCAGGTCTTTATTTCGCCAACGTCAATGGTGGATTGCTCCCGCTACGCGGGGGCGAGTGTTTGAGCCGGAGTGTTAGTTGGATGCTTGGGCTCCGGCTCAGCGCACTTTCGTGCGCATTCATTCGTTACTCAATCAACCCTAAAGAACGTTAGGATGCTGACTGGTTTGCTCTGTAGGTGTGACCTTAGAGACGAGCGGAAGACCGTATTTTTCTATTGTAAATTGAGGAGTTGTACATTCTCTACGTACTTCCATCGACGGACCGATACGGTCTGCTATGACTGATTGCCGGTCGATTGCAAAACGGTCGGCGATCGACCGCTACAGACACCCAGCAGTCCGTATGAGTGCTAATCCAGTACCCTCGAGTGGGCAACACGCGTACTACGACGGCGACCGGATGACGGACGTAGAGAGTGAACACGATACGTGGGCGTCGGGATCGAATATAGTAGTCGCTGAAAGTTCCACTAGCAGGAGCAGTGGTTTGATAGTGGTCTGTCACCGACGAGCGGATAGAAACGCCTCGCACCCCATGACCGACGACCTCCACTACCACGTAAACGGCGATCTCGAGCCCGCGAGCGAGGCGACCGTCAGTGTCGACGACCGGGGCTTTCGCTACGGCGACGCCGCCTTCGAGACGATGCGGGCCTACGGCGGATCGATCTTCCGCTGGGACGCCCACGTCGAGCGCCTCGAGCGAACCTGTGACGCACTCTCGCTCGAGCACGGCCTCTCCGAAAACGACCTCCGGGCGCGGATCGACGAGACGCTCGCGGCGAACGACCTCGCGGACGCCTACGTCCGGCTGTCGATCACCCGCGGCGTCCAGCCGGGGAAGCTGACGCCACGGCCCGAAGTCGACCCGACGGTCGTGATCTACGTCAAACCGCTCCCCCGCGGCGGACTCGAGGGCGAACCGGTCTGGGACGAACCGGCGGTCGTTCGGTCGGTCGACACCCGCCGCATCCCCAAGGAGGCGATTCCGGCCGGCGCGAAGACCCACAACTACCTCAACGGAATCCTCGCGCGGATCGAACTCGCTCGTGCGGCCGACGACGACGCGAAGACGGACGACGACACCGCCGACGGCGCGAGGGAGAGCAACGACGGACCCATCCCCGACGAGGCGATCCTGTGCGACCTCGAGGGGAACGTCGCCGAAGGAGCGACGAGCAACCTGTTTTTCGTCCGGGATGGGACGCTCCTGACGCCGTCGACCGACTGCGACGTGCTCGCCGGGATCACTCGCGAGACCGTCCTCGAGCTGGCCGCCGAGGCCGACGTCCAGACTCGAGAGGCCCGCTACGACCTCGCGGACGTTCTCGAGGCCGACGAGGTGTTTCTCACGAATCGGACCTGGGAACTGCGGCCGGTCGCGACCCTAGATGGGATCGAGATCGGCGGCGGCCCGATCACGGATCGACTCTCGAGGCTGTACGACGAGCGCGTCGAGACGTCCTGTTACTGAGGTCTCGTTCACGTGAAATCATAAACCGGTGGGAACGTCTCGTTCCAATAACTGACGGTTACACGTCGACCGGACACACGGCACGGTCAGAACAGGAACAGTCGAAGCCCGAGAGCGATCAGCACGAGTCCCGACACCCACCGAATCCCCCCGGCGACGTTGGGGCGGGAGACGAGCAGCCGCCGAAGCCGGCCCGCGACGAGCGCCACCGACCCGAGGTAGAGCATGGTGAGCGCCGCATACAGCCCACCCAGGATCGACAGCTGAAGTTCGATCCAGCGGCCGCCGACGAACTGGGGGAGAAACGCGAGGAAGAACAGCGCCACCTGCGGGTTGAGGACGTTGACGGTCACCGCCTCGGTAAACGGGTGAGACGACCTCGAGGCGGTCGCGGTCGCCTCGGTGTCCGCTCGGTCGGCGGAGCCGACCGCGAGTCCGTCGTCGCGAATGGTGCGAACGCCGAGGTAGACGAGGTAAGCCGCACCGAGGTACGTGACAGCGAGGAAGGCGGTACTCGAGGCTCGAAAGAGCGCAGCGAGGCCGACGACCGCCCCGAGCGTGTGGAGTACGACTCCCGCGCTGATGCCGGCGGCCGAGGCCAACCCGACGCCGCTTCCCTCCCCGAAACTCCGCGTGAGGACGTAGATCGTATCGGGGCCGGGTGAGAGGATCATCGCCCCCGCGGCGAGCAAGTAGAACGCGAGCAGCGTCGGATCGATCATCCCGATTCGACACCCACCCCTCTCGTCACGACGTCGGCTGAACCGTCTGCCGACGACAGCCGTACGGTCCGCGTCGCCAGAAACGCGATTCGCGTAGACTGGCGTGCAGTTCGCGTCGACAGCCGCGTGTTTCGCATGGATCGGACGTGGAGTGAACTCTCCCTTGAGTGACCAAGGGTCTGTCGTCTCTCCGACCGATCGCGTTCAGAGACGCCACGGTCGGGTCCGACGCCGTTTCCAACGCTCTCACAGCGTTCGACGTCCACGGCTCGCTCACGGCTCCGCCGTTCGCTGTGGCGCGGTTCTCGGCCGTCGGCCTCCGAGCCGCGCTCTCGCTGCGTGCTTCGGCCGCGTTCGCGACCGCCAGTGCGTCGGTTACCGGTGTTCGACGAACGTCACTCGTCCGCTCGGTCCACCAGGGAGTCGGGGTCACCCGGTAAAATCACGTCCAAAACCGGTTCGTCATCGAACGCGCCACCCGGTCACCGAGATCTCCTCGTTCGCCGTGGCTCCCGGGTTGGTCGCACTCGAGTGGTCGCCGGTTCGGGTTCCGCGTTCAGTAGGTTCAAGCGCTGTCGTCGCGGATGTCGGACCGTGCTTTCGGGCGGACGGCAACGGCTCTTCGGCGTCTGGCGACGCGTCTTCGGCCTCTCCTGGCCGGTGATGGCCGAGCAATTTCTCCGGACGCTGATGCGGACGACCGACGTGGCCGTAACCGGGCTGTTCTCGCCGGCGGCGGTTGCGGCGGTCGGACTGGCCGATCTGTACGCCCGGCTTCCGCTTCGAATCGGCCTCGGCCTCGGCAGCGGCGTCATCGCACTCTCGAGTCAGGACACCGGAAGCGGTGCGGTCGCCAATCGCAACGAAGCGATCACACAGGCGGTGATACTCGGCGCGCTTGCCGGGATTCCGTTCGTCGTCTTCGGCGTCCTGTTCGGGCAGTGGGGGATCCGCATCCTCGGTGCGGAGTCGGAAGTCGTCCGCCTGGGCGGGATCTATCTCGCGATTATCCTCGCGACGAGTCCCGCACGACACGTCGCGGTCGTCACCGCTCGATCGATTCAGGGTGCCGGCGACACGCGGACGCCGATGTACGTCAACGCCGTCTCGAACGCGTTCAACATCGCCGGAACGGTGGTTCTCGGCCTCGGTCTCGGGCCGATCCCGGAACTCCACATCGTCGGCGTCGGACTCGCGACGGCGTTCGGCAACGTCTTCTCGGCGCTCGTACTCGTCGTCGCCATCTGGAGCCACCGGACGCCACTCTCGTTCGTCCGTCCTCGCGAATGGACGATCACCACGCAACTGCTCTCGATCAGCGCCCCTCGGATTCTCGAGGGGCTGTTGACGTTCGTCATGGAGTTTCCGTTCAACGCGATCCTCCTGCTGTTCGGGACCGAGGTCAACGCCGCCTACCAGATCGGCCGGCGCGTCTACCAGCAGATCACCGCACCGCTGTCGCGAGGGTATCGAACCGGAGCGAGCATCGTCGTCGGACAGACCCTCGGCGACGGCGATCCCGAGGGGGCCCGGTTCAACGGCTGGGCGACTGCACTGTTGGGCCTCGTAACCGTCGGCGCACTCGGCGCGGCCGTCTTCGTCGGTGCCGAGTGGTTCGTCGGATTCTTCTCGGACGATCCGGAGACGGTTCGGTACGCGACCGGCTTCGCTCGAGCGTACGCTCTCGCCGCTCCGTTTACGGTGTTGTACGTCGTCCTCGCGGGGGCGCTCACGAGCGGGAGTGACACGCGGACGCCACTCGTCGGTCGCGTCACCGGCATGTTCGTCGGCATGCTCGGGGTGTCCTACGTCGTCGGCGTCCAGTGGGGGTACGGCGTTCCGGCAATCTACGCCTCGATCGTCGTCTACTACCTCTGGGCGATGGCGTACGTCGGAGTTGGGTTCTATCGCGGCGCGTGGATCGAACGGACCCAGGCGATGATGGACGAACGAGGGAGTACGCCAGGCGAGAAGTGACCGACGACGGAACTACGACGGGACAACTGACGATCGGCGAACCGACGACGTCGTCCTCGGTATCCCGCCGATCGTTAGTCCTCGGACTCGAGCGGCGTCCGGTTCGACTCCGCCTGGCTGGACACCTCGAGCAGTTCCCGGTCGGTCCCCTCGAGGTCGAGGACGAACTCGGAACCGAACGCGCTGGCGGGGGTCTGGAACCCGGCCGGAGTCGCGTCTCGATTGGCTCGATCCGTCCCCCCCAGGAGACACTCGGCGGCCGACACCGCGGCGTCGGCGGTGAGCGCGTAGACGTTCGGCGTGTCGAGTCGTGCCTGCACCCGACGCGTGGACCCATCGTCGGCCGACTCGTCGACGACTTCCCCCCAGACGGTGACGGTCTCCTCGCGGAGCTGCCGCTCGCCAGGACCCGTCACGAAGGCGTCGATCACCCACCGTAACGCGGCTCGAACGGGCCCGATCTCGAGCAGCCCACGGAACGGGTCGGCCGCCCGCATCGCGGTCGAGGCTACCGAGGGCATCGCGGCGTAGACCTCGACCGACTCGATACCGGTGTGCCAGGGGGCGGTGACGACGTCACCGAGCGGGATCGTCGCCGCGTGTTCCGGCCCGTCGCCGAAGTCGATTTCGCGGGTTCGATACGCTGGTGGCACCTGAAGAAGGCGACCGTTGCGTCGGACGACACCGCGGTTTCCGGCCAGTTCGAGCACCGTCATCGCGGTCCCCCGAGAGGGCGACGCGTCGGCGCGGACGCCAAGCGTGAGCCGGTCGGCCGACGGGAGCTGGTCGTGGAGAAACGCCGCGAGACAATCCGTCGGGACGACGTCGAACCCGACCCCCGGCAACAGCGTTATCCCCGCTTCTCGGGCGTCACGGTCGCGCTGGCGGAGCCGTTCGAGCACCGGGAACTCGCCCGTCACGTCGAGGTAGTCCGTTTCGGCCTCGAGACAGGCAGAAACGAGCGGATCGGCTGTATCGACGAAGGGTCCGGCGCAGTTCAACACCGCGTCGAACGCCTCGAGGTGGGAGACGAGATCGCTCGACTCGAGATCGATGGCTCGCCCCTCGAGGCCGAGTTCGTTCGCCTGCCGCGTGACCGTCGTTCCGTCCCGGCCGGCGACGACCGGGGACAGCCCCCGTGAGACGGCTTCGCGGGTGACCAACGTTCCCGTATAGCCGTAGGACCCGTAGATCAGCAGGGAGACCATAGCCGGCATTGGACGGTCGCGAAGATAAAGCTCCGTCAGACACCGCTCACGAGATCGCCGCCGGTGAGACGAGGTCGCGCTCCTGGTCGTACTCGAGCAAGCCCGCGTCGACGAGCCGTGGCAGGTGATCGTGGTACAACGAGATGTAGACGGTGGCGACGTGTTCCGCCGATAGCTCCGCAACCGGTGTCCCCGTTTCTCGAACGGCCACCTCCTCGGCGGCGTCCGGGAGCGTAAGCGCCTCGCCGTAGGTTCGCATCACTCGTATGAACGAACGGCGGCGGCTGTGTGCGAGAAGGTCCAGGGTATCGTCGACCGCTTCGGGAGAGTTCTCTCGTCCCTCGAGCCACTCGAGGACAGCGAGTACGAACTCGGTGCGATCGAACTCAGGGTGAGACGGTGTAGTCATTCGTATCCTCGAATCCCTCCGATCGGGTGCCGGACGACCGGAACGAACGCGAAAATCGTAGATCGTCAGCGCAACGCGAGCGACGACACCCGTTGGAGGGTCCGTACCGGTTCGTATCCCCCAGTGTAAATATTAGTGTCGAATCTGTCGGAGAGATGTACGCCAGTGTGAGTGTTCGGTTCGGATTATTGTTCGATCGTGAACGTCGGCTCGGCGATCGACTCGCTCTTACACGACGGACACCGTGACGGCAGGTTGAGAAGCTGGTCGAAGTCGTCGAACCCGCAATCGCGACACGTCGGCGGTGCGACGAGGAACTGTTCGTCGCCGCCATCGACCGAACGCGCGACGTGTTCGGCGTGGTCGACCACCGCGTGCGGAGTCAGATCGAGCGTTTCCGCGAGTTCGCTCGGCGTCGCCGCCTCGACACGAAGGGCGTCTGCGAGTCGTTGTCGCGTCGTTTCGTCGGCTTCACGCATACGTACGGAACGACGGAGGGCGGACGTATACGAGTTTCCGGTTGGTGAAAGGAGAAGTCACTTACATCTCCCTCGCGAACTCGGGGCCATGAAGGCCGTCGTGCTTGCGGGCGGATACGCGACCCGAATGTGGCCGATCACGAAACACCGGCCCAAGATGTTCCTCCCAATCGGCGACTCGACCGTCGTCGACCGAATCTTCGCGGAACTCGAGGCGGACGACCGAATCGATGCAGTGTACGTCAGCACGAACGAACGGTTCGCCGCCGACTTCGAGGCTCACCTCGCGGACAGCGAGTTCGAGAAACCACAGCTCTCGGTCGAAGAGACGACCGAAGAAGACGACAAATTCGGCGTCGTCGGCGCGCTCGCTCAGCTGATCGACCGCGAAGCAATCGACGACGACCTCCTCGTGATCGCCGGTGACAACCTCATCAGTTTCGCCGTCTCTGACTTTCTCGACTACTTCGAGCGGATGGACGCACCTACCCTCGCCGCCTACGACGTCGGTTCCCGGGAGAAAGCGAAGTCCTACGGGCTGGTCGAACTCGAGGACGACCGCGTCGTCGACTTCCAGGAGAAACCCGACGATCCGAAGAGTACCCTCGTCTCGATTGCCTGTTATGCGTTTCCACGGGATGCACTCTCCTTGTTCCCGACCTACCTCGAGGAGGGGAACAACCCGGACGAACCGGGCTGGTTCGTCCAGTGGCTCCAGAACCGCGAACCGACGTACGCCTACACGTTCGAGGGCGCGTGGTTCGACATCGGAACGCCCGAAAGCTACCTCGACGCCGTCGCCTGGCACCTCGAGGGCGAGTCACTCGTCGCCGCGTCGGCGGTCCTCGAGAACGCGACGATCGGCGATAACGTCCACGTGATGGACGACGTGACACTCGAAGACACCGATCTCGAGCACGCAGTCATCTTTCCCGACGCCACCGTACAGAACGGCGATATCAGACGATCGATCATCGACGAGGGAACGCGACTCGAGGACCTCGATCTCGCAGGCGCGCTCATCGGCGCGCACACGACGATCACGAACGGGCCGTCGTAACGATCGGATATCGGAACCCGATTCGTCCAACTTCGAGGTGTCCACGTGACGGTTCCGTCCGAGGTCGAGCGGAGGCCGCCGCTTGCGACCAGTGACAGCAGTTAGATTGCTTCGCTGGCTTGCCAGGCGTGAAAGACTCGACGAAGGTCGTCGGAGCTGAGTTGGCCGCCCTGCCAGTCCGTAAACGCCTCCGAGAGCCCGTTACTGTCGACCTCGCCGTCGTTGCCGATACTGTACCTCGAGAGCTCACTCCCCCACCCGTCTTCGTCTGTGTCGTAGCCACGGTCAGTGACCTTCACCGTTGCTTCGAACTCGCCGGGATCGTCAGCGACGGAGACGGAGAAAACGTACTCGCCTTCGGGAAGGCCGTCTAGAATATCTTCGAACGTGACGGTCTCACTCGCGTTTGCGTCGATCTCGAGTGACTTCGTTTCGCGAAACGCCATCACATCATCGTCGTCGACGACGGCCACGGTAACGTCGCCCTCGGCGGTCGTCTCGCCGTCGTTGCCGATGGTCGCAGTGACGTCGAACGGTGTGTCACTCGTTTCAGTTGTCCAGACGACGTGTTCGAGCGACAGCGATGGTCCGTCGGAGATATCGGGGACCGCAGCAGGGAAAACAGACGTTCCGTACGGTCCGTGCCCGTACCGTCGAACGCCGTTCGTCTCCGCCGATCCAGATGAGGCGGCCGTAGTCTGCGCACCGACTGCGAGTACAGCAGCGGTACCCAACATCGTTCGTCGTGTTAGACCCATATATGAAAACTAATTCAATATTATATTAATATTTTGTATTATGGAATAAGAATGGGACGTACGGCATGGCCGTGTGAGCGTGAGTTCGATAATCGCTCTCAGAGAGTGTCGGCTGAAATCGTGACAGGGCCGTTCTGCAATAAACATTTAACCTGGGGAGCCCCTAGCCATACTCATGCTCGAGGTCCTCCTCGAAAACATGCCGGTGGCGCTCCTGTCGGCGGGACTCATACTGATGGCGTTAGAGGCCTTATCGCCCGGTGCGCACCTGATCGTCGTCGGCGTCGCGCTCGTGGGGGCGGGGTTAGTCGGCGTCCTCTTCCCGGGCTCGCTCAGCCCGTTTATCCTCGCGGGGCTGACGCTGCTGATCGGTCTGGTCGCGACGTACGTCTACCGCGAGTTTGACTTTTACGGCGGGAAGGGAACGCCACAGACGAAAGATTCCGGCTCGCTGGCAGGAGCGACCGGATACGTCACCGAGACGATCACGACTCGAGATGGCGAGGTGAAACTCGACGACGGCGGGTTCGCACCGTACTACAGTGCTCGAACGACCAGCGGAACGATCGAGGAAGGAGAGGAGATTATCGTCCTCGATCCCGGCGGCGGGAACGTACTCACGGTCGAGTCTCTCAACGCGATCGGCGAAGACGAGATCGATCGTGCACTTGCAGAAGACGCCGCGTCCGGGCCGTCGTCTGACGGCGGCGGTTCGACCGAGGAGGCGGCCGAACGCGAGACCGAGAAAACGAGTTGATACGGTCTACCGTACCGGTTTACCGGATGGATGAGAACAGTCTGGATTGTACAGCGTACAGCAGACCGTATCAACCACCAAACCCCAAACATTCGTCCGAGTGAGTTCCCGCCGTCCCGGTCCATCCGTGGTCCGTTACTGTCCCAATATGTTTGTCAAATAAGGGAACTCTTTTCCCGTCACCGCCACAAGAGCGATATATGGTCCTAGAGCTGTTCCCAATGCAGGCGCTGGGCGGTGCACTGCTGTTCCTCGGTGCACTCGCTTTCGTCGTCGTTCTCGCCGCACTGTTCAGCGCGGTCGAGATCGTCGACGCGTACGAGAAACGCGCGCTCACCGTCTTCGGCGAGTACCGGAAACTGCTCGAGCCGGGTATCAACTTCGTCCCGCCGTTCGTCTCGAACACCTACCGGTTCGATATGCGCACACAGACGTTAGACGTCCCGCGCCAGGAAGCGATCACGCGGGACAACTCACCGGTGACGGCCGACGCCGTCGTCTACATCAAGGTGATGGACGCCAAGAAGGCGTTCCTCGAGGTCGACAACTACAAGAAGGCTGTCTCGAACCTCGCCCAGACCACCCTCCGTGCCGTGTTGGGTGACATGGAACTCGACGACACGCTGAACAAACGCCAGGAGATCAACGCGAAGATCCGCCACGAACTCGACGAACCGACCGACGAGTGGGGTATTCGGGTGGAAAGCGTCGAGGTCCGCGAGGTCAACCCCTCGAAGGACGTTCAGCGCGCGATGGAACAACAGACCTCCGCAGAGCGGAAACGCCGTGCCATGATTCTCGAGGCCCAGGGTGAACGCCGCAGTGCCGTCGAAAAGGCAGAGGGTGACAAACAGAGTGAGATCATCCGCGCACAGGGTGAAAAACAGAGCCAGATCCTCGAAGCACAGGGTGACTCGATTTCGACGGTTCTGCGCGCGAAATCCGCCGAGTCGATGGGTGAACGCGCCATCATCGATCAGGGAATGGAAACGCTCGAGCAGATCGGTCAGAGCGAATCCACGACCTTCGTGATGCCACAAGAACTGACCTCGATGGTCGGTCGCTACGGCAAACACCTCTCCGGCAGCGATATTAAAGACGACAGCGACGCACTCGAGAGTCTGGACTTCGACGACGAGACCCGCGAACTGATCGGCTTGGACGACATCGCCGAGATCATCGGCGAGATCGATCAGGAAGCCGAGATGGACGTCGAAGCGATGGAGCAGGAAGCCCAGGCGATCAAGGAAGGCCAGGATCCGTCGAACATCTCCGATCCCGACGAAGTGATCGAAGAGATGGACCAGGAGTTCCAACAGACCGACGGCGGCTCCGATGTCCCACTCGGTGACGTCGACGACTCACAGCGCGACTGATCGCCCGGCAGATCATCGATTCGGACGAACCGACCGATTTTTCGAACCCGTATTCGACCGATCGAGTCGCTCGACGGTCGGACAGGCCGCCGACTTTTCTCCAGGTAAATGTCAGATGGGAATACTTATTGTGTGAGCAGACGGCTGTTGGAGTATGGATCCCGTACCGCTTCAGTTTCTCGCGACGTCCGTCGGCCTGATCGTTGCGTTGCTGGTGTTGGCCGTCGTCATCGCCCTCCTTCGAAGCTCCGTCGTGATCGTCTACGCCTACGAGCAGAAAGCGTTGACCGTCCTCGGCGAGTACCGGAAACTGCTCGAGCCGGGATTGAACGTCGTCCCGCCGTTCGTTTCGCGAACGTACAGCTACGACATGCGAACGCAGACGCTCGACGTTCCCCGCCAGGAAGCGATCACCCGAGACAACTCGCCGGTGACGGCCGACGCCGTCATCTACATCAAGGTGATGGACGCAAAGCGGGCGTTTCTCGAGGTCGATAACTACAAGAGAGCCGTCGTGAACCTCTCCCAGACGACCCTGCGTGCCGTGATCGGCGACATGGAACTCGACGACACGCTGAACAAACGCGAACAGATCAACAGACGGATTCGCCGCGAACTCGAAGGGCCGACCGACGAGTGGGGGATCCGCGTCGAGTCGGTCGAGGTCCGCGAAGTTAACCCGACGCAGGAGGTCCAGCAGGCGATGGAGAAACAGACCTCCGCCGAACGCCGCCGCCGTGCCATGATTCTCGAGGCCCAGGGCGAACGCCGCAGTGCCGTCGAAAAGGCAGAGGGTGAGAAACAGAGTAAGATCATCCGCGCACAGGGTGAAAAACAGAGCCAGATTCTCGAGGCCCAGGGTAATGCCATCTCGACGGTCCTGCGAGCCAAATCCGCCGAATCGATGGGCGAACGCGCCATCATCGACAAGGGAATGGACACCCTGACCGAGATTGGGGGGAGCGAGTCGACGACGTTCGTTATGCCACAGGAACTCACCTCGATGGTCGGCCGCTACGGCAAACACCTCTCTGGTAGCGACGTCAAAGCAGACGGCGAGCAACTCGAGAGTCTCGAGTTCGACGACGAGACTCGTGAACTGATCGGTTTAGACGACATCGCCGAGATCATCGGCGAGATCGAGGAGGACGAGATGGACGTCGAGGCGATCGAACGGGAAGCCCAGGCGATCACGGAGTGAGCAGACCGCGTCGACCGCCGATCCCGACGAGATTATCGAGGACGGCGGCCGAGTTATCGGCCCGGAGCCATCCGGACGAACTCCTAAGATGCAGCGACTCTCAGGTTTCAGTGAACGAAGCGGAGCGAAACCGGTTTTACCCACGGTCTCCTTTCGGGCAGTAGGTAGATATGACGACGCCCGACGGGGTCGACGACGACAAGCGGGCGACCCTCCGCCGATTCGCAGCCATCGGCACCGGTGCCCCGCTCGCTGGTTTCGCCGAATCGGCGTCGGCCGAGACGGGTGAGAGCGACGCCAGGGATGCGATCGTCGGCTATCTGTCGACGACACCCGGCGCACACTTCTCGAAGGTTCGGGACGATCTCCAACTCGGAACCGGCGAGACCCAACACCACCTTCGCCGACTCGAGGACCGCGGCGCGATCGAAAGCTACGAGGACGGCGACTACAAGCGGTTCGTCCTCGCGGGGCGGTTCGACGAGTTCGAAAAACACGCCCTGGGATACCTGCGTCGAGAGACGCCACGCGGAATGGTGATCGAACTGTTACTCGATCCCGACGCGACTGCCGGTGATCTGGCAACGTCGCTCGAGGTGTCTCCACCGACAGTCAGTAAGTACGCCGGCGAACTCGAGGATGCCGGCTTGCTCTCTCGAGAGGACGGCTACGCGGTCGAACGGCCGGAGACGATCCTGTTGCTCGTCGTTCGTCACGCGGATTCGTTCGGAGAACGCTCGACTACCCTGGCACAGAACGCCGATCAACTCCTGGAGTACGACGGGGAAGCGTAAGGGCGAATCGGAGACGTATCGAGAGAAAACAGACGCGGGTATCGTCGAGAATCCGTCTGATGACCGAGACGGATCGCCGTTCCGGTCGAGGACACGGTAGACGGGTGGAGGAAAACCGCTGGACAGCATCTGACCCGCTCACACGGTGACGTGTGACGGGTGTGGGCCCGTGTTCGCCCGTGCGATATCAGGCGTTGACCTTCCAGGTCGTACTCGAGGAGTAGCCCCACTTCTCGATCTCGATGTCGTAGTCACCTTGCTGGAGCGCGGTGATGTTGGAGCCGACTTCTTTCGCCGTCATCCCGAGTTCCTTGCCGATGAGCCGCGATTTAAAGTACGTCTTCGTCGCGGCGTTCTCCCGGAGATACTGGAGAATCTGGCGTTGTTTGCTCGTGAGGTCGGGGGCCATTGCAGTGCTCATGTCTCCAGAGACGACTGGGACGCCCTTAGGGGGTTTGGTACGTGCAGTTAACAGGCCGCAGTCTGGCGATTTTTCGCCATAGTAATGGAACAATAATCGAAAGGAAACGATCTGTTGGTACGGCCGGCTAATGCGTCCAATCTGACGAGTGTCAAGGATAGATGACAGTTTTGGAGCGAAAGACGGGGTTAGGTGGGAGCCACAGACGAGCGGTCAGGACTCTCGATACTGGTCCGTTCGGAACGGACTGAACGCGCAGGAGACCGCGCTCGCAAGCGCGTCAGATCGGTCGACCAATCCGTCAGTGAGGGCACCGACGGCGCCCTCGCCCTCGGCGATACCGTCAGTACTGAGCACGTCGTCCATCACCGGCCCGAGTTCCTCGCCCGCTACGACTCGTTCGGCGACCCGGTCGGGGAGTCGAACCGACGGACCGCTCGCCCGCTCGAGTCGGTCGCCGTCGGTCACCACGGCCCACATGACGAGATGGAGTTCGGGCGCGTTCTCGAATCGAGCGACGCCGCCCTCGAGGCCGACGCCGTAGTCGACCTCGCAGACTTCGAAGGCCCGACGGGCGCGGTTCTCCGCGCCGGTGATCGTCTCGGCGATCGATCCGGGCTGTTCGTCGACACCGGAGTCGACCGAAACCGCCACCACGACCGGATCGAACCGCTCGAGCGCTCGGTCGGTCGCCTCGCGTTTGACTGGGTTCGTGCTTCCGACGGCGACGTGCATACTCGCCGTTGGGCCGAGCGTCATTTGGCGTCCTCGGTTCGAGGTGACTTTGACCGCTTGAATGTTTTGGTTTCCCATACCAAATCCCCCGAATTACCGGTTTTCGGACGGTGATCGACGATGATTTCGAAATCCTTATATCCGGAGTCTTTGAACCCAGTAGGTAACGAATCTGTCCGGGCTTTTGCGACACGTTGTCCGGGCAGCCGATGCCATCGTATGACCAACGCACCATCGAACACGAGAGTACGGCGTAGCGAACACGAAACGACCGACGAACAAACGGAGAGCGAGCAAAGCGACGTCGCCTGCCCGGAGTGTGCCGGAAACCTCATCGTCGACGACGAACACGGCGAGACCGTCTGTGAGGACTGTGGCCTCGTCGTCGAAGAGGATTCGGTCGACCGCGGCCCCGAGTGGCGCGCCTTCGACGCCGCCGAGAAGAACGAGAAGTCCCGCGTCGGTGCCCCCACGACGAACACGATGCACGACAAGGGCCTGTCGACGAACATCGACTGGCGCAACAAGGACGCCTACGGCAACTCCCTCGGGTCGCGCCAGCGCGAGAAGATGCAGCGCCTTCGCAAGTGGAACGAGCGCTTCCGGACGCGTGACTCCAAGGAGCGCAACCTGAAACAGGCACTCGGCGAGATCGATCGGATGGCCAGCGCACTCGGCCTCCCGACGAACGTCCGCGAGACCGCGTCGGTCATCTACCGGCGCGCACTCGACGAGGATCTGCTTCCTGGACGCTCTATCGAGGGCGTCTCGACCGCCTGTGTCTACGCTGCCGCCCGCCAGGCCGGCGTCCCCCGCAGTCTCGACGAGATCGCCGACGTCTCCCGCGTCGAGAAAAACGAGATCGCCCGTACGTACCGCTACGTCGTTCGTGAACTCGGACTCGAGGTCCAGCCGGCCGATCCCGAGAGCTACGTCCCCCGCTTTGCGTCGGGGCTCGACCTCTCCGACGAGGCCGAACACCGCGCACGCGGTCTCCTCCAGAACGCCAAGGAAAAGGGTGTTCACTCGGGTAAGTCGCCGGTCGGCCTCGCGGCCGCCGCCGTCTACGCCGCCGCCCTTCTCACGAACGAGAAGACCACCCAGGCCGCCGTCTCCGACGTCGCCGACATCTCCGAAGTGACGATTCGGAACCGCTATCACGAGCTCCTCGAGGCCGAGGAAACCCTCGGCGTCGCCTGATCCGGACAAAGCGTCGTAACCGACACCGTTTTTCGGATCGCAGAGGTCAGTTGCGATAGAGATGAGTATGGAGTTCGACTCGTTCGTCCTCACCGCCGCAGTCGCCGACCTGACAGAAGAGCCAGTCGCCCGCGATCACGCAGACGCCGTCGAGTTTCGGATGGACCTCGCGGACGAGCCGCTGTCGGCACTCGAGAGCTACGACGGCGAGTTGCCGATCCTCGCGACGAACCGACCGGAGTGGGAGGGGGGGGGATGGGACGGCGACGACGCAGCACGACTCGAGGCACTCGCCGAAGCGACCGCGGTCGACGCCGTCGACGCGATCGACGTCGAACTCGAGTCGTGTCGCTCCGGCGACGCCGACGGCGTCCTCGAGACGGCCCGCGAGCGCGACGTCGCGGTCGTCGCGTCCGCCCACGATTTCGAGGCGACGCCCGACGAGATCGAGATGATCGAGACGCTCACCGACGCCTGCGAGTACGCCGACGTCGGAAAAATCGCGGTAACGGCCGAGACGCGCGCGGACACGCTCGCGGTGTTGGCCGTGACGCACCTGCTCAGCTCCGACGGGAAGACGGTCGCGACCATGGCGATGGGCGAGGCAGGTAGTCACACGCGTGCGGTCGCGCCGGTGTACGGTTCGAAGATCGGGTACGCACCGGTCGATCCCGCCGAAGCGACCGCCCCCGGCCAGTACGACCTCGAGACGCTGTCGCGGCTGGTTTCGGAACTCGAGTGAAGGGATAGCGGGGGTCGGCCGGCGGTCGTCCCCGGTCGTCGTCCGCGGTAACCGACGCATACCAATGGGCGAGTCGGTGGATCGCCGTCGCATGTATCGGACGGTTTCTGCCGCCCTCTCGGTGGTCGGCCGATCAGCCCGGCGTGACGGTACCGAGTCGAAGCGGGGAGACGACACCGAATCGGCGCGAAGACACGACGTGACGGGTACAGCGCGAGCGAGCGCCGCTGCGAGCCAGGAACGGGGGAGCGACGGCACCGTCTCGAGCCGAAGCGAGGGCGAGATCGACGCCGAGACGCTGATCCGGTCGCTCTCGGTCGTCCTCGATACCCCAGGGGCGCCAACGCTCGAGCCGACGTTCCGACGCGCCTGGCGCGAGCGCGCCGTCGAGATTCGCGAGGGGGAAACGCGTCTCGTGGAGCTCGGACGAGCACTCGAGTTGGAGCCGGATCGGCTCGTTCTCGAGGTTGCCCCGGACGGCCTCCTCGCGCGCTACGACGGCTCGCGCGTCGGTTGCTGGCCGTCGGCGGCCGCGTTGCTCGCGGACCTGTCGGCGACGGCAATTCTACCGGATGTGGAGCCACGTTGGCTGTCGCTGTCGGGCGAGCAGCGGCGAGTCGCGTTGCGAACGCTTCGGTTGTTCGTCCGTCGCTGTCCGAACTGCGACGGAACGCTCGAAGGCGTACGCGGGCCGTCCTCGACCGACGATCGCCTCGAGGAACGTCGGCGCGTCCAGTGCGATCGGTGTGGTTCGGTCCTGTTTCACGAATCGACGTCCTCTACGGAGAACGTGTCGGGAATGGAGGACACACCGTAAGGGGGGCGGAGTCACGCACCGCTCCCAGAATCGGAATGTTAACCAGTCGGCTTCCCTAGTGTATGCACATGACGTGGCTCCGCGCGCTGGCAGCGGCTGGCCTCTCGGTGCTGATGCCGGGTGCAGGCCATGCCCTCATCAGGGACTGGCTCAGAACCCTGGTGTTCGCCGGCCTGTATCTTTCCGCTATCGTGATCTTTCTCCCGTCGATCGAGCAGATAACCGCCATCGAGTCCGTCGGTGAAGGGATGGAACTGGTCGGCGACGAGATCGATACGATGGGACAGTTCGTCCTCTCGTTTATCGTCCTGTTCGCGGCGATCGACGCAACGTTTCGCGCGATGGGGTTCCCCCCCGGGTCGAGCAACGAGTCGGTCGACGGGCCGTCCTGTCCCGAGTGCGGGAAGGAACTCGACGAGGACCTGACGTTCTGTCACTGGTGTACGACGCGACTCGAGCCGGTCGAACCGGAGGAGGAAGATTCGAACGCCGCGGGCGAAACCGGATCCGAGGCGGAGCCGGTAGAAGCGAAGCGCTGACCGACGAACGCGCAGCGGTTACCGAATCGAGGCGCTAATGCCCCTTCCTCAGCGAGCACCGAAGGCGTCAGCAGGGAGGGGATACAGCGTCCCCAGAAATCGGAGATTTCTGGTGTGCGAACAAAACGCAAAGCGTCTCGTCAACGCCGCTCGTGTTTCTTGCACTGTTCTACAGCAGGCCCACAGGCCCACGCTATCGGTAAATTTATGTTTCTACCTAGTTTAAATATTGGTGATGGATCGGTACGAAGTCGAAGGGCACGAAGTCCACGAAGCCGAAGTTAAACCAACCGGCAACGGCGCTCACGTACTCGTTCCGAAGCGGTGGCGCGGTGCCACTGTCAAAGTCGTCCGAGTCACCGATCCGACCGACGAAGACGAGTAGATCATGCACTACAACTACAGATATCGGCTCAATCCGACCGACGAACTCCACGACCGGTTAGCGTGGACTGTCGATACCTGCCGGCAGGTCTACAACCACTTCCTGCACCGTCTCAATCGAGAGGACGGCACGTCGGCCTACTCCGAACAGTCGGTCCTTCCCGACCTGAAACGCGAGTGGACCGAGTTGAAGCAAGTCCACTCGAAAGTGCTACAGAAGGTCGTACAACGGCTGTACGACAATCTCTCAACACTGAAGGGGCGGAAGGACAACGGCTACCGCGTCGGCGAACTCAAGTGGAAGGCCCCGAAGGAATATCGGTCGATCAAGTACAGTCAAACCGGCTTCGAACTCAAAAACACGAGTGGCCGAACTGTACTTTCTCTTTCCAAAATCGGTGATATTTCGATGGTCTGCCACCGCGATGTTCCCGACGACGCCACGATCAAAGAGGTCGTCGTCAAACAGGAACCGACCGGCGAGTGGTTCGCTGTTCTCGGGATCGAAACCGAGGACGACGCACCGTCGAAGCCCAAGACACTCGAGGACTGTGTCGGGATCGACGTGGGCATCCTGAAGTACGCTCACGACACCGACGGCACCGCCGTCGAACGCCCCGACCTCTCGGACGAACGCGACCGGTTGGAACGCGAGCAACGAAAGCTCTCGCGGAAAGACCACGGCTCGGCGAACTACCGCAAGCAACAGCGCGTCGTCGCCAAACGCCACGCCGACCTGCAACGGAAGCACCGGGACTTCCTGCACAAGCTCTCGAACCACTACGCTCGAGAGTATGATCTCGTCGCGGTCGAAGACCTCGACGCCAAGGGGTTGATGGAGCTCCCATCGAACAGCCGCAATCGTGCCGATGCGGCGTGGGGCACGTTCCTGCGGATGCTCGAGTACAAGTGCGAACGCGAAGGCACACACTTCGTGGCTGTCGATCCGGCGGGAACAACCAAAGAGTGTGCGGCTTGCGGTGTCTCGACGGACAAGCCGCTGTGGGTCCGCGAACACGCCTGTCCGTCATGCGGGTTCACCGCTGATCGGGACTGGAACGCGGCCTACAACATCTTGGTGCGCGGACTGAAGCAAGTAGGGACGGGCTGTCCCGAATCAACGTCCTCAGAATCGCACAGCGATTCTGATGGGCTGCGAAAATCGCTCAGCGATTTTCGAACGCCTGCGGAGACTGCGCTCCCTACGGGAACCGATTCGGTTCCTGCAAAGCGCGTTCGCCAGACTACGTCTGGCGGGCTGTCAGACTCGGAGAGTCTGACAACGTCGTGGAAACAGGAAGCCCCACTCTCAAGGAGCGAACCGCGTCAGCGGTGAGCGAGTAGGGTGGGGAGGTAGTCACTTCTCGATGATGCTCTCCTCGACGGGTTCCCCGAAGTGGCGAGCCGTATCCTCGTAGTACAACAGGAGCTCGTCGCCGGCCGCCAGATCGGTGATGGCTTTGCGTCCGTCGCCGGAGGCAACCTTGATCGTCTCGGCGTTTTGCAACAGTGTCTCGATGCGGTCGCCGTCGTCGGTCTCGAGGGCGACCCGGAACATCGGTCGCTTCTCGATTTTGACCCGGCCGACGATCGCTTCGCGGGTGTTGCCGTTCGTGTCGACGACCTGGACCTCGTCGCCGCTTTTGAGTTCCGAGAGGTACTTCGTGCCGCCGTCGGGGGTTCGGACGTAGGCGTGGACGGCCCCGGCGTTGACCCGGAACGGACGCGAGGCGACGTACGGCGACTCGGCGGTTTCGGCGTGGACGAACACCAGCCCGCGGCTCATCGACCCGATCAACATCCCCTCGTCGTGTTCGAGTAAGCTGCCGGTATCGATACAGACGCGGTCGGCGCTGCCGATCTCTTCGACTTCGATCACTTCGGCGTAGTCGAGTTCGAGGGTTTCCCGTTCGGCCGCGTCGCGGACCTCGACGGTCTCGCGGATCTCGTCCGGGTCGTCCGAATCCAACAGGACGCCGTCGGAGCCGAGTTCGAGCGTCTCGAAGGCCGTCTTCGCCTCCTCTGGGGACGTCACGCCCGCGATCAGGTCCGTCTCCTCGCCGATCCGGGCGATCAGGTTCTCGAGGGGGATGATCGTCCAGTCGTCACCGACGACGATGGTGTGGTCGGCTTCCTGGGCTGCGGTTTCGGCGAACGCCTCGTACTCCGTGCCGAGAATGCGAACGTACGCCCCGCGCTCGAGTTCGTCGTCGCGTCGGAGCGTCGAGAGGTCGGCAGAGCCCGAGAAGTCCTCGGGGAGGTCGATCGTCGCGTCGCCCTCCCCCTCCTTGCCGACGACGACGGCGTCCGGCATCGCGCCGACCGGGGCGTCGTCCTCGGCGTCGTCGACGAGCGTCACGTCGCCGCCGGTACGGAACGCAGCGACGTTGATCGAGCCGAGTTCGCGAACTCGCTCGACGTCCTCCTCGTCGACCAGTACCCAGTCTGCACCCGCCTCGAGCGCGGCGGTGATCCGCGCGCGGCGGTCGTCCCAGTCGCCGACGGCGTCGTCGGCTTTAATCCAAACGGATCGGCTCATATCTCGACGGTCGAAGGGCAGTGGCTTGAACGTGGCGGATCGGACAGGACGTCGTATTGTTTGGGTAGTAGAAATAGTATCGATAGTTGAATTACTTTCTCGGTAGTAGATAATATCCCTCCGAACCGATTCGGTCGTATGGGTCAGCGCCACGTCGAACCCGGTGACGCACCGACGATCGAGCAGGTTACTCGCCGCCTCGAGGCCGAGGACGTCGCCGACGTCGCTCGGGCCACATTCGACTGTGTGGGAGAGCTGGCGGCGCTCGAGTGCGGCTCGACTGCGGCCGCCCTCGCAGCGTGTCGGCTCGCGAGTCGACGAACTCGACGCGAACCGCTGACGTGTGAGCGGATGGCGGACACCTTCGACGTCGATCCCGAGCACGTCGCCGACGCAGAGGCGACGATCGCGAGCTACCTGACCCCACCCGCTGACGCCGACGACGTTCGTGCCCTCCGCCGAACGCTGATCGTCGCACACGAACTCCTGGACGCGGTCGAACGCGACCGCCTCCACGCCCTCGAGTTGCCGGGATCGTACCTCGCCGACGCCGCCCCCTGGTTGCTCGGTCGCACACAGCGGTCGATCGAATCACGAGACGACGACCGACGCGGGCTCGACGAAGACGAACTCCGGGCTCACGTCGAGCGACTCGAGGCCGATCTGGAACTCGCTCGACTCGGCACGCTGCTGTACGCGGACGTCGACGACGTCCGCGGAGAGTAGGCCCCTCCAGTTCTGCGATTCCGCGGGAGCGTGGCAGCTATCGAGTCGGACGTGACGGTCACTCGTACGCCCGTGACGGTCTCCTACAGCTCCTGACGGTCTCCTACAGCCCCTGACGGTCACTCGAGCGCCGCGAGCTTGTGTCTGAACGCCCGGTAGGCGTTCTTTCCGCGCTCGGTGAGTTCGACGACGCGACGGCGACCGACGGGCTCGATCGTCACGTAGCCGTCCTCGAGCAGCGGCTCGAGAACGTGTGTATCGAGGACGCGGAAAGCGCCTTTGTCCTCGCCGCCGCGTTCCGCTGGCGGTCGCCGATCGGCCATAAACGAGAGCCCCCGATCCCTGGCGTACTCGATCAGGTCCTTCTTCTTCGGCGGCGCAGTTCGGTCCTCGTGAAAGCCGTCCCAGGCGGTTGGATCGGCGAGAAACGCCATGATCGCTACCTGGTCGGTCGTCGGCGAGTCAATCGGGTACGTCGGAATCGGCGTCGTCTCGGTAATTCCCGTCGAAGCTGGTTCGACCGAGCCGTCGTGAGCGTACGACTCCGGCTCGACGTAGTAGGCCTGTGCGTCCGTCGAGACGTCCATACACGCGATCGTCGCGCCGATCGCCGGAATCGTCCCGCCGCCGGAGACGTTGACGTAGACGTTGTCCTCGGCGTGATTCGACGCGATCGTCGTCACCTCGCCGAGGACGGCGTAGACGTCCGAGAGGTCACACGACCGCGTCCTGACCTCCGGGACGATCGACTCGAGTTCGGTCAGGAGCTGTTCGTGATAGCCCGGTGGATCGTCCGCGGTTTCGTCCTCGAGGAGGTAGACGAGGTCCGCCCGCTGGTCGCGGACGGGTTCGACGATACGGTCGAACTCGTACCCGAGGGGGGCGACGTGTACCCGTTTGACGACGTCCATACCCCGACAACCGACGCGATCGAAATAACACCTACCGAAACGACTCCGTGGCACACTTGGAATCTACGGCGAGGTTCACCGCGGCGGCTTTCGGACGAAACCGTCGAAACGTTCAGAACCGTCGGGTTCTAACCCTTAGTCGATGGCCGCCTACGACGCGATCTACTTCGACCTCGACAACACGCTCTGTGAGCCCACACAGGACGCGTCGACGCTCCTCGAGCGGACGTTCCAGCGGGCGGGGCTGGAACAGTTCTGTACGCCGGCCGACCTGCGGGCGGCCGTGCCGGCGTTGCCGACGGTCGAGACGGACCGGGAGTTCTACGAGCACCTGTTCGCCGAGGTCGCCGAACGGGCGAACGTCGACCCGTCGGTCTCCTCGCGACTGACCGACTGGTACCTCGAGGTTCGGGATCCGACGGCAGTCGACTTTCGACCCCGTGCCGCGGCCGCACTCGAGTCCGCTCGCGATCGCGGCCACGTCGGGCTCATCACGAACGGTGGACGGTCCACCCAGACGAAGAAACTCCGCGCGCTGGGAATCGAGAACGCCTTCGACGTCCGGGTCTTTACCGAGCCGAGCGAAGGGATCTACCCGAAACCCAACGCTGCACCGTTCGAGTACGCGCTGGCGACACTCGACGTCGAACCCAACGCTGCGATCCACGTCGGGGATTCGTTACACGCCGACGTCGCGGGTGCGAACGCGATGGGGCTCGACTCGGCCTGGGTCGACACTGGTAACGGACGAGGCGGGGACCAGCAACCGACGTACGAACTCTCCTCGCTCGAGACGTTCGATCGGATCGTCTGATCACTCGAGCCAGACCGCGAGGATGTAGAGTCCGATGCCGACGAAGACGGCGATGGACGACGCCCGATCGAGGATCGGAAACGGCGCGAGCAGGAAGGCAAACTGGAGTGTCCCACCGACGACGAGACAGATCGACGCACCGAGGATCGCCGGCTCCACGTTGTCCGCCTGGGTGTACAGGAGCGTCCCGACGGCGACGGCCACGACGCCGAAGACGAACTGCGACGCGAGAATTGCCAGTCCCACGCCCGCGATCGTCCCGTAGCCAAACAGCACGAAGTAGAGAACGATACCGAAGAAAATCGCTCGATACACCCCATCAGACGCCTCGTAGAGACCGCTCATACGTGTGCGTCGTCGCCCGCCCTCTTGAATGAGGCGACCGGTCGGTTTCGCGTCCGACCTCACCGCTCTAGGGAACTCGCCCACTCGAGGTCGAACCGCTCGTGGACGACGAACTCGAGGGCGTTGATGAGGTAGTGGGCGACGACGACGACGAGGAAGCTGCCGGTGACGATAAACACCGCTGCGAGGACGAATCCGAGGAGGCCGGTGACGACGATGCCGACCGATCCCTGGATACCGTGTCCGACGGCGAACGCGATCGAGGAGACGACGGCGAGCAGCCACGGCGAGACGTCGAAGCCCGCCGAGACGACGCCGATCAACGCCGCCCGAAAGAGCAGTTCCTCGAAGACGGCGATGATCGGCAAGACGAGGACGAGCAGGACGATCCACCCCTGAACGGACCCGGGAGCCAGCAGTTCCCGCAACTGCTCGTCGTGATCGAATCCGAATCGGGTCGCGACGGACGCGCCGAGTTCGTTCGAGACGTACAGGAGGATTCCCGCGACAGTTCCCCAGAGGATCCCCTGCTCGACGTACGACCTCGAGAACTCGATGCCGAGCGCGTCGGCCGGGATACCCGTATAGACCACCGCACCGAGCAACACGAGGGCGAACAGCCCCTGGGAGATGGCCACGTTCGCGAGGAGTGCGCCGGTCGAGAGCGACGCCGGGTCGACGCCCTCTCCGGATGGGGGTCGCCCTCGAGCGTCCGTTCGATCGTCGCGACCGTACTCGTCGTCTCGCGACGGCTCCGATTCGTGCGGTTCACCGTGTTTAGGGACGGACCGGTGCGGTCCAGATTCAGCGGCCGACGAATTCGAATCGATCGACTCGAGATCGGTCGAACGCGGGTGATCGTCACGGCCGTCACCCGCAGATTCGGAATCGCCGTCGGCAAACGCCGACTGAGAGAGGTGTGATAGAACGAGCAACGAGACGAGGACGACGCCCGTAACCGCGACGAACGTCACCCACTGGGGCATCTATTGGGGGCTCGGGTTCGATCCGCTGGCGGAGCCGACCGCACTCTGGCTCTGGTCGAACGCCGTTTCGGTGATCGACTTGAGGCGATCGACCAGCGAGTCCTTCTTGGGTTCGCCCATGAGTGCGACGTCTAGCACTTCGCTGATGTTCGCACAGGGGATGATCTCGACCATCTCCTCGTACTCCTCTTCGATCATCACGTCCTGTTCGTTGGCTTCGGGGATGATGACC
>NZ_WUBV01000004.1:0-44570 GCF_009807105.1 Natrialba sp. INN-245 | reverse complement strand
GTGACACCGAACCGGGGATTCGTCCCGTCCGACTAACCGTCGGAAGAGGCCGAGTTCACTGACAAGCCCCGCGCCACCGTGCGCGGGGCAGTTGACCACATCTGCTACACTGGAACGTATGAGGATCTACGCTCATCCGTGTCAGATATGGTCGCGACCTATCGATACCGACAGAGAATACCACGAACGCCCCTGACTCAGACGTCCCTCACGTTTTGCAGGTCGTCGGTCGCTACACAGGCTCCGCTCGCGATGGCGTCGCTCGAGAGGAATCCGGACCGCCAGGGACTTCGTGGTGCTCACAGTCGGGGAGACAACAGGGCACACGACCGGCGTACTCGCCCCAACAGGTCAACATCCTAACGTTCTTTACGGATGATTCCGTATCGTATAGACGCGCACGAAAGTGCGCTGAGCCGGAGCGCCAAGTTCCACCTAACACTCCGGCTCAACGATCGCCCCCGCGCAGCGGGAGCAATCCACCATTGTCGGTGGCGAAATAAAGACCTGCCGACGTCCGCCGGCCCGGTCACGTCAGTGACTGGTTCGCTCGCTGGATTGCATCCTGCTGTGTCGGGGCCTCAACACGGAACGACACATGGTATCGAGAATCACTATTCACTGCGACTGTGGTACCGACGTCCGTATCGCGTCGACCGACGGTCTCGCAACGTGTCCGGACTGCGGGACGGCGTTCGAGACGACGATCATCGAACTTCCTCACCACGATGCATCCAGCACTCGCCACGGCATTCGATCGAATCGCGGCCCGTGAGGGTCGGGAGCCGACGGCCTTGCCACCGCTGTACGAGGCCGTCGACCCCGAAGCGGTGACCGCGCTCCTCGAGTCCCCGGCGGCCGTCACCGTGCGGTTCGCCTACGCTGGCTACGTGGTCGTGATCGGACCCGACCCGCTCGAGGTGGAGGTGATCGACGAGGATCGGTAACGGCTCGTCGCTCGGTTGCACTCACAGCGGTATAGCGCGGAAATTCGTGGATTTACAGTAAATTGTCTCTTTTTCGCCCTCGTCTGATGTGTGAATGTCTTCCCTTCGACAGTAACTCGTGAAAGTACCGGTTGCCCTCGAGCAGGTTGTCGTGCTCGAGGTCGCGGCGCAGCGAGGTGAGGAACTTCTCGACGTTCTCGTCGGTGATCTCGTCGTTGCGTTCGATTACCTGCTCGGCCAGCAGGTTCCAGTAGACGACTTCACTGTGTCGTCGATCGTGCGCTTCGTTGAGAACCCCCGACCGCCATCGGTTCCGTGTGTCTCCTAACCGACAGCGTCGAGCCACGAGAGGAGCGAGCGTTCGACGCCGTCCTCGTTGGAGGTGCTAACCATGCTGTGCGATTTCGTCTGGTATCTCTATGTTAGTGTCGGTTGTTCGGACTGCTCCCGAAAGCAAGTCTTGCATGAGGCCTTGCTTGAGACGTTCCAAATATTCATGGTACTCTTTGTTGAATCGAATCTGCGATTCAATAGAATTAATCACCTCAACTATCTTTTCCTGCTCTTCTTTGCTCGGAATAGGAATCCGCATATTCAGCAAATCAGACCCCGATATATTTTGTTGTCCTGACCCCTTCTTTCGGCGGTTAATCCGTCTTCTGCCAACATTGCTATTGAAATAGTAACGCAGATACTCGGGATTCAGGGTATCTTCAAGCCGGAATCGAATCATGTATGCACCCGGAATTGTTGGTATCTCGTGACCATCCCAAGTTGTCGTAATCCCGCTGTACGCACCTGACCGGCTGACGATTAAGTCACCTTTTTCGAGCAAATGTTTCTCGAACTCCTCAATATCGAGGTCGGCTCGAGGCATTGTTTCATGGGTGATGTTCCCTCGTCTGTCTAAATCCGTAGTTCGTAGGGTTGCTATCCCCCCGGTTTCATCGTATCTATCTGAATCATATCGTGGGCCAAACGCACTCTCAACAGTATGGTCAGAAAGTTGCTCAAAGTCCCAATCAGCAGGGTACTCGACCAGTCGTTGTTCCTCTATCTGGTCGTAGTCGAAGTATCCCTCTCGGAACAAGTCCTGTTCTGTAGCTTCTCTTACCCGACCTGATTGCTCAATGATTTCCTCAGTCTTCCGAATCGCTTGGTCAACGGTGTAGAGGACAGTGGCAATTTTTCGCTGTTCTGAGAGTGGTGGGAGTGGAAGACAATGTTTCTTGACTATGCCTTTCCCTAAGTTTGCCTGCGTCGTTTGACGACTTAAACTCTTCAACTTCGGCTGTGTCTGGTCAATTGCATATCGGACGTAAAGGACATTATCCTTCTTTGCGTCCCACAAGCCGAGAATCGCCTGATTTGTCGCTAACCTGTTGCGTGCTATTGCTGTTTCAGCAAGACTCCCGTATATGGTCAGTAGAAGCGTTCCCGGATCAAAGGCTCTCGCGCTTGTTTCTTCAATTGCTTCCTCAGAAATATACTCCTCTGCCGTTGAAACTCCCTTGCCCTGCTGTTCATTCAAGTCCTCAATTTTGACAAACGGTAGCTTTCCGTCATAGTACTCTTCTACTCCCTTCTTTGGTGTGCCTCCGCTGTAGACCGACCCGAATATTTCGCCAAGACGTTTCTCCTCCCATCCTGAATCTTCGTCCGAGTCGGGATCTGCATAATCGGCCAAGTCTACTTGTTCACTCATAGTTCAGTGCCTCCATGTGCTCGGTCATCGTCGCCTCGAGTTCGTCCCGCTCGGCCTGCAACTCGCGTAGTTTCGCCAGTTCCTCTTCCACGTCAATATCCTCCTCTGGTTCGGTCGTATCGACGTAGAGCGCGATATTCAGGTTGTAGTCGTTCTCTCGGATCTCCTCGAGTTCCACCGTCCGACTTACTCGTTCCTCGGTGGTCCACTCGCGGAAGTTCTCGAGGACGTGGTCGATTCCGTCCTCGGTCAGTTCGTTCTGGTTCGATAGTTCCTCGTAGAAGTCCTCGTCGGCGGCGTGGACGAACTGCACCTCACCGGTGTGCTCCCCTGGCTTGTCCGTGTTCAACACGAGGATCGCCGACGGAATCGAGTTGTTCTGGAACAGGTTCTCCGGAAGCCCGACGATCGCTTCGACCATATCGTTCTCGAGCATCGCCTCCCGATACCGACCCTCGTGTTTGCGAAAGAGCACGCCGTGGGGGATGACGATCGCCGCCTTCCCGCCGACACCGTCCTTTTCGGGTGTCTTCAACTGCTTGGCGATATGCATGATGAAGGCGTAATCGCCCCGATCGGCTCGCGGCAGCTTCTCGTGCCAGTCGAAGCGCTCGTAGGGGTCGTCCTGCAGCCCGTCTTTGTCCCAGTTTGCCGAGAACGGGAAGTTGGCGAGGACGCGATCGAACCGCTCGAGTTCGTTCTCCTCGTCGTCGGTAAACGCCGGACTCGAGAGGGAGTCCTCGCGCTCGATCTCGCCGTTGAGGCCGTGAATCGAGAGGTTCATCGTGGCGATGGCGGCCACGTCGGGATTGATCTCCTGTCCGGTGAACGTAAGCTTCGAGGGATCGCCACCCTGCTCCTCGCGGTAGTATCTGGCCGCCTCGATGAGCATCCCGCCTGAGCCGACGGTGGGATCGTGGAAGCTGTGGCCGTCCTCGAACTCGTCGACGAGCTTCACACAGAGGTTGACGATCTCCGGCGGAGTGAAGAACTGCCCGCCCGATTTCCCCTCCTCTTCCGCGAAGTTTCGCACGAGGTCCATGTACGCCTCCCCGAGCATATCCGGGGGGACGCTGTCGCGATCGAGGTCGTGTTTCGAGAGGTGTTCGACGAGCTTCCCGAGGCGGTCGTCACCGAGCCCGTCGGCGCTGATGTAGTCGGCCCGGAAGACGCCCTGCAGCTCCGGATTTTCGTTCGTCACAGCGTCGAACGCTTCGTCGAGCGCCTGATCGACGTTGTCGGTAACGGAACGAAGATCGTCCCACAGGTACCCGTCTGGAACGACGGGAATGTCGTAGAGATTCGGCCGCCGAGCGAGTTCTTCGTCTCCGTACTTCTCGAGGGTCTGTTCGTACTGCTTCTCGAACTCGTCGGAGATCGCCTTGTAGTAGACCAGCGGGAGGATGTACTCTTTGTAGTCCGTGGGATCGACGGCGTCCCGGATTATGTCCGCACAGACGAAAAGATGAGAGTCTAGCTCGTCCAGGGTCAGAGTCATACGATCATCATACTTTCAGGGGTAGTTATCTTCTGCGGTCTCACGGTTTCGGATATGGTTTCTGGAACCACCACCGGTCTCTCTCCGAAGCTTCTCATCAGAATTATGAACGTCGGGGTGAGGAGTGGGCCTGCTGATAGGGATTATCGTAGGAGTTCATCGGTTCCCGGTGAAGAACCGAGAGACAGTGCCGAAAGAGAGGATTCGAAACCGGTGGTTGGCTACGATAATCCCTATGAACTCCGTCGTCGTCGAGTTTCGCGAGTGGATCACCTCTCGCAGTCGTCACCGAGGTAACTCGAGTGGTCGCCCCGACGGAGCGGTGCTCTCTCGGCCGAGTCGTCGCCCCGACGCGAAAGGTTTCCGGCCCCTGAGGAACGGCGTTCGTTACAGAAACCGTCCTCACGCGTTTCGACGTCTGGTGCTGGCGAACGCGACCGCGCCGGTGATCGCCGACAGGGAGACGGCAGCGCCGGAGACGGCGAGCGCCGACTCGAACGCCAGTCGAACGTGGCCGAGCCACGGAATGCGCAGCGCCCCCTTGCCGACGACCCACTCGGGTTTGACGACGTCGGAGACGCCGTCGGGGCTGAACTGGTCGTAGTTGTTGTTATTGTCGCCTTTCGTGATGAAACCGTCGTGGGCGGCCGGACAGGACGACACCCGCTCACAGTCCGTCGCCGACGATGGCGCGTGTTCCGGATCGCCCATCGCGACCCAGTCGTCGCCTTCCTCGACCCAGAAGTGAGCCCGGTGGATGATCGGGGTCTGGCTCGCGTCGCCGTTGGGTTCGAAGACGATCACGTCGCCGGGTTCGCCGAACGTCTCGTGGTCGGTTCCCGCGCCACGGTCCGCCGGGACGACCCCGGTGCCGTCGACCGCACCATCGCCCACGAACCGGTCGTCGTCGACCAGAAAGACCATGTCCCCGACGTTCGCGTTGGGCTCCATGCTCGGACTCTCGATGGCGACCAGCGGCGGCCAGATTCCGCTCACGGCGAACAACAGGCCGCCGAGGATCGAGACGATCACGACCACCGTCACCGCGTCGCGAGCCAGCAGAGCGATACCGCCGTCGGCGCTCAGTGCCCGCCGGATCGATCCTCGGACGGTTCGGCTCTTCCGGCGTCTCCTCGACGTCGGGTCGTCACGGGATCTCCTCTCTGCCGTCTGATCGCCTTCCGAGCCGCCTCGCCCTCGAGTGCCGTCGCTCTCGTCGGGGGATCGTTCGGAGCGAGGACCGTTCATTACCACTGCTTTTGCTACGCAGTTATTCAACGTTCCGTCTCCACCGAGGCCCAAAACTGGGCCGGAGCCTGCAAGTACAAACGCTTCACGCCGTCCGTGACTAGCCCGGTCGACGATGGCACGGTCGAACCACGCCGACTCCGGGATCGACGCGAACAGGCTCGCGGTCTCGATCGTCGCCGGATCGGTGGTGATCCTCACGCTCGTCTTCTTGCTCTACTGGATCGGCGTTCTCGAGTATCTCGTCCCGGACCACGGCCCGACGGCCGACGCCGTTCCGCTTTACTTTTTGGTCGCCGTCACCGCGATCTTGCTCGCGGTCTGGGGCTGGCTCCGTGTTCTCTCCTTGTTTCGCTGAGAGTGACGACTACTCGAGGGCCGCCTGGAGCAGTTCGATCGGCGTCGGCGGCTCCGACGCCACCGAGGAGCGATTCTCGAGTTGGGTTCGACAGGACGCACCGGGGGCGACGACCCGGTCGCCGTCGCTGTCGGCGACCTGGTCGTAGAGGATCGATGCGATCGCGTCGCTCATCGAGGCGTGTTCGGCCTCGTAGCCGAAACTGCCGGCCATTCCACAACAGCCCGAATCCAGCGGATCGACCTCGTATCCGGCACGCCGGAGGACGCCGACGGCGTGGTGGTCTTTCCGCGTCGCCTTCTGGTGGCAGTGGCCGTGATAGGTCAGCGACTCACCCGCGACGTCGGAATCGAACGCGAGGTTTTCGTCCAGCCCGAGGCTGTCGACGTACTCACAGACGCCGTAGGTGGCGCTCGCGAGCATCTCCGCGGCGTCGTCCGCGAGCAGATCGAGGTAGTCCGACTGAAACATGACGGCGTCGGAGGGCTCGATGACGACGACGTCCCAGCCGTCGGCGGCAAGCGGCGCGAGCGCCTCGACGTTTTCGACCGCTGTGTTGCGAGCCTTCTCGAGAAAGCCCTTCGAGAACGCGGGGCGGCCGGTGTCGCCGACGCCGTCGGGAACGCGTACGTGAACGCCGGCGGCCTCCAGCACTCGTACTGCGGCCCTGCCGGCTTCCGGGTGGTTGTGATTGGTGTAGGTGTCGGGGTAGAGGACGGCCTTGTGCACCGCCTCGGTCTCCGAGACGCGACATCCGCCACGTCGGTCGAACCAGTCGCGGAATGTCGTCGCGTGAAAGGTCGGGAGCGAGCGGCTCGAGTCGATCCCGATGGTGGCCTCGAGCAGCCGACGGGAACCGGGGAGTTTCGATGCGAGGTTCGAAAGCGGTGCGAGCCGAGAGCCCCAGGCCGAAAGCGTGGCGACCTCGGCGAAGAGCCGGTCGCGGAGCGTCGCGCCGTTTCGCTCGTGGTACTCGTGGGTGACCTCCGCTTTGAGCTTCGCCATGTCGACCTCGCTCGGGCAGTCGATCGCACAGCCCTTACAGCCGATACAGAGTCCCATCACCTCCTCGACGAACTCGTCGGAAAACGCTTCACCGGGCTCGAGATCGCCGCTCATGGCCTGACGGAGCGCGTTCGCACGTCCGCGCGTCGCCGTAATCTCTTCGTGGCTCGCGCGGTAGGTCGGACACATCACGCCGCCGGTCGTTGACTGTTCGCCGCGACAGCCTCCACAGCCGTGACAGAGTTCGACCATCCCCTGGAAGCCGTTGTCGTTGTCCCACTCGAGGCTCGGTTCGAAGCCGGCCTCGAAGGCGTAATCGGGGTCGAACCGGAGGTGGTCCCGAAGGTCGGTCGGATCGTCCGCTCGGAAGACGACCTGTCCTGGATTCAGAAGCCAGTCGGGGTCGAACGCGGTCTTGAGATCCTGGAACGTCTCCCAGAGGTCGTCGCCGTAGAGCTTCTGGTTCCACTGGGTTCGTGCGCGGCCGTCGCCGTGTTCACCCGAGACCGAGCCGCCGAGTTCGACGACGAGGTCGGTCACGTCGTCGGCGATGCCGTACAGCTGCTCGAGTCCGATCTCCGTTTTCGTGTTGACCAGCGGGCGAACGTGGAGCACTCCCGGACCCGCGTGGGCGTAGATGCTGGCGTACGTGTCGTGGTCCTCGAGGATCGCCTCGAACCCCTCGACGAACTCCGGTAGGTGCGCGGGCGGGATGCCGGTGTCCTCGATAAACGAGATGTGTTTCTCGTCGGTCGTCCGCGAGAGCAAGATCGGAAGCCCGGATTTGCGAAGCTTCCAGAGTTTCGCTCGCTCCGCATCGGCGTAGGCCTCGATCGCCGCGAGTGCGAGCGTTTCGCCGTCAGTTTCGAGGGCATCGTTGGCCGGCTCCCCCTCGGCGTCCGCGTCGGGACAGCGATCGGCGAGGAGACCGGCGACCTGCTCGCGGCCGTGGGCCGCGTCGTCGGCGTAGAACTCCACGAGCAAGACGGCGTTCGTCCCGTCCGGGAGGATCTCCGTGACGGGACCGAACTCGGCAGTGCCTCGCGCCAGATCGATGAGGACGTCGTCGAGTACTTCGACCGCGGAAGGATCGTGTTCGAGGACCGGCGCGACGTCGCGCATGGCGTCGTGGAGGTCGGGATAGCAGAGCAGCGAGACGGCTTTCGTCTCTGGAACGGGCTCGAGCGAGACCGTCGCCTCGGTGACGATCGCGAGCGTTCCCTCGCTGCCCGCGAGCATGCGTGCGAGGTTGACCGTTCCCGCGTCGCCGGTCTCTTCGCCGCCCGGCAACGTGTCTCCCCGAGACTCGGCGACGAGCCGATCCAGGTTGTATCCCGAGACGTTTCGCTTGAGATCCGGATACGCATCCTCGATCAGGTCGGCGTCCTCCTCGAGAATCCGGTCGACTTCGGCGTAGATCCGCGCCTCGAGGTCGCCGTCGGGGTCGGCGCGATCCGTGATCTCTTCGAGGCTCACCTCACCGAACTCGGCGACGGTGCCGTCGGCGAGGACCACTTCACACGACTCGATGTACGCGTCGGTTTTCCCGTATTTGAGCGAGTGCGCACCGGTCGAGTTGTTGCCGATCGCACCGCCGATCGCACTCTTGTCACCCCAGGCCGGGTCGGGCGCGAATTTGAGGTCGTGTGGTTCGAGTGCCTCGTTGAGCGTCCCGAGGATCGTCCCCGGCTGGACGGTCGCACGCCGACCGTCGGCGTCGACCTCGCGGATCTCGTTCATGTGTCGGGTAAAATCGAGGACGACCGCCCGGTTGACCGTCTGACCGGCGAGACTCGTCCCGCCACCCCGGGGGAGCACTGGGATCGTCCGCTCGGCGCAGTACTCGAGGATGCTGGCGACGTCCGCCGTCGACTCCGGGAACGCGACCGCGATCGGCGTCACCTCGTAGGGGCTCGCATCCGTTGCGTACAGCTCTCGAGAGTACGAATCTGCACGGACCGTACAGCCGACGACGCGCTCTAAGTCGTCGACCAGCGCCGGTCGATCGACATCATCGCTCCGATAATCGTAGTTCGCCCGTCGGTCGGCTGCCGGATCGACACTCGGCTCGAGGGACATACCTACATCTTGCCGTTCGCCGGCTTAAAGCGTCGGGCTTTGGTGCGTGCGGATTCGAGAAGCTCCCGCTCTCCACGTGATTACAGAATGAACAATCAAAATAATTATATATAATATTAGCTACTGTATTCCAGAACCATCAATTTATGATACGTTAGCCAGAACATCTCTCATCGACATATTCGTCTAACTCTCAAAACGACGATATCGAGTGTTATAAGGTCGAAATACCAGTTCTCCGCGGATATGAGCCAGCTGCGAGTTACGTGGTTGTACAACTCGGTTACGGGGCATAAAACCGACTGAAACGGTAGGTGGCGATCGATATCGAAACGATGTCGAATAAGTCAATGAAAATGGTGGCCCTATATATGAAACAATAGTAAGATAATAATTTTTTTGAAACTGTCACTCGAGACTCCGTTGGTCGACGACGGTAATCAAGAGCAAGCAGACTTCCTCGTCTGTTTGCACTCCTCCGACGGATTGCTGTCCTGATAGGGATTATCGTCGCAGGTCAGCGATTCGAAATACGGGACCGAGCGACGTGATTGGGTCGAGGACCACGAAACACCCGGTCGGCGACCACAATCCCGACGATCTCCCGGCGCAGCCGCCCAGTGATCGCGATTGTGCCGACACTGACGGCCAGAAACCGTCTCACTGTGAGCCGCCGCATGATCGGATCTGTTATAGAACGACTGCACCGATGTCCACACCGATCGCCAATCCCTCTGGCTGTCCAGCGACGACGGAGTGGTCTGCGTACGTTTCGAACACGCCCCGGGCGTGTCAGAACACCACTGTCCCTCGAGTACCGAATACCATCTTTTCGAGGGGCCACTTGTTCCGCTGGTCACTCTCCGTCGCCGGTCTCTGATCGTCTCGATCGGCATATGATACGCCGTCTGATACGTTTGGTGCGGGAAATACGGTCGACGCTCGAGGGCCGGAAACCCTCGACAGCGTTGCATTCGTGACCGATCCTCTTCTCGCCGTGTTGGACGATCTAGATTACATGTGTATGTTCGTAAACCGAAACGGTGACGACCGGGGCGCAGCGGGCAGTTTGCGTGAGACGAAACCGTCGTTTTCAGGCTCGAGTTCGTCGGCGAGTTTACCTATCGGCGGCGTCAGTTTTGTCCCTAAATTGAACGATTATGCTCGTTCGAGTCGTTACCGCAGTAGTGGCCATTTCGCACACGTTTCTGGCTATATATATGTCTGATTATTGATTGTAGTTGTTCCGTATCGTCAGCGGCTTCGGCGTTCGTTTGGTGGTTGAACGATGCGGGTTGGTGTCTGATCGATACGCGACTCGTCGAACGTTCTGCGGTCGCAGGTCATTTCTCCACCGGTTACTGCCAGCCAGTGTTGCACAGCTGCCCAGGGGTCACGGGTACGCCGGGTGATCGGGACAGCAATCCGCATCAGAAAACACATATGCGAAAAATCATCATCCTAAAAATAATTAGTACCCGTGGGGTTCGATTCCATCTCGAATAAAGTCAAGACGGTCGATTAATCGTCTTTGATGGGTAGATGATCGACTGACAATGATATCTCCCGGTCCGGCGCGTATGACTGCGCCGAGTCGTCGCTCCCACTCCGTTCGGGGTCGGTCTCGAGTCGCCCGATCGGGACCGGTGTTCGAACTCTGCGGTAGCGTTTACGTCCCGCGATCGACGGAAGAACCACACGATCGGTGGTCGTACCGGACTGTCGTCGTGTAGTGAACGGGTATTTTACTATACTGAACAGTCTCTCACTCGAGAGAACAGTTGGTATCGCCGGGAGACGAACGGTCGAGGAAAACGGATACCAGGAGTATCGTCGTTTCAGATTCGGAGGTTGTTAGTAGCGTCCCAAGCCTGATCTGATGGGCGAAATCACGCGGTGGGTGTCGATTTCGCTCATCGATCGACGGTTGGCGGTGTACTATATTTCGGTGATACGTTCGTGGCTCTCGTCGATCGCCTCGGCGTCTTCCGGCAGGAGGGCGACGACGAGGAAGTCCGTGTACTCCTCGAAGTACTCGACGAGGGCCGCGATCCGGTTCGAGTCGAGCGCCTCGAGTGAGTCCAACAGCATGAATGGAACGACGTCGTACACCTCGTGAACCAGGTAGCCTGCGAGTGCGAAGATCAATCCCGTCACCTCACGTTCGCTCTCACTCAGGTGGTCGATCGTGTCCTCGTAGGTTCGACCGTCGTCGGTGCTTCGGACGATGTGCAGGTCGAACTTCGTCTGTTCGGCCTTCTGGCGTCCCTGTCGGACCGTCTCTGCGACCCGTTCGATCCAGATTCGATCGATATTGTCGTACTCGAGTACTTCGAGGACGGCGTCCATGTGCTCGTTGAACGATTCGACGGCCTGTCGCTCGATCCGGTCGATCCGGGTTCGAAGCTCCTCGAGTTCGTCACGGATCTCCTCGCGGCGACTCGTGAGTCGTTTCTCTTCGCCGAGTGCGGACTCGATCTCGTCGATCTCTTCGGTCGTCGTCTCGAGTTCGCGTTCGAGGCGGCCGAGCGAGAACTCGAGTTCGTTCGCGCGTCGGTTGAGGTCGAGGAGGCCGTCCTCGTCGCTTTCGTCTTCCGTCTCGTCGTCGGCTTCGGCCTCGAGTTCGGCTGCTTCGGCCTCGAGCGTTTCGATCTCCGACTCGAGTTCCTCCTGGCGTTCGGTGAGGTCGTCGAGGCGGTTCTCGCGGCGCTCGATTTCGTTTTCGACGTCGGTCAGTCGGTTCTCGACGCGCTCACGTCGCTTGCGCGTCTGATCGATCTCCCGTCGTTCGGTTCGGAGCGATTTGATCTGTTCTTCCAGGTCGTCGCGCTCGCTCAGTTTCGTCTCCTGGAGCGACCGGAGTCGATCGATCGTCCCTTCGATCTCGCTTCGCTGGACTTCGCTCCCGCAGGTCCAACAGCGGACCGTCTCGTCGTCTTCGATCAACTGGTCCGTGACCGTCCCGTCCCCGGCGGTGTCGCCGTCGGCGAGCAGTTCTCGAATTTCGGGGTGAGAGCCTTCGAGCATCTCCTCGTTGAACTGGACGATGCTCTGGAGTTGGCTGACGACGCCGTCGATCGACTGGGACCGACGCTGGAGTCGGTCGATTTCCGCGTCGATATCGTCTCGATTCAGCGATCCGTCCTCCGGGAGGTCCTCGGCTTCTTCCTGTAACTCGTCGCGTTCCTCTCGGAGCGCCGCCAGACTCTCGCGTTCGGTATCGAGATCGAATCGGACGTCTTCGAGCGACGATCGGCGCTCCCGAAGTTCGTTCAGTTTCTCCTCGAGTTCGTCCTGGTCGTCGCGACGTGTTTCGGCGTCCGCCTCGGCCTCTTCAATCGCCTCTTTGACACGTTCGAGCTCCGATTCTTTCTCCTCAATCTGGCTCTGGACGTCGGTTCGTTGTTGTTCGAGCCCGGGAAGTTCGTTCTTGAGCGCCTCGAGACGACCGAGTTCGTCCGAGATCTGTTCTTTTTCGGCACTGAGACGCGTGATCTCGGATTCGATCTCGTCGGTGTCGACGGGTCGAAGGATGATCTCACGGAGGTCGTCTCCCGTCGTCACCGCTCGTCTGGCCGGGTTCGACTCCAGTAGGAACGCAAAGAGATCGGCGAGTTCGGCGTCGTCGAGATACGGCTCTCCCCCCATGATGACCGCTCCGCCGCTTCGCTTTAGCGTTCGACGGTAGGTGTCATCGTCGATCTGGAGTTCGGCGTACCCCTCGTCGGCGTCTGCCTTCAACGAGGCGTATTCGCCGCCGAGCGCGGCCATAAATGCCTGCAGAAGCGACGTCCGGTTGGTCGCGTTTCGCCCCGCGAGAACGGTTACCCCCGACTCGAGTTCGACTGTCGTTTCGTCGATACCGCCGATATTCTCGGCCCGTAATTGTATCTCTCGGGCAACAGGTTGCTGCGTAGCCATCGTTCAAATAACTTCCCACGCGAGTGATAAACCTTTGGTGCTTGGGTCGACGCCGTGATAGACAGTAATAACGAGCAATTTGGAACGTGATACTATTGTCTCTTTAATATAATTTTTATTATTTATATGTCTATCTGTTGTGTTGGCACAACTGACGGATTGTAGTTGGTTCCTTCTCAATCTTATGTGGTTAAGATCGTGTAATTGGTTGTGTTTAGTTATTTAGGGCTACTAATCTGTCCAAACAAAGTTTGAATAGCATATATAGCTACTCTGTATATATTATTTACCTTAGTATAACTTCTAAACACCACTTTACTTACTATATGGATGCGAAAATAGTCAATCTCTCACATCCTATCGTGTTTCTCGGTTGCCGTTTCCCCAAAAGTGGGGTATCAGTACTCTGCTGTCGGCGAAAACGTGAACGAACCTGGATCGACGAAATCACGGCAGTCGGACGGCAACGGCCACGAGTTGCCGAGGCGGATCGACTGACGATGACCGATACCGCCTCGAGCGGTACGGGACGACATCTGTGGGATCAACGCCCGCGACTCGTCGGATCCTCTCGAATAACTGCGACGCTCGCGAGTTGATCTCCCGCCGTCACGGTCGCTTCCTGGGTGAGTGCGTAGAGAATACCGCTACGATCGACGACTGCATCGTGGAGGGGTTCGTACGTCGTCGGATCGTAGACGGTTCCGACTCGGTTTCCCTCGTCGACTGCTGTTCCGACCGTGAGCGAGGGCTCCGGACGAAACAGTCCGGATTCGTCCGAACTGAGCTTTCCGAGGTGGTTCCGCGCGATCGTCTGGTCTCGTTTCGTCGCCGTTCCGGGGAGCATCTCGAGTGACCGAAGGACGTTTAGCAGGCCCTCGACGCCCGATTCGACGGCGTCCTCGACGATCTGTTTGTTGTGCGCGAGTTCGGGGGTGATCGACGGAATCCCCTCGTCGGCTGCGGCGACTCTGAGCTTTCCGTCGAATCCACGTTTGTACCACTCCTCGGACGCGTCGTCGTTGGCCGGTTCCGACAGCAACAGATCGGTGCCGAACGCTGCCGCCAACTGACGCGAGCGTTCGTCCCCCTGGCGAAAGACGACGTGTGGGTACATATTGGGGCTTCCAGTGTGGAGGTCGACGATGGCGTCTGCATCGACGGCGAACTCCCAGAGGCGTGCGGCCATTCGCTCGTGGAGGGTACCGTCGTCGTCTCCCGGCCAGACCCGGTTCATGTTCGGGTTGACGCTGTCGAAGGGTTCCGGCGTCGTGTAGGTGACGCGGTCGAACGTCAACGGGTTCGCCACCGGGACCGCGACGACAGTCCCCGAAAGCGACTCGAGGGGCAGTCGGTCGTGAAATCGTCTGAGCGTCTCGGTGCCGTTGACCTCCCGGCCGTGCTGGGCGGCCTGGACGTAGACGGTCGGACCGTCAGTCGCTCCCCGGTAGGTGTGGATCGTCGTCGTGAGTTCGACTCCCGACGACAACCGGGCGAGCGTCACGGACTCGACCGAGTGCGATCCGGCGTTCATACGTGTCCGTTTGCCAGCCGGTGGTATATACTGTCGGCCGGAACGATGTGGCGGCGACGCCGTCGACTCGAGACCACCATCGTTTTGGGGCGTCCCGTCGTCGCCGAGGTATGGGCAACGTTACTGCGACCCTGCATACGAGCGAGGGAGATATCGAGGTCGAACTCTACGACGAGCGTGCGCCGCGGACGGTCGACAACTTCGTCGGCCTCGCCACCGGCGGCAAGACCTGGACCGACCCCGAGACGGGCGAGGAAGTCGAGGGCGAACCGCTGTACGACGACGTGCTCTTTCACCGGATCATCGACGGCTTCATGATCCAGGGCGGCGACCCGACCGGCACCGGGCGGGGCGGGCCGGGCTACCAGTTCGACGACGAGTTCCACGACGACCTGCGCCACGACGACGCGGGCATCCTCAGCATGGCGAACTCGGGTCCCGACACGAACGGCTCGCAGTTTTTCATCACGCTCGAGGCGACGCCCCACCTCGACGACCGCCACTCGGTGTTCGGGAAGGTCACCGACGGGATGGACGTCGTTCGCGAGATCGGAAACGCACCGACCGACCGTGACGACCGACCGAAAGAGGACATCCTGCTCGAGTCGGTCTCCGTCGACTACGAGTAACGCGACCGCTCCGGAAGCGAGTCCGGTCGCTGTCCCAGTTTTCCGGTACGATCACGAACGGGTCTCCGCCGCGGACGACACCTGTTGGTCACCGACGCCGAATCAGCACCGTTATTTTCCCGCCCGTCACACCACCGACATCCACCGACGTACCCTCATGGCGGTCACCGCCACAGGATTTGGCAGTATCGTCGCCGGTTGCTCGAGTTCGGGTAACGGCGAGACCGGTAACGGCGCAACGACGGACGACGGGACCGATGCCGGTGTGTCAGACTCGAGTTCCGATTCCCGTGCGCAGTCCGACGCCGACGAGGGACTGGAGTCGGACACCGACGCTGACGCCAGTTCGCAAGCGAACGTCGACGTGATCGACGCGACGTTGCAGACGAGCGAAGGCGACGTCGAGGTCGAACTCTACGCTGGCCGCGCGCCGCGGACGGTCGCCAACTTCGTCGGCCTCGCCACCGGCGAACAGGCTTGGGTCGATCCGGAGTCCGAGGAGGTGATCGAGGGCGAACCGCTGTACGACGACGTGCTCTTTCACCGGGTGATCGACGGCTTCATGATCCAGACCGGCGACCCGACGGGAACCGGCCACGGCGGCCCGGGCTACCAGTTCGACGACGAGTTCCACGACGACCTGCGCCACGACGACGCGGGCATCCTCAGCATGGCGAACTCGGGTCCCGATACGAACGGCTCGCAGTTTTTCATCACGCTCGAGGCGACGCCCCACCTCGACGACCGCCACGCCGTCTTCGGGAAAGTTACCGACGGGATGGATGTCGTCCGCGAGATCGGTTCCGTCGAGACCGACGGGAACGATCGTCCGGCGGACGATGTCCTACTCGAGTCGGTTACCGTCCACGAGTGAGAGGCTTCCTCGAGTCGGTCACCGTCCGTACCGAGTAACGGGACCTTGCGCTTACCGTCGCTCGTTCTCGAGTTGCTCGACGTGTGCCTCGAGTTGCTCGATTCGCTGCTCGTAGCCGCGTTTTCCGTCGAGGAAGTTGAAGATCGCGACGATGACGACGATCGGGATCGCCACGTAGAAGACGAGCATCACGAGGATGAGCAGCAGTTCTGGACCACCGGGGGCACCGGGGATGAACAGGGGGACCATACCGACGTGTCGATTCGCTCGTTACATCAACCTATCGACATCCTGTCCGGGTCGGTTAGATGCGGTCGGGGGTGTCATAGAACGAGTCGACTGGTGTTCTTTTCGTCCCATTCGGTCTGGACTATCCGTTCACTATACGTGCTTATTGAACAGGAGCGTTCGCGCGAACGAGCGGTCCGAAGGACCCGGTAGTGAGCGCGATTCACCGGTCGAGCGGAGCGAGACCGGCTTTTTGGCATGAACGGGTTTTCGTCGAGCGGTGCGCGAAGCGCACCCGAGGCGAAAAGAGGTTCGTCTGTACTGATTGTTTATCAGGTAGCTACGAGAACGTGCGAGAACCTTCTATGACATCCTGTTCGATGACGTGGGAAACAGGAGTTCATAGGGAGTATCGTAGCCAACCACCGGTTTCGAATCCTCTCTTTCGGCACTGTCTCTCGGTTCTTCACCGGGAACCGATGAACTCCTACGATAATCCCTATCACTCCCAATCCGTAGCAGCAGTCGACACTGTGGCCCGAATCACTCGAGGGCTTGCGCTGTCTGAAAGGAGACACTGACGGGCCAGTCGTCACGGACCCTCGTGGACGCCACGATGAGAATACGGAAAATATCGTTCCCGGAATCGACCCACGACACCGTCGTACGTCCCACTTCTTCGGGGCGGCGTCGTGCACACAGGCTGGTCGACACCATCGACGTGTAGTCCAGCCGTTAACGCAGTCGCTGCTCACGTATTGTTCGCAGCGATATGCGAGGGTTGGGATTTGAACCACGCCCGAGAACCTGCTCGCGTCGCTCGCAGAATCTCGGTCTGATTCAAATCCAAGAACGCAGTCGCTGCTCACGTATTGTTCGCAGCGATATGCGAGGGTTGGGATTTGAACCCAAGGACCCCTACGGGAGCGGGTCTTAAGCCCACCGCCGTTGGCCTGCTTGGCTACCCTCGCACAGAAGGCGTTCGTCTGTTGGCAGTCGGGGTGGATGTGCGTTTCGGTGTGCGCTCGAGCAATTTCGCCGCGGGAACGGATCGAACGGACCCCTTACCACTCGACGCTCAGCGTCCCGTCACCGTGGGGGTCCGGGGCGATCTCCTCGTCCGTTCGGCGGTCGACGACGTGGATACAGCCGTCGTCTTTTTTGGCCGGGCAGACCGCTGCCGCGCGGACGTTGTGCTCGAGATCCTGCTCGCCGAAGAAGTACGCCGTCGGTTTGGCGAGTCCGGACGCGAGGGACATCTCCCAGTTGTCGCTGACTTCGGCGCACTTGCCCGCACCGAAGCACTTGTTAGCCTCGAAGATTATCTTGTAGGGCTTTTCCTCTACCGGCGGCGCGTCGGAGGAACCAACGTCGCTCGCACGCTGAATGCCGTCGTCGCTCATGCGCGAGAGTTGGGCCGGTGGACCTTTCGCGTTGCGGTTGGGAAAGTCGGCGAATCGGGTATCAAACCCCCGCGACCGAACGGATGGGGAATTACGTCGACGGTTGCTTCGGCTCCGGCAGATCGTACTCGACACCGGTACATTCCCGCGAGAGATCCCACAGCCGCCTTGCAGCCTTGCGGTCGTAGGACCGATCCGAAGACGCCTGTCGTTGTGGAGGGCCGCGCATGTTTAGCAGACCGCCCGGTCCGTAGTATCCGCCACCCTCGACGTCTGGCGACGTCGCGGCGTACAGCGTCGGTAACGCGCCCTTCGACGCAGACTGGGCGAACACGGCGTTCGAAAGTCGGCGAACTGCCGTTCGAATCCACGCCCCGCGACCCCCGATACCGCGAAACTGGAGATTCGTATCCGCGTAGCCGGGGTGGACAGCCGTACTCAGGACGTCAGCGCCTTCAGTTCGGAGCCTGCGCTCGAGTTCGTACGCGAACAGGACGTTGGCGAGTTTCGACTGGGCGTAGGCCGTCCACCGATCGTACTCTCGTTCCCCCTGAACGTCTGAGAAGTCGATCTCGCCGCGTGCGTGAAGCCCGCTCGAGACAGTGACTACCCGTGCCTTTCGACCGGTATCGCCAGCACGGCGAAGGTTCTCGAGCAACGATCCGGTGAGCGCGAAGTGGCCGAGATGGTTGACGCCGAACTGGGTCTCGAAACCGTCTTCGGTCTCCCGGCGTGGGATCGCCATCGTGCCCGCGTTGTTGATCAACACGTCGACCGGCTCGTCCGCGACCCGATCAGCGAACGCCCGAATCGACTCGAGGCTGGCGAGATCACACGTCTCGACGCGGACGTCGGCGACAGGGATCTCACTCCTGATGGAGCGGGCCGCCGCGACGCCGCGGCGGTCGTCACGACACGCCATGACGACCGTGGCACCGTTGCGAGTAAGCTCTCGAGTCGTCTCAAGGCCGATACCACTGTTTGCACCGGTTACGACGGCGGTCCGACCGTCCTGGTACGGAATGTGGTCGGCTGTAAATCCCATACCACTCGTCCGGGTCGGCGGGTTAAACGTTCTCGGCCACTCACGAACACCAGAGTGGCCCCCGTGAACCGGGATTTATTCGAGCCCGGGAGAGTGAAATACACCCCAAATCAGTGTGTGTGCTAACAGAACAATACAGCCTTAGGAGCGGTTTTAAAATTTCTAAGGGTGTTTTAGACCGTATCGAATATTCGTGAAACGACGGGAAACGAACAGGCTCCACTGAAAGTCGTGAAAAGATGTGAATCACGACTAATGATACGTCCTTTATATGGGGTCGGCGGTACAAGCGATGATCGAGGTGAGACACATGCCGTCGACTTCGAACCCTGATCCCCACGTTCACGCTGGCCCCACTGACGCGTCTAGCGTGAGCGAGTCGGTCGTTTCGCCACTCCGAGCGAGCGCCTTCTGGGCGACGATCGCGTTGCCGATCGTCGCACTCGTCTTGCTCGCAACAGGTGCCGTCTCGGTTTCGCTACTGACCACTGCCAGTTTCCTCACCGCCTACGGTGCGTGCGCGGTCGCTGGCCACAACCACACCCCAAACTAGATCCATGAGTACACGAGCTTCACCCTCCGGACAGCACGGTTCCCCGAAAGCACAACGACTCGTCTCCTACTTCAGGGACGAACTCGAGGAGCGATCCGGCGACCTCTACGTCAAAGGCAAGTTCATCGCCAACGACGTCGACCTCTCACCGAAGGAGATCGGCGCGCTGATGGTCCAGCTTCAGGAATCCGTCGACGATCTCGAGATCGAAAAGTGGTCGTACACGTCCGCGACGACCTGGCGAGTGGCGAAAACGACGTAACCATGACGACACACATCACGCAGGAAGAGCGGGCTCGCGCCGCGGTCGAAGCCGTCGAACAGGTCACCGCGACGCTCGAGGCCCAAGCGAAACGAGCGGATCGCCGATAACCCGGCCAGTACGAGACGCCGGTCTGCCCTCCACCAGCACGACCGTCGGGACGGTTTTTGTCACGATCACACGTCGACGTCCGGCAACAGCCACGCAACGACGACGTAGCAGACCGCGGTAGCGACGAACAGCGTCGAGAGACCGACGACGAGATCGTCGCCCGTCGTCCGCCAGGCGAATGTCACCACGCTCGCCGTCGCGAGTGCGATCCCGGCTGCGAGTCGGTGAGGGTCGCTAAACAGCGACCCCTCGAGAGACAACAGATCCCCGAATCGCTCCTCGAGGAGGCCGACCATCACTGCAGGGACGAACAGGAAGAGTCCGATGGCAGTACCGAGACCGATGATCACGCTCCACACCGGATCACGAAACAACAAGAACGCGGTGAACCCGTTCCCGAGAAGACCGACGGCTGCACTGAGGAGGCCGAAGTGATTCGGTGACAGGGGCGTCTCCTCGAACGGGTTCGCGTCCGATCCGCGGGACGTGTCCATACACAACGATTGGATATTTTATACTTATACCCTTCGGAGGCCCTCCTCCAGCGACCAGGACGGACGTGTCACCGTCTCACCGGTCACCAGCCGGGTCTGTCGGCGCTCGCTCGTCCGCAGAGCCAGCCACCGAGAGATACGTCGGTGGTACCGCGTCGGTCGTGTACGTCTCCCGGCCGCGTTTCGTGAGCCGGTAGCCGTCGGCGAGCATCCCTGCCGCGTCCACGACGAGAACGACGGGATCGGACGCGTGTCGCTGACCGACGGTTCGAGCCGCCTCCTGACTCCCCGAGAGGTGGACGTGCTGGCGAGACATCGGCCCCAACCCCTCGGCACGGATCGACTCGAGATTTCCGGGAGCAGTACCGTGGTAGAGTTCGTCGGGAACCGGTGCGTCGGTCGGCTCAAGGGAGACGTCGACGGAGTGGCCGTAGGCCGCGCGAACGCGGTCGTTGTGTTCCGTTTCCCCGTCGGCACCGTCGCCCGTCCGCTCGAATCGTCCCTTCGGATCGGTTTCGACGACGGCCTCGAGGTGACGGTCGCGTGCCCACTCGTATTGCCGTTCGACCGCTGAGACGAGATCATCGTAGTCGACCCAGCCGCGCTCGTCCAGTTCGAGCCCGGCGTCGTCGGGGAAGTGTCTGAGCAGCCCACTCGTGAACGTCGAGAGTCGTCGACGGCGCTCGCTCGAGAGCAGTCGTGTTCCGCAAGCGCCACAGATCGGACAGCTGTCACCCTCGGCTTCGAACGGACCGTGTTCCGGACAGGTTCGAACGGGTGTCGTCACGGCCGGGATTGCGCGCTCGAGGAGAAAATGTCGATCGGTCTCGCGCGTCGGCCGGTTCCGTCAATCCACCGGAGTCCACTCCCGGACGAGCAGGCGAGTTACTCGCCGGTCCGAAACGACAGGTCCAGCGACGGCGCCGAGTGCGTAAGCGAGCCCATCGAGATCACGTCGACGCCCGTCGCGGCGTAGTCGGGGACCTCCGCGACCGTGATCCCGCCGCTGGCCTCCGTGAGGACGCCATCGGCGTCGGCGAGCGCGTCGACCGCTGCCTCGGTCTCCGTGGGCGTCATGTTGTCGAGTAAGACGACGTCGGCGCCCGACGCCGCGGCGAGTGGCGCGTCGTCGACCGCCTCGACTTCGACTTCGATCTTGGTCGCGAACGAGACGCGCTCGCGGAACTGCGAAACCGCGTCCTCGAGACCCATCTCGGCGACGTGGTTGTCTTTGACCATCACCATGTGCGAGAGGTCGAGACGATGGGTGTCGCCGCCGCCGGCGACGACGGCGCGTTTCTCGAGGCCGCGCAGACCCGGCGTCGTCTTTCGGGTAGCGGCGATCCGGACCTCCTCGGACTCAGTTCGGGCGGCCTCGACGGCCGTGTGGGTTCGCGTCGCGACACCGGAAGCGTGGCCGGCGAGGTTGACGGCGACGCGTTCGCCCCGCAGCACCTCGCGTGCAGGTCCGTCGACTCGAAGCAGTGCGTCGCCGGCGTCGACGGCTGTTCCGTCTGCGAGTCGATCGACGACCGAGACGCCGAGATAGTCGAAGACGGCCTGTGCGGCGTCGAGACCGGCGGCGACGCCCGATTCCTTGGCGACGAGTCGGCCCTGTGTTTCGCCCGGAACGTGGTTGGTGACGTCGTGGTGGCCGACGTCCTCGCGAAGCCAGCGTTCGACGTCTGCGTCGGTGATCATGGTCAGTCGTCCACCGGTTCGGGTTCGGCCTGCGGTTCGGTCGACCGGCCGTCGGCTCCGACGAGGTGGTGACAGCCCTTCGATTCGGTGTTCTCGCTCGCGGCGCGTGCGATCAGCAACGCGACGACGCTGGCGTTCCGGAGTTCGTAGAGGTCTCGCGCCGTCCGCGTACGGATGTAGGCGTCGACTTCGCCCTTGAGACGCCGGAGGACGGCACTCGCACGGGCGATCTCGTCGGGATCGCGCTCAAGACCCAGGTATTCGTCCATCGTCCGCCGCAGTCGGACGAACTTCTCCGCGGCGAAGCGTTCGGGCAGGTCGGGGTCGCGGTTCAGGAGGTCGGGGGCCTCAACGACCTCGGGTTCGGCCCGCTCCGCGGTTTCACCACTCCGCTTCGAGGTGCGTCGCACCTCGCTCGCAGCGTCCTCGCCCGCGCGCAGTCCCCAGACGAGTCCCTCGAGCAGGCTGGTGCTCGCCAGCCGGTTCGCACCGTGGACGCCGGTGCGGGCACACTCGCCGACGGCGTACAGTCGGTCGAGCGTCGTCCGCCCGCGGTCGTCGACGTCGATGCCGCCACAGAGGAAGTGCTCGCAGGGGGCGACGGGAATCTCGTCGCCGTCGACGCCGCGCTCGCGACACTTCTCGGCGAGGTTGGGGAACTCGGCCTCGAACTCAAGGGGGCTGACGTCCAACACGACCTCGCCGGTTGCCTCGCGCTCGTCCGCGACGGCGCGGGCGACGACGTCGCGGGGCGCGAGTTCGGCGTCGGGGTGGTAGTCGGGCATGAACCGCTCGCCCTCCGCATTACGGAGGACGGCACCCTCACCTCGAAGGGCCTCGGAGAGCAGGAACGGATCGTCTCCAGCGTATGCGGTCGGGTGGAACTGCACGTACTCGAGGTCCTCAGTTTCTGCACCTGCAAGGGCGGCCATGGCGATGCCGTCGCCGGTGGCGTCGTCGGGGTTGGTCGAGCGCGAGTAGAGTGCGCCGATGCCGCCGGTCGCGAGGATCGTCGTGCCCGCGTAGATGGGATGGCCGTCCGATTCTTCGTCACTAACGACGCCGTGGACACGACCTTCGTGGGTGATCAACTCGAGGGCGGCCGTATCCTGGCGCACCTCGATGTGCTCGTGGTCGTCGACGTGGTTCAGGAACGGTCGCAGGATGTGGGTGCCCGTAGAAGCGTCGACGTGGAGGATGCGCTCTTCGGAGTGGGCGGCTTCTCGCGTATAATCGAATTCGTCGGTCCCAGTTTCGTCGAACTCGATCTCGAGCGTCTCGAGGAGGACGTCTTCGACGGCTGCGTCGGCGTGTTCGACGAGTACGTCGACCGCGTCGGGATCGGCAGTGTCGTCGCTGGCTGCGATGATGTCCTCTTTGAGCGACTCGGGGTCCCCGCGGGTGGTCGAGATGCCGCCCTGGGCCCAGTCGGTGCTTGCGCCGTCGGGTTTCGTCGCTTTCGTCAGCAGCAAGACGTCTACGCCCTCACGGGCCGCCGCGAGCGCGGCTGCACAGCCGGCGATGCCGCTGCCGACGACGAGGACGTCCGCGGTTTCGTGGGTTGTGGTTTCAGTCATCGTTCGATTGTATTAGATCTCGAGCATGCGATCGAGGGCGACTTCGGCGAGCTCCTTCTCTTCGGGGGCGACCTCGATGACGTTGCGTTCGCGGCCCTCCATGAGTTCCTCTAAGACCCATGTCAGGTAGTTTGGGTCGATCTGGCGCATAGCGTTGCAGTCCATGCAGGCGTCGCCACAGAGCGGGAGCACGTCGACTTCGGGGTGCCAGCGCTGGAGGTGGTTCGTGAGATGGATCTCGGTACCGATCGCCCACTTCTCGCCGGGATCGGCGGTTTCGACGGTCTCGCAGATCGTCGCGGTGGAGCCGACGACGTCGGCGGCCTCGACGACCTCGCGGCGGCATTCGGGGTGGACGACCACCTTTGCACCGGGGTGGTCCTCCCGAATCTGGTCGATGTGCTCGACGCGGAAGCGCTCGTGGACCTGACAGTAGCCGTCCCAGAGGATGATGTCGCTCTCGGCGACCTCGTCGGCGTCCTTGCCCTCGGGGTCCCAGGGATCCCACTTCGCGATGGCGTCTTCCATGCCGAGTCGATAGGCGGTGTTCTCTCCGAGGTGTTTGTCGGGGAGGAAGAGGACTTTGTCGCCCTTCTCGAAGGCGTACTCGAAGGCCCTGTGGGCGTTCGAGGAGGTACAGACGAGCCCGCCCTGGCTCGCACAGAACGCCTTCAGGTCGGCGTAGGAGTTCATGTAGGTGATCGGGATGATCTCTTCGTCGGGCGCGGCCCCGGTAATCTCGGCCCACGCGGCGTCGACCTGCAGCGCTTCAGCCATCCCCGCCATTGGACAGGAGGCCTCCATGCTGGGGAGGATCACCGTCTGGTCGTCGTCGGTGATGATGTCCGCGCTCTCGGCCATGAACGTCACGCCGCCGAAGATCACGTACTCGGCGTCCGCCTCGGCTGCTTCCTTCGAGAGCTGGTAGGAATCCCCGACGAAATCGGCGTGCTCGACGATCTCCCGGCGCTGGTAGTTGTGGCCGAGAATGACGACGTCGTCGCCTAACTCGGAGAGCGCCGCCTCGATGCGCTCGGTTCGCTCGGATTCCTCGAGATCGCGGTATCTCGGCGGTAACTGCTCGAGATTGTCGTATTTGAACAGGCTGAGGTCGGTTTCTAGCTCTGCAGTTTCCATCTTGGCCATATCACGTCACCTGTGAGTGATCACAGATCATTGTGCCGTGTTGAATAACTTTTTCCTTCGAATACCAGCATCGAGTGGTTTCCAGAGAATTATTCCAGGGATGAATTGTATATTCCTGTCGGTCATCGACCTAGAGTGGTTTCTATTAGTGATAGTCGCCACGTCGTGGATTGATTCCTTTTCGGTCCGGGTCGTAGACGAGGTATGAACCTCGAGAACGCGTTTACGGATTTCACGCGCCGGGACTGGGAACGCGAGTCCGTCGACGGAACGGTTCGTCTCGCGATCGTCGGCGTCGGCGGCTTCGCTCGCCAGCGTGCCCTCCCCGGGATCGCCGACGGAGAGTACTGCGAAACGACCGTGCTGGTCACCGGTTCACCCGAACGGACGACGACCGCCGCCGAGGAGTTCGACGTTTCACACGTCCTCGACTACGAGGCCTTCCTCGAGGGAGACCACGCCGACGCCTACGACGCGGTGTACGTGGCGACGCCGAACGCGTTCCACGGCCAGTACGCCGTCGCGGCGGCCGAGCACGGAAAACACGTCATCTGTGAGAAACCGCTCGAGACGACCCTCGAGCGCGCAAGAGCCGTGGTAGACGCCTGCGAAGACGCCGGCGTGACACTCATGACAGCCTACCGGCTCCAGACCGAACCGTCGGTTCGCCGAACGCGGGAACTCGTTCACAGCGGCGTCGTCGGCGAGGTCGTACAGGTACACGGGAGTTTCTCGAACCCGCTGCTCGAGTACGCGGATGCGGATACCTGGCGACTGGACGCCGATCTCGCAGGCGGTGGCGCGATGGTCGACCTCGGCGTCTACCCGCTGAACACGACCCGCTTTATTCTCGGCTGCGGTTCGGAAGGAGTGTACGCCACCACCCACTCGAGTGACGGCGCGTTTGCGGACGTCGACGAGCACGTCGCGTTCCAACTCGAGTTTCCGACCGGCGCGACGGCCTCGTGTACGGCGTCGCTCGACGCCCACGCGGCCAGTCGGCTCCAACTCGTGGGAACCGATGGCAGAATTTCGATCGCCTCACCGTTCGGCGGTGTCGTCCCACACGAGATGGTCGTCGAGAGCGGCGATATGCGCATGGAGTACACGGGACCGCCGGTCGACGAAGTCCGCGAGGAGTTCGACTACTTCGGCTACTGCGTCCTCACCGGGACGGAGCCCGAACCCGACGGGATCGACGGGCTGACGGACCTGCGCGTGATCGAAGCGACCTACGAGTCCGCGCGGACGAGCCGACAGATCGACCTGGCGTGAACGAGCGTCGGCCTCGAGCGGCGAGTGTGCCGTCGAAGCGTCCGCGCGCCGCTGTTCCGAACGTCACGATTCGCGGCAACACGAGTCCTCGGCGGACGTCGACCGAATCCGGAGAGACGAGCGTGAGTTCGGCGACGATACTCGAGCCGGATTCTCCCACGGTCACTCGTGGCGAAGCGCCTCGATCGGATCCACCCGAGCGGCCCGCCAGGCCGGGTACAGCCCGGAGACGACGCCGACGCTCACCCCGACGACGATCGCGATGGCGATCCACTCGAGCGGGTACGCCATCGGCCACTCGAGCAGCGTGACGCCGGCGTACCCGGCAGCGAGTCCGAGCGCGACCCCGACCAGCGCGCCGATCACCCCCAGGATAACCGACTCGACGAGAAACAGTTGCATGACGTCGCGTCGCCTCGCACCGACGGCCTTCATGATACCGATCTCGCGGGTGCGCTCGGTGACGCTCACGATCATGATGTTCGCGATCCCGATTGAGCCGACGACGAGTGCGATTCCGGCGACCGCACCGATAAACAGCGTCAGCTGGTCGACGATGTCGGAGAACTGCTCGATCGCGTCCTCGACGGTCTGAACTTCGATCTCGTCGCCGTCCTGTTTGAGTTCGGCAGCGTGCGACTCGTCCTCGACGTACTCGGTGACGTCCTCCTGGACCGGATCGACCGCATCGAGGTCCTCCGCGCCGACCTGGAGGAACGGGTACGCCCGCTCTTCGTCGCCGTCCGGCGTCTCGATCGTCGTCGTGTAGTACGGCTCCGCGGGCACGTAGACGGTTGGCGGCGTCTGGTCGCCGAGTTCGGACTCGACGACGCCAGCGACGGTGACCGTTTCCGTCTCGCCGTCCTCGAACGTAAGCGTCAGCTCGTCGCCCGCCGAGAGATTTCCTTCAAACGCCTGGCTCGCCTGTTCGTTGACGACCGCTTCGTCCGGCCCGTCGAACGTCTCGCCGTCGACGAACGTAGAGAACTCGAAGGCGTCCGCCGTCGTCGCCTGAACGTCGATTACACCCGTCACCTGTTCGTCGTCGGTTCCGGCCTGGACGACGTCGAGTCCGCCTTCGGGGGCGACGAACTCGACGCCATCGAGCTCCTCGAGTTCCGCGATATCGCTTTCGGTGTAGATCGGCGAATCGACCGTCATGATCCCGAAGCCGTCCTCCGGAACGGTCTGGGTCTGGATCATCATCACCGGCTCCTGATCCGCCTCGATGTCGCCGATAATGCTCGCGGTAAACCCCGACCCCAACACCATGAACGTGATGACGGCGGCGACGCCGATGATCACGCCGAGCGTGGTCAGCGTCGACCGGAGCTTGTGCGAGCCGATCGACCGCCAGCTGATCCGAACGCTCTCGAGAAGGTTCATACGTCGCCGGTCACCCCCTCGAGCGCGCCCGTCACCCGATCACCCACTGCGACGTCGCGACGCTCGCCGAGGTGTTCGACGTCCTCGATTCGTCCGTCGAGTAAGTGGACGACGTGATCGGCGTACTCGGCGACCTCGCGCTCGTGGGTGACGAGTAGGATCGTCGTCCCCTCGTCGTTCAGTTCGGCGAAGAGATCCATGATCTCGGCTTCCGTCTCCGAGTCGAGGTTTCCCGTCGGCTCGTCGGCCAGCACGAGCGACGGCTCGTTCGCGAGCGCGCGAGCGATCGCCACCCGCTGGCGCTGGCCGCCCGACAGTTCGGTCGGTTTGTGCTCGAGTCTGTCGCCGAGGCCGACGCGCTCGAGCAGCGCTCGCGCCCGCTCGCGGCGGGCAACGTCGACCGCATCGTGAAAGACCATCGGCAGCGTGACGTTCTCCGCGGCGGTCAGCCGAGCCATCAGGTCGAACGTCTGGAAGACGAAGCCGATCTCCGTCCCCCGGAGGTGGGCCCGGTCGTCGTCCGACAGCTCCCCCACCGACTGGCCGGCGATCGCGACTCGCCCGTCGTCCGGCGTATCCAGACAGCCCACCAGATTCATCAGCGTCGACTTCCCGGAGCCACTCGGACCCATGACCGCAGTGAACGAGCCCTCAGCCAGTGACAACGAGACGCCGTCGATCGCGTGGACCGGCTCCGCGAGGTGGTAGGTTCGACGCACGTCCTCGGCGACGACCGCCGCCGCGGCCGAATCCGATTCGTATCCCATCTCTGGGGCCCGGTACAACGAACCCACAGATAATGTTTGAGAGGTTACAAAACTCGTGTATATCAACGGAGACGACAGCTACTCGTCACGTTCGTCGAAGACGACGTCACCGTCGACGGCCGTCGTCACCACCTCGATCTCGTCGATCCGACCCGGTCGGTCCCACGGCGACTCCTCGAGCACGACGAAATCCCCCCGGTTGCCGACCGCGAGCGTCCCGAGCCGATCCTCGTCGAATCCGGCGTACGCTCCCCCGCGGGTGTACGCCCGCAACGCCTCCGTCACGGAGAGACGCTGGGCTTCGGTCGGCGCGTTCACCGCGTGGTGGACGCCGAACAGGGGATCGAGCGGCATACAATCCGAGCCGAACGCGAGCGGAACGCCGGCCTCGAGCACCCGTCGGAGCCGGTTCGTCCGCCGTCGCCGTTGCTTCCCGATTCGACGGTCGTAGAGGCCGCCGTCGTCGGCCCACCGGTGAAAGTTCGGCTGCATCGAGGCGACGATTCCCGCCTCGGCCATCCGATCGAGGTGGTCGTCAGTCGCGAGTTCGAGGTGTTCGATCCGGTGGCGGGCGCCAGCGGGGTCGTCGGTTCGCTCGAGCGCCGACAGCGTCTCCTCGACGGCTTCGTCGCCGATGGCGTGGATCGACAGCTGATAGCCGGCACCGTCGGCGTGCTCGACGAGTGCGGCGAGATCGGTAGGGTCGACCATCCACTGGCCGGTCGCGTGCTCGCGTTCGGTGTCGCCCTCGCTATCCTCGGCACCATCGCGGCCGTCGTCGGATCCGTCACCGTCCGTTTCCGCGTCGAGGTCCGCATACGGCACCCGAAGTTTGGCGGTCCGACTCCCGATGCTCCCGTCGGAGAAGCTCTTGATCGCGCCGGTCTCCACGAGGGCGTCGCCATCGTTGGTCCCGAGGCCGACGTCGACGAGCGACTCGAGGTGGTCGCTCCAGTAGTCGATACGCACGCGCAGGGGAAGCGTCCCGTCGGCGGCCATCTCGCGGTAGACCCGCGGCGCCGTCGATCCACGGATCTTGTCGTGGACACACGTGACGCCGCGTTCGACCGCGTGAGCCGTCGCCGCCTCGAGCACCTCACACATCGCCGCGCGGTCGGTAGTGATCTCTCGCCGAACCGCTGCGGCCGCATCCTCGACGGCGACCCCCGTCGGCTGACCAGCCTCGCGCTCGAGGTCGTCGTCGGGCATCTCCTCGGCCAGATACTCGAGGGCGACCGAGTTCAGCGAGGCGGTGTGGAGGTCGACGCGCAGCGCGGCGACGGGACGGTCCTCGCTGACGGCGTCGAGTTGCTCGCGGGTGAGCCGACCCGCCGCGGGATCGTCCCACTCGCTCTCGTCGTAGCCGAAGCCGAGGATCCACTCGCGGTCGTCGTTGCTGTCACCCTCGTCGCTGTCCCCGCCGTCGGTTCGCTCGGCCTCCGCGGCGAGCAACTCGAGACAGTCGTCGGCGCTGTCGGCACTCGAGAGATCCGCGTGAACCAGGTGCTGGCCGAGTTGCTCGAGGTGGGTGTGGGCGTCGACGAAGCTGGGGATGACGACCCGACCACCGCAGTCGATCACGTCGGTCTCGACTCCCTCGAGGAACTCGATCTCGTAGGTGTGCCCGAGGCGGACGATCTCGCCGTCGCGGACGGCCATAGCCTCGCAAACGTCGTCGGGGTTCGCCAGGGAGTGTATCTCCGCGTTCGTCACCAGCAGATCCGCGGCCGCAGTCATGACAGAACGCGCGACGGCGAGGCGGAAAACGGTTTTGGAGACGCGACACCAGTAGACGATAGTAATCGGTGAAACGATTTACGCACCGCTCGCACTCGACCGGCCAGCACCGGTCGTGCTGGCCGCTGATTCGCGAGTGGGAGTGCAATGACTTTCAACGATCACTATAGACAGCGTCGAGCGCTCCGATACACGAACTTGCGGGCGGGACGACAGTGAGAATCAGCAACGCTTAGGACGGGCCACCGTCTCGAGTGAGCCATGACCGATCCGGAGTCCCTCGCCGACCGGGTACGCGACGGCGAGTTGCGAATCCACGAACTCGAGGAGTACGCCGACCACGACGTCGCGGCCGCGGCCCGCCGGCTGCTCGTCGAGCGCGAGACGGGTGCCGATCTCGAGACGGTCGGCGAGTACAGCTTCCCCGCAGAGCGAGCCGAGCCGAACATCGAGAACATGATCGGGGCGGCCCAGGTGCCGATGGGCGTTGCCGGCCCGGTTCCCGTCCACGGCGGCGCGGCCGACGGCGAGCACTACCTCCCGCTGGCGACCACGGAGGGGGCACTGCTCGCCTCGGTCAATCGCGGCCTCTCGGTGATCCGCTCGGCGGGCGGTGCAGACGCCCGGGTGACGAAACACGGGATGACCCGCGCCCCCGTGTTTCGGGTCGACGGCGTCGCCGAGGCCGCCGAAACCGTCGAGTGGGTCGAGGACAACCTCGGGGCGCTTCGCGAGGCCGCCGAGTCGACCACGAGCCACGGCGAGTTGCTGGGCGTCGAACCGTACGTCGTCGGCGACTCGGTCTACCTGCGATTCGCCTACGACACGAAAGACGCGATGGGGATGAACATGGCCACCATCGCGACGGGCGAGGCCTGCGAGGTCGTCGAAGCCGAAACCCCGGCGTCGCTCGTGGCGCTCTCCGGGAACCTCTGTTCGGACAAGAAACCCGCCGCGATCAACGCCGTCGAGGGACGGGGACGCTCCGTGACCGCCGATGTCGTCATTCCCGGCGATATCGTCGAGGAACGCCTCCACACGACCGCCGCCGCCATCGCCGAAGCGAACACCCGCAAGAATCTGATCGGGAGCGCCAAGGCGGGCAGTCTGGGCTTCAACGCCCACGCCGCGAACGTCGTCGCCGCGGCCTTCCTCGCGACCGGCCAGGACGAAGCGCAAGTCGTCGAGGGCGCGAACGCGATCACGACGATGGACACTCGAGCGCCCGCAGACGGCGACGAGAACGCGCCCGCTGACCTCTACGCCAGCGTCTCGCTGGCCTCCCTCGAGGTCGGAACCGTCGGCGGCGGGACGAAGCTGCCGACCCAGTCCGAAGCGCTCGAGATCCTCGGCGTGCGAGGCGGGGGCGAACCGGCCGGCTCGAACGCCGACGCACTCGCCGAGATCATCGCGGTGGGGGCACTCGCCGGCGAACTCTCCTTGCTCGCCGCGCTAGCCTCGAGACACCTCGCGAGCGCACACGAAGACCTCGGCCGGTAGACTGCACGCGCCGCCGTGACCTCGTGGTCTCGAACCAGCGGAAACTCCTCCTCTGCAACTGGGAAACGGACCAGCTTTGCAACCGGGGAACAGTTCGGCTTCGAAGTTGAGACGCGGCCCAAACGCGAGGAACACGTCGATCACGTAACGCTATTGGTCGTCGGTTACACACGTCTCCTCGAGAACAGAATGGGACTCGAACCGAGTACGCGACCGTGGCTGTTTGCCCGCATGATCGGCTCGTTCGCGATTATGTCGATCGTCGCGCTCACGATCGGGTTGCTCGCGGCGGCCGTGATCGGCACCGCCATCTACCTCGCGATTACCGTCGCGTTCGCGGTGGTGAGAGGCTACGTGCTCTCGTTCGGCGGCGGCGTTCCGGGAGGCGAACTCTGGGGGCTGTGGGTATCGAACGCCGGACCGATCGCGATGGTGATCGGCATCGTCTCACTCCCCCTGTTCTACCGCGACCCCATCAGAGCGGAGATCCGGCGATTCAACGCGGAGATCGGGACCACCGGAACGCTGGCGACGGAACGCCACCCGGAGATCGCGACGATGGCGCGACGCCTGTCCCAGCAGGCGGATATCTCCGAGCCGGAGGTTCGGATCGTCAACCGCCGCCGTCCGGAATCGTACGCACTCGGCGGCCGGTCGAACGGAACGATCGTCATCACCCGTGGCGTCGTCCGGGCGCTCGAGGACGAAGAGATCGAAGCCGTCCTGGCCCACGAGGTGAGCCACCTCGCGAACGGCGATGGTCGGCTCGTCACCCTGCTTCTGGTTCCGATGCTCGTCGCCGAACACCTCGGTTCCCGCGAGCGACCGGCGTTTCAGTTCTTTCACGGGCTGGGCGTTTTCGCCTACGTCGCCCACGTTGTCGTCTGGACCGTACTGACGGCCGTGACGACGGCACAACTGCTTTTGTGCCAACTCGGCGTCGGATTCCTCTCTCGCGGGCGCGAGTTCGCGGCGGACAGGGCCGCGGCTGAACTGACCGGCTCGCCCGGTGCACTCGCAAGCGCACTCGAGACGCTCCACGACGCCAGGGGCCGGCCCGACGAGGATCTACGCGATTTCAGGCGATCCGCGGGTGCACTCGACATCCTCCCACCCGACGAGAAACGGCGTGCCAGCGATCTCTTTCGAACACATCCGACGACCGAACGGCGTATCGCCGCGCTCAGGTCGATGGCCGGGAGCGAGACATACTGATACGGATTGCTGTCCCGATGTCCCGGCACACCCGCCGTCCGGGTCGCGGCTGTGTCGGAAATAACTGACAGGAATCCGTATGCCAGGACAAGAAAGACAACGAGGCACTCGGGTGTCCCGTCCGCGACGAACCGACGGATCGCGCTACCCAGTAGCGTCGCCGACCGTTCGGCGGGCCCGCAACGTCTTGATCGCCACGTACGCACCGCCGCCTGCGAGCAGGACGATGCCCAAGAGTACCTGTGGACCGCTCGAGGCGACCACGACGAACACGAGGCCGACGCCGGCGGCGGCGTGGGCGAGCGCGAAGTCTCGCCGACCGTAGGCGCCGTGAAGGATCGCGACGGCGAGAAACGTCGCCGCAAACGAGAGCACCGCAAGCATCCGGGCGTCGACGCCCAGGATCGTCTCGCGGACGAACGTACCGTAGCCGTAGAGGACCAGCGCGAGCACCGTCCCGACGCCGATCGCGAGCTCCTGAACGTCGACCTCCTCCGTCATCGACTCGAGATTCGGCCGCTCGGCTCAAAGTCCTGCCGTTCCCGTCTCGACGGCCGACAGATCCGACCGACGAGCGGACGCCGGCGGTTACCCGCGAAACGTCGCCCCTACAGCGTCCGGTATCGCCCCCCACTCTCGCTGACTGCGCCCCGACGAAGGAGTTTCTCGAGGGCGTTCCGGACGTACGAGGCGGAGACGCCGCGTTCGTCGGCGTAGGCGACGATCTCGTCCTCGGTCGGTCTCTCGAGATCCTCGAGCGCCCGTTCGACGATTTCCGTCTTGCTCCCGGTTCGTGACGGGCCTCGCGGGTCGCGGTCGCCGGCCGCTTCGACCTCCTCGACGTCGAGTCCGGACGCCTCGAGGTACTCCGTCTCGTCGACCACGCCGTCAGCGACGTCTCCCTCGAGGTCGGAAAACGAGTCGAGATTCGCGAACGCCTCGCCCTCGCCCTGGCGGTTGGCGAGCATCGAGGCACGAACGTCTCGAGCGTGATTCGCGTCGTCCGTCTCGACGAACTTCTTTCGTTTCTCGTAGGGCCGGCGCGACCCACAGCGAGGACACTGGGTCGTCTCCGACCGTCCCTCGATGATCCAGAGATTCGAACACTCGCTACAGCCGACGACGGCGTACATGTCTCCGAGTGGGTCGTGACGGTAGTTCAATCTTCGGCGACCGGACTGGACGTCACGGATTGCGAGCGCAGGAGCAGATCTAACTGATCGGATTGGACAGCCGTCGACGCAGATCGGAACCGACAGATTCCACTCGATATCGCCCATTACCACCCAGTATCGTCCAATACAGACCGATTCGAGGTAGATTAATCGTTGAAGAAGAACGTTTTTATAACGAGTGTATTAACTGCGGACAAAGATGTCCGGCGTCGTTCCACCGACGGGAACGCTAGTGATCTACGCGTTCGTCACTGCGTTCCTGCTGGTGTTCGTCGGTATTCCGCTTCTCGTCTGTCTATACTACGTTCGCGTCGGGAACGAGTTACGGATCGTCAGCCGACGGACTCGAGTCGGGCCCGGGGCGGGGTTCGCCGCGTGCATCCTCGTGGTGGCCGTCTTCGCTCCCCTTCGCGTTCTCGGACCGTTTCCCGACTCGGTGTGGTTTTGGCTCGCAGCCGCGTCGTTCGTCGCCGGCGTCGGGTTACTGACGATCGCCGCGTCGAACGCGGACTGGTACCGGGCGCTCGGGATCGAGTCGGATCGAGCGGGGTTCGTCCACGACGGGCCGGTTCGAGTCACGGGAGACGTTCGGCCCGTCGACGACGCGCTCGTCGGGCCGTTCTCGGACGAACCCTGTCTGGCGTACGCAGTAAGCGTCCAGGAACGACGGTGGATACCCAACTCGCGAGGCTCCAACACCACGATGGTTCCCATGGCAGTCGACGCGGACGCGACGCAGTTCTACGTGGACGACGGCAGCGGGGAACTCCTGGTCGACCCCGAAGCCGCCGACGTTCTCCCAGCGGATCCCGCGGACGTCTTCGCGCGGGACGTGACGATCGAAGTCGAGGACGACGAGTGCCCGCCCGACCACGTCGTGGAACGGTTCGACGACCTCGAGATTGGCCCGACCTCGCGGGAACGGTCGTACCGCGAAGCCCACATCCAACCAGGTGACGAAGTCACCGTCGTCGGACACTGCGAGTCGGTCGGTCACGGCTACGCGTCGAACCGCGTCGTCGCCGATGCGGGCGAGTCACCGACGTTCGTAGTAGCCACGGGAAGCCTCGAGGACGTCCGATCGTCGGTCGACATGCTCGTCCGGTGGAACGCGATTGCCGGCAGCGGCCTGGCCGGTGTCGGCCTGTTCGCGATGGTCTGGTTGGTGCCGTAAGCGGCGACTCTCGGACGGAGCGGTATCGCGAAAGGTTTAGAGGAAGGTGGTCGTACGCCGTCTATGGAACGCGTTTCCCTCTCCGACCTCGAGAGCACGGAAGCCACAGACGGCGTCCACCTGGCGTTGATGGCCGGCGGCGAGTCGATGAACGTCCAACACTTCGAGATCGAACCCGGTGCAGTCGTCGACGAGCACAGCCATCCCCACGAACAGACAGGGTTCATCTACGAGGGTGAGCGGGTGTTTCTCACCGACGGCGACGAGATCGTCTGTGCGGCGGGGGACTCCTACGTGATCCCGGGGGGACAAGCCCACGCGGTCGAGAACCGCGGCGACGAAGCCGTCCGCGGCGTCGACATCTTCAGCCCGCCCCGGGAGAGCCCGAGCTGGCAGGAGTAATACCTCGACTCGAGCAACGCGTCCCGAGGACGATCAGACGCGGTCGATGCTCGGCAAACGAGAGCGGGTGTCCCAACGCTGTCGGGGCCGTGGGAGACGAGCGTCATCGTGAGATCGTCAACCGAAAAATGCGCCGCCCATTCGCCCGGGAGAGAGGTCTTCGCCCTCGTCGTCGTCGTCCGCTTGATCCTCGAGTTCCTCGAGATAGGTGGCCAACTCGTTGGCGTAGATCGCGACCACCGTCCGCGTTTCCTCGTCCTGGATCGCAAACGCCTGGACGATGTAATCGGGGACGTCGAGCGATCCGTCGAGCGTTTCCGCGTACGTCGCAATCGCTCGGAGTTCGTCTTTCGAATGATCGTCGAATCGATCCACGATAAAGTTTGGAACGTCGTCGTAGGGAGTCGGCGGTGTAGGCATGGCTGTCCGCTCGAACGCAACATAGAAAAAGATCACTCATGGTTGTTAGTATCGTCGTCAATATTTGGCGGTATCTGTGAGACCGACAGCGACTGGTGGGTCCATACACGACAACGCTGACCGCTCACAACCGAGCTCACGAAACGCGGACCTCCCGAGATGCAATCCAGTCTCGCGATTACTTTTGCATTTCGACGTGCGGGATCCCTGCTTCCTCGAACTCCGGGCCGCATCGTTCGTATCCGAGACGCCGGTAGAACTCGGCTGCCCGCGTCTGTGAGTGTAAGATGAACGATGACAGGCCGCGCGACTCGGCCTCGTTCTCGAGTGTCTCCATCAGCGCTCGGCCGATCCCTTCCCCCCGGCGCGACTGGACGACCGCGACTCGTTCGACTTTGCCACAGTCGCCCGCGAGCGTCCGGAGTCTGGCCGCCCCGATCGGTTCCCCGTCGTCGTAGGCAACGAAGTGAGTCGCCTCGGCATCGTGTTCGTCGTACTCGAGGTCCTCGTCGACGCCCTGTTCCTCGACGAACACGCGGTGGCGAACCGCGAAGGCGTCCGCCCGTTCGCGATCGTTCTCGGCGAGACGTATCTCGACCATCGAGCGGCCGTAAGCAGTCCGGCGGCGAGAACGTTACGACCGAACCGGAGAGGGTGGAAGGGAGGCCGTGTGTGAATTCCGCGCTCTCGAGTGGCACACGGTAACGAACAATTTTATATGAGTGAGGAGAGTATTTCTAGCAAATGTTTTCTGGAGGGAAGAAAAGACACGCGACGGGAGACGAACGGGCGGTCTCCCCGGTCATCGCCGTCGTGTTGATGATCGCCATTACCGTGGCGGTCGTGACGGTTACCGCGACCGTCCTGATGGGGCTAACCGAGACGCCGGAACCGGCACCGGATACCGGCCTTGAGGTCAAAGAGTCAGCCGACGGTGACGGCTACGAACTGTCCAACTACGCGGGTGACGAACTCGATCCCGACCAGGTCCGACTGGTTGGCAACGAAACCGAGGAGGGCTGGAGCGAGGACGCGTTGCGATCGGGCGAACGCGTGGAACTCGAGCCGACGAACCCGGACGGCGAGATTCGCGTCGTCTGGGAGTCGGAAGACGGCGAAACCCAACACCTGCTGGCGACGTTGACCGTCGACGAGGGGAGCGGCGGTGGTGGTGGCAACGGTGGGAGTCCACCACCCAGTGGACCACCGGAGAATCCACCGGTCACCGGTAACTGTTCGACGTTCCTCAACGATACCGAGATGATCGACGGCAAGGAAGTGATCGTCGTCGACGAGGTTATCGAGTGCGACATCAATGAGAACCATTACGTCCACATCATCGACGATGGCGGCGTTATCGGCAACATCGGAAATAACGACACGGTAAATGGGTTGATGATAGACGACGGGTTCGTCGATGGAACCGTCAACACCTACGGAGACATTAACGTCACGGACGGATACATTACCGAGGCGGCGACTGGTCAACGCGAAGCCCACCTCGAGGACGCAGACCTGTACGACGATCTCGACGTCGATAACGAGGTCGAATCGATCAACAGTGACGTCGAGGGAGAAATCACTGCTGGGTATCGAGTCGCAATCGAAAGCGGAGACGTCGAGGGCGGCATTAGTTCGGAGTACGACGTCGTCGTCCTCACCGATGCGACCGTCGAAGACGACATCACCACGAACGACTGGGTCGAAATTATCGATAGTGATGTGGTTGGGAGTGTCAACGCCTCCGGCGGTGATGCGACGCTTCGCAACGCAAACGTCACCGGGGATCTCGACGCCCAATCCGGTGTCGACATAGCCGACAGTGAGGTCGGCGGAGACGTCAATCCGGACACTGGCGATGCGACGCTTCACAATGCGACTGTCGGCGGCAGTCTCGATGCCGAAAACGGAGTCGAAGCCACCGAGAGTCAGATTAGTGGTGACGTCAGCACGCTGGACGGCAGGAGTGCTGGACCAGCGACCCTCGAGGACGTCGTCGTCGACGGCTACGTCGAGGCAGAGGAGATTACGATCAGGGACAGCCAGGTCGGAGACGTACACGCAATACAAAACCTCGATACGAGGATCGAGGGGACGACCGTCTACGGAACAGTCTCGGTGAATCAGGACGTCGACATTCACGACGGGACGGTCGTCAAAGAAGACGTCGAGATCGCCGAAGGTTACGGGGAACTCGACCTTGACGATGGGACCGTCGACGGCGATGCGTACGTCGAACCGGACAACATCCGCTGCAACGGCGACTCCGAAATCAACGGGACTGACTGCGAGGATTACGATCCGCCTGCCGAATAATTGGGGCTGATCCGAGACGATCGACAAGAACGATCGAGTTCGACACCACCTCTGTTGACGTTCGACCATCGATACGGGCTGTCGCTGACTAGTATCAGTGTCACGACCGACTCCGTTATCCTATAGACACCGGTACAACGGCGGAATTGACACTCGAGATGGCAGGTTCTGGGTGGAGGGGTGCACAACGAGACGGCGAAAGAACAGGAAATCTCAGCGTTTGCGTGGTCTGCCACGCAAGCGGGCGGACGCGAGTTACGACAGTTTCTCGATGTTCTCGACGACCGCTTCCGCGTACTCGCTGGTCGCGAGCTTCTCGGCGTCCTCGAGCTGGCGCTCCAGGTCGTAGGTCACTTTTCCGGAGGAAATCGTCTCTTCGACGGCGTCGCGGACGAGGTCGGCTGCGTCGGACCAGCCGAGGTACTCGAGCATCATGCGACCCGAGAGGATCATCGCGGTCGGGTTGACCTTGTCCTGGCCCTCGTATTTGGGTGCGGAGCCGTGGACGGGTTCGGCGAGCAGGCGGCCGTCGCCGAAGTTGGCGCCGGGTGCGATGCCGAGGCCGCCGATCTGGGCGCCGGCGGCGTCGGACATGTAGTCACCGTTTAAGTTCATCGTCGCGATGACGTCGTAGTTGTCCGTTCGCGTAAGAAGCTGCTGGAGCATGTTGTCCGCGATGCGGTCGTTGACGACGACGGCATCGTCTGGCGCTTCGCCGTCGCGTTCCTCCCAGAGGGTGTCCTCGGTGATGACCTCGTCACCGTACTCCTCGTTGGCGACCTCGTAGCCCCAGTCGCGGAACTGGCCCTCGGTGAACTTCATGATGTTGCCCTTGTGGACGAGGGTAACGGAGTCACGGCCGTGCTCTAAGGCGTAGTCGATGGCACGGCGGACGAGGCGCTTGGTTCCGAACTCCGTGATCGGCTTGATGCCGATGCCGACGGGGCCGTCGTGGATGACGTCGTCTTCGCCCATCTCCTCCTCGACGAACTCCTTGACCTGCTCGACTTCGTCGGTACCGGCTTCCCACTCGATGCCGGCGTAGACGTCTTCCGTGTTCTCACGGAAGGTGACCATGTCCATCTGTTCGGGCTCGGAGACGGGCGAGGGAACGCCCTCTAAGTGGTAGGTCGGTCGAACGTTCGCGTAGAGGTCGAGCAGTTTGCGCAGGCCAACGTTCAGCGAACGGAAGCCAGCGCCGACGGGCGTCGTGAGCGGACCCTTGATCGCGACGCGGTGGTCCTTGATCGCCTCGACGGTCTCGTCGGGGAGGTTCTCGTCGTAGCGCTCGCGGGCGGCTTCGCCGGCGTAGACGCGCATCCAGTTGATCTCGTGGCCGGTCGCTTCCGCGGCGGCATCGAGTACTTTTTGCGCCGCAGGACCGACATCGCTCCCGACGCCGTCACCGTGGATAATCGGGATAATCGGATTGTCAGGAACCTCGAGTTCGTCCTCGGTACCCTCTTTCAGCGTGATCTTCTCTCCCCCTTCAGGGACCTCGATATTCTCGTAACTCATCTCGTGTGTACGGTGCCCCGATGAGGGTAAAAGACCTACCATTTCCGTCTGGGAGGAGCAATCGGTGTCCACGAAACGGCCGGGATCGACCACAGATCGGATGACAATCGGGGAACGCGGTTCGTCACATCCGAAATACACAATCTATAATGATAAACACGTATGGAACAATTGAAGAGCACTCGCACCGAGAGAAAGTCGGTCCGTCGGAGCCGGTCGTACGCTATCGGCTGTCGGGGTAATCGATCTCGAGTGTCTCCCCGTCGTCGGGAACGAACGCGTTCTCGAAAACCGCACGGGCCTGTGTAACGTGGTCACCGACGTCTCCGGCATACCGCGAGGAGAGGTGGATAAGCGCTAACCGCTTTGCGTTCGCCCGATTGGCGATTTCGGCGGCTTGACGCGCCGTCGAGTGTGCCGTCTTCGCAGCGCGGTCGGCACGATTCTCCGCGAACGTCGCGTCGTGAACGAGCAACTCCGGCTCCGCTGCGACCTCGATCGTTGCCGCCGTCGGGCGCGTATCCCCGGTGTAGACGATCGACCGCCCAGGCCGAGGTTCGCCGACAACCTGCTCGGGTTCGACGATCGTTCCGTCCTCGAGTTCGACCGATCGTCCCTCGTGGAGTTGTGAGAACTTCGGTCCGACTGGAACGCCGAGTTCCTCCGCACGCTCGCGGTCGAACCGCCCCTTTCGTTCGTCTTCGACGAGCGCGTAGCCGACCGACCGCGCGTCGTGATCGGTCCCGAACGTCCGAACTTCGTACTCGTCGGCGCGATAGGCGACGTCACCGTCGCCGACCTCATCGATTCGAACCGGAAACGACGGGCGGTTGTCCAAGGCGTAAACGAGAGACTCGAGTTTGCGATGCGTGCCCCGCGGGGTGTGAATTACGAGTTGATCCTCCCGATCGTTGAAGTCCATCGTCTGTAACAACCCGGGGATCCCGAGGACGTGGTCGCCGTGGAGGTGTGTCACGAACAGATGAGAGATCGAAAACCCCGTCCCGAACCGCATCATCTGGCGCTGGGTCCCCTCACCGGCGTCGAACAGCAACTGGTCGCCTTCGCGGGCGACGAACACCGCGCTCGGATTCCGTTCGGTCGTCGGAATCGCCCCGGCCGTACCCAGAAACGTCACGCGCAGAGACATGTGTTGATCCTCCGGGAGCCGGGGCTAAACCCGCTTCGGATCAACGTGAACGGTTCGACGGATCAGTGGCGGCGAAAACGAGTCGTCGCGGAGGCCGGTATCGGGTGATCGAAGAGAACGGCCCGAATCCTGCGAACGGAGGGCGCGTTTTACGTCCCTCCAGTCCCTACCAGAAGACGAGCGACAACACCCCCAGATGAGCACGAGATCGACGTTCGGAACGGTAAAACGCATCGGTGCGATCCTGATCGCTATCGCGATCGTTCTCGCGGCAGGGATCATCGTCGGACAGGCACCTGCGATCTTCGGCATCGACCAGGACCCCGAGGCGTCGATCGTGTTCGACGATCAGCAAGGCGACGGGACGAACGTGACCATCGACGAACTGACTCTCTCCGATGGTGGCTTCGTCGTGATCACCGACGGGAGCACGGATCCGATCGTCGTCTCGGAGTACCTCTCGAGTGGTACACACGAAAACGTCACCGTCGAACTCGAGGAGGACGACGAACCGGAACTGTTCGGCCAGTTGACCGCGACAGTCCACCAGGACACCACCGAGGACGAGACCTACGCCTACGACGAGACGGACGGCGAGGAAGACCGGCCGTATCTCTCGGACGGCTTCCCGGTCAGCGACACCGCCACGGTCACGACGACCGACGACGACGCGCTTACCGACTCGTTCGTGGTCGAATCCCTCGACATCCCCACGGAAGCCACGACGAACGAAACGATCGATATCGTCGCTGAAATCCGCAATCCGACGGAGTTCGATACCCAGCAATCCGTCGACTTCCGCGTCGACGGCGCGGTCCTCGAGCAACAGGCACTCGAACTGGACGGCGGTGAGACCCGCGAAGTAACGTTCGCGATCAACACGACCGGATCGTCACCCGGCGAACAGACCTTCGGCGTCTACACCGACGGCGACGGCGCTGTCGAAACGATTATCCTCGAGTTCCACACCGAGCCCACAGTCGACATCGTGGACGCGGACCACGAAAACGTTACAGTCAGCATCGCCATCCCCACGGACGGCTTCGTCGCCATCGAGGACAACGAGTCCGTACTCGGGACGAGCGACGAACTCGGCCCCGGCGAACACGAAAACGTGACGATCGAACTTGAGGAGTCGGTCGACGAGGACGAGGAACTGATCGCGACACTCTACGAGGGAGATCCCGAAGAGCCCGACGGCGCAGAGCCGATCGAACACGACAACGAGACCGTCGAAACCGCGTTCACGATCGCGGACGTGACGGCAGACGACGAGAACAACGGCGAGAGCGACGATCCCGAAGCCGACGACCAAAGCGACGGAAACGGTTGAGATGGACCGACCGATTCTTACCCGTGGTCTTCCTAGGAGATGCCGATGGACGCGCCGCTGTGGACCGACACCCACGCCCCCAGGCTGGCCGAGTTGCCACAGGACGACGCCCGCGAGTATCTAACGCGGGCCGTCGAGGAGCCGATCAATCTCCTCCTGTACGGTCCCCCCGGGAGCGGAAAGACGGCCGCAGCACGCGCACTCGCTCGAGAAGCCCACACCGATCCGGACAACGATCTAGTCGAGATCAACGTCGCCGACTTCTTCGGCCGAACCAAAACCGAGATCAAGAACGACCCCCGCTTCGCCCAGTTTCTCGTCGGGCGATCGAACCTCTCGAAGCGGGACATGATCAACCGCGTCCTGAAAGAGTCTGCGAGTTACGCCGCCGTCTCCGGCGAGTACAAGACGATCCTGCTAGATAACGCAGAAGACGTCCGCGAGGACTTCCAGCAGGCGCTCCGACGGATCATGGAACAACACCACCGGACCACCCAGTTTATCGTCGCGACACGCCAGCCGACCAAACTGATCCCGCCGATCCGCTCGCGGTGTTTTCCCGTCTCGTTTCGCTCGCCCACGACTGCAGAAACCGTCGACGTCCTCACCCGCATCGTCGACGCGGAAGGCGTCGAGTACGACGAGGACGGCCTCGAGTTCGTCGCCGGCTACGCCAGCGGAAACCTCCGCAAGGCGATCCTCGCGGCCCAGACGACGGTCGAATCCGAAGGTGAACTCTCCATGAGTGCGGCCTACGAGACCATCGGCGAGGTCGGCCTCGACGACGAGATCGAGTCGATACTCGAGGCCGCCGAAGCCGGCGAGTTTACCGACGCCCGCAAGACCCTCGACGACCTGCTCGTCGACGAAGGACTCGACGGCGAGGAGGTCGTCGAGTCGATTCTCGACGTCGCCCGAAAGCGCTATCAGGGCCGGAAACTCGCCCACATCCACCGGCTGGCCGCCGACATCGAGTTCGAAATGCACCAGGGGACGAGCGATCGAATTCACGTCTCGCACCTGCTCGCCGAACTCGGCCGAGACGCGTAGTCGACAGCGGATCACCGCGACGGTGTCGATTCCGTCTCGATTCCATCCGCCGCTTCGATCAGTTCTTTCAACCGCTGGACGAACCGCGCGGCCGGCGCACCGTCGACGACGTCGTGGTCGAACGTCACCGTGAGGCTGAGATACTCCCGAGGGACGATCTCGCCGTCGACGATCCCCGGCTTGCGGTCGATCCCACCGACCGTCAACTGAAGGGAGTAGTTCGTCGGGCTGATTCCCCATCCGCCACCGGTCCCGAACATTCCGACTGACGTCACGGCAACGGTCCCTGCGATGCGTTTCCAGCGTCGCGGAAAGAGCTGGGGGAGTCGCCAGAACTGCCGTCGGAGTGGAGCAGGGAGCCGAAGGCCCAGGGCGGCTACTCCGGACTGTCGACCCTCCCCGAGATCTCGCTGGGCGGTACGAATCTCGTCGTGGATCGACTGAAGCGAGCGGCGGTTTGCCGCCCTGATGACGTGTGGAACGCCGAGACGGTCGCCGTCCACTCGCGTTTCGACGATGGTCATCACGTCAACGGTACCGAACTGGACGATCCGACCTCGCCAATCATGATACGCCTGGATTCGGGGGTGGTCCTCGAGGGCCCGGGCCAGACAGGAGATCAGAAACGAAGTAAGGGATAGTCGTTCTCCCGTCTCCGCCTCTCGGTTTCGGACGCGGCGTCTGAGTTCGGTCACGTCGAACTCGACGAGTCCGTGGACGACGCTCCGTCCGCCAGCCACTCGCATGTAATCGATGGTCCCTCGACGCTGGAGTGGAATCGACTCGACCCTGTTCTTCCGTTCGGGCATAGAAGATCCACGGGACGCTACTGGATAAGACAGATGCCCTCCCGACTGCTATGCGATGTCGTCGCCGTAAACGGTTCAGCTGTGACGATCGTCTTCCTGTGTCCCATCCCGAAGAACGGATACCGCGCCTCCCGACGATTTATGCGTCCGCCTGCTAACGAACGTCCATGGGCGGCATCGAAATACGGAATGGAACACTCGTCGTCGAACGGGAGCCAAACCGGCTCGACGAGCTGGCGATCGAGTTCTCCCACGTGCTCGATCGGTTCGACATCGAGCACGTCTACATCGCAGGCTACGTCTCCATCCTCGCTGGTCGGGCGCGTTCCACCGAAGACGTTGACGTCCTCATCGAACCCATCGGCGAGAAACTCGCCGCAACGCTCGACGAATCGAGGTTCTGGAGACTGACGATGCCGCTCACGTCGATATACGAGATGCTAAACGATGGCGACAACATCTGGGTCGCGCCGGAGGACCAGGTCACGCCTCATCTCGAAGTCAAGTTCACGCGCGACGAGTTCGACCGCGCGTCCCTCGGAAACGCTATCACAGCCCGACTCGGCGGCGAAACCGAATATGAGCGACTCAAACGAGCGTGAACACCTCGACGCGAAAGACGAACACAACCGCGAGCAGCGCATTGAGGGCATCAAGCGCTGGGTCGAATGCATCGAGTCCGAACCCCCCGAGACGTGGGGACCACAGCAGAACGCGGTCGTCAACGACCAGCTCGATGCAGCCCAAGGCATCCAGACGTCGGCTTCCCACCAGCAGCACGTAAAAGACGTAGCGGCGGAGATCCTCGAAGTGAGCGACACGTCCGACGCCGATTCGAAGTAGACGGGTACATCTCAAAAATCAGATATAGCGTCCCGAAACGAGTGGCGTTGCCAAAACGGAGTCGTCCTGGGCTTTAGGTAACGTGTGAAAGCCAAGGGCCGGATTTGAACCACGGTCGTTTCGCTTCGCTCCACTCCCTGATTCAAATCCTCGTTTCGCTTTCACTTCTCGCCTTCGTTCGT
>NZ_WUBV01000045.1:0-12307 GCF_009807105.1 Natrialba sp. INN-245 | reverse complement strand
AGATTTTCACGAAGTTGACCGATCAGCTGAGTTTCGCAGGCTCCTGGATCGAAAATCACCTCGACGGATTCATCCAGAAGTTGCGTTAATCACTATTGCGAGAAGGAGCCGAATCGTCGATTCGTCGGCTGATTTCGCTGGGATCACGTATCGCTCGCCGGTGCCGCGATCGACGATCGTGAACACCGGCGGTTTGTCCTGGTCGTACTCTTGACCGTCAGGTCAGAACGGCAGCGAGGGCAAGTAACACCGTTACACCAGCGAACCTGCTGTAACAGGTCCGCTGCGACCGATTCCGACCCAAACACATCGAGCGGAATCATGCCTAACGGACACCGCTGACGCGGTGTCCTTGCTCTCTTCGATTTCCGAGCGACAGTTGAGCAGTACCAACAATCTCCTACAGAAGAGCGACTACGAATAAATCCCTCGTCCCGATGGTTCCCGACCAGCGGTTCCGCATCATCGAGACGAGAGGGTCATTCACCCACCGCTACTCGAAGTACTCGTCGTTGCGCCCGTATCTGATGGGCTGTCCCTCTGCCGAACGATGACGCCGAGAGCGACATAGAAGACCAGGTGTGGCCGCGCCGACTCCGCCAAACAGTTCGCCCGCTCAGCGTTCGGGCACGGCGACGTATCTGGCTGCCGAAAGATAGAGATCGCTAGCGGAACATCTGCAGGACGGTATGGTCTGGAAGGGCGTCGAGGCGAAACTCGACGACGAACGCCACGGGCTTCTCTGGCGACTGTTGCCGTCGTGGGCCCACGAGCGACTCGGTGGCTCCGTCGCCGAACGCCGCGAACGCCACGAACGTCGACGAGCGGCGGTCGAGGCCGAATTCGATGCCGTGGTCAGCAGTGTCGAGTCCCTGGCCTGCCGCACGACGATCGCCAGTCGATCGACAGACGCCGGAATCCAGTCACTCGATGTCGAGCGCGAACGCGATGCGGTGGCAGCCGAACTCGAGCGTGCCCGTCACGAACTGAACGGTTTTCTCACGTCTCGCCCGGCCGACGACGGCGACTACGTGGCACGAGACTATCTGTCCGTGGACGAACTCCACGAACTCGCCACTCTCGATCGACATCTCCACCGGTCTCGGACGTTTCTCGATGCGAAGTCCGCGTACGATTCGTGGATCGCCGATTTTGCGCCAGCCTACGAGGCCTTTCGCGCGGACACGCAGCCACTTCTCGAATACCAAACCTACCTCGACCGCGTCACGCGACGGGAAATCGACTCCCGCCTCGCAACTCTCTCGGCCGACGTCGAGGCGTTCACCGCGGAACACGACGCGAGCGTCCTCCCGGAGTCGGACCGCGAGCGCCTCGCATCCATTCGGGAGACGCTTCGCCAGGTTGAAGCGCACCTCGAGGGATACAACGAGCGGTTCGTCGACCGACAGTGCCGCGAGTACGACGCGTTGTTCTCGGACATCGACGACGCCGGCAACGACCTGAACCGCGAGCAGCGGGTGGCGATCGTCCGCGACGACGTGTGCAACCAGGTCGTCGCCGCCGCCGGGACCGGGAAGACGCTCGCGCTCGTCTACCGCGTCGCCTACCTTGTCGCCGAGGGCACCCCGCCACATCGCATCGTCGCCCTCACGTACACCCGCGAGGCCGCTCGCGAGATGGAACAGCGACTGGAAGCCGAGTTCGGGATCACCGACGCCGACGTCCGCACGATTCACTCGTTCGCCTACGAAATCGCACGCGAGGCCGCCGGGGACCACCTGGACGTCGCCGATCGCCAGGACCTCTACAACGTCGTCGACACCGTTCTCCGCGAGGAACTCGACACGAACAGCACGTTCGACGAGCACTACACGCGATTTCTGTTCCACTACGACCACACCGATCCGGGCGAGACGGCGTTCGACTCCAAAGCGGAGTACGTCGCCGCTCGGCGCGACGAGACGTACACGACGCTGTGCGGCGAAGATGTAGAGTCTCGGGCGGAGCGCGTCATCGCGGATTTCCTGTTCACGCACCGCGTCGACTACCAGTACGAGTCGATCGCCGCGTGGGCCGACTCGGATCCGCAGAAGGGCGAGTACCGGCCCGACTTTTACCTTCCCGAGTACGACCTTTACATCGAACACTGGGGGATCGACGAAGCCGGCACAGTCGCCCCGTGGTTCACCTGGTCGACCGACGAGTACCGCGAGAAACTCGCCTGGGCCCGCGACCAGTTCCACGCGACGTGCGACTACGACCTGATCGAGACCTACGAGTTCGAACACGACGCCGGGCTACTCGAACGGGGCCTCGAGTACCGATTGCTCGAGGCCGGTGTCGACCTCGATCCGATGAGCTTCGAGGAGTTCGTCGACGAGACCGTCGCGTACAACGAGCGTGAACGCGATATCAAGGAATCGCTCGTCTCGTTCGTCCAGAACGCCAAAACCTTCGGGCTCGATCCCGAGGACATCCGCCGGCGACTCACGCGCCGGAAGCCGCGCCAGTACCACTTCGGTCGCTGCGGCGCGATCGTGCTCGAGCGGTACAACGCTCACCTCTCCGAGAGCGGGCTGGTGGATTTCGACGACATGATCCACGAGGCGATCGACGCCGTCGATGCGAATCCGGAGGCGTTCCGCGAGCAGTTCGATCACCTGCTCGTCGACGAATTCCAGGACGTTTCCGCCGACCAGATCGAACTCATCGAGCGCCTCGTCGGGTCGAACGGCGACGTCCACCTCTTTTGCGTGGGCGACGACTGGCAGAGCATCTACTCGTTCCAAGGGGCGGAGGTCGAGTATTTCGTCGAATTTGACGAGCACGTCATGCCGGCGACCCGGACGCGTCTCGTGAAGAACTACCGGTGTCCGGAACCGGTCCTCGAGGCAGGCAATGCGCTGATCGGTGAGAATCCATCCCAGATCGACAAGCAGGTCGTCGCCGAATCCGGCCGTGACACGGAGCCCCAACTGCACGTGTTGGACGGGTACACACAGGAGGCGTACGAACGCCGGGTCGGTCAGTACACTGCCGACCTCGTCGAGGAGGCGATCGCTTCCGGGCACGAACCCGGCGACGTGATGGTCCTGTGCCGGTACGACGCCGGCGCGCCGTTCACGGATCGCATCAAGGCGGAACTCGAGCGGCGGGACATCCCGTACGACGGGAAGGGCGACGAGACGTACCGCCCCGATTCGATGTCCGGCCGGTTCGACCGCGAGTTCGATCCGGACGCCGGCGCCTCCGTCTTCTCTGTTCACCAGGCGAAGGGGCGACAGGCCGGCTGTGTCATTCTCGCCAACGTCGCCACCGGCGCGTACGGATTCCCCGCGGAGAAGCGCGATGATTCGCTGCTCGAGCCCGTCCAACCGATCCGGACGAACACGCGCGCCGAGGAGCGCCGCCTTCTCTACGTCGCACTCACCCGGACCCAGGATCAGCTTCACGTCCTGACGCGTCGCGGCCATCGATCTCCGTTTCTCGACAAGATTAGCGAGTACGTCGACGAGCGATCGGTGGTCGCTGCACTCCATCCAGAAGACGAACAGGACGAACTGACGACGATGACTGCGAAAGTAAAACTGCTCTGGGACGACCTCCACGACACGCAGCACCAAGCCGGCGTCCTCGAGGATAGATCCGGGACGATCCGATTCGTCTCGTGGGCAAACGAGGACCCGCCGATGGTCGACGAAGGCGCGTGGTACCCCCTCGAGAACGTCGAGATCGGAACGTTCGACGACGAACCCCAGGTGACGATCCGCTCGGACACGACCGTCACGCGGCTGTACACCGAAGATGGTGCCTGATGAACAGGGACAGCGCGGTCGGCGGTGATAGTGGACTGCAGTCCATGTTCTTCGCAGCGTTGTCGTCTGCGTGATTTTCGTATCGACGCGGACTCCCCGCTGCTCTCTTCGGTCAGACCGGTGATTCGCTCGTCGTTCCTGGATCGTACCCCGCGTTTTGGAGGTTCGTAAGGACGTCGTGGATAGTTTCGAGGGTGGTATAGAGGTTTTCCGTCGTGCGGCCACTGCTGAGGAACTCGTTGCTCTCCGTGTTTTCGACGAGCAGGTTGGCGTGGGCGACGTCGTTGCGGAGGTCGGTGATTTCGTGCAAAGCGGTGTCTGCCGCGCCTTTCGTCGTAAAGCCGCAGGTCTGCCAGCAGGCTTCGACGCTGGTCACGACGGTTGCGAGCGTCGAAAACTGCGCATAGTGAATCTCGTCCAGAGCGACGTTAGCAGCTTGCGCATCCGCGTGCCGGTCTTCGATGGCTTCGAGTTCGTCTCGAGTGATCGGGGTGTCCTTCCAGTCCGGCGCTTCGCTGAGGATGAGTTCGCGGAGATGTTCTTCGAGGTACGTGATCCGGTCGAAGAGGTAGATGCGTGCGGGAGCGGTGTTGAGATCGGCGCGGGTGAGGATGCCGCTGACGTTGTTGTGGCCACCGAGGAAGTAGAAGGGGGTTTCGATGAGTGCGGAGAGAACAGTGGTGAACGCGGCATCCCCGCTAATCAGGTGGTCGATAGTGAGCGGCGTGAGGTGGTCGTTGAGGGCGTCGCCGTTGGTGTCGGTGGTGATGTCATCGATGTGGACGAAGCCGACGGGGTCGTCACCCCGGTAGACCGGGGCGGCGTCGTAGCCGTTCGTGTCGAGCCACGCGGCGGCGTCACTCGGTGGCGTGTCGTGAGGAAGGTGCTCGACGGGTTGTGTGGCGAGTTCTGTGGCTGTACAATCGTAGAGATTGCGGGGCATATCGATCGATTGGAGGGCGAGATAGTCAAACTCCGGGAACGCGTGCGGTAAAGTGGTATGAGAAGTTCCCCTACCACAATACTAATGCATATTGGGAATATATCGTTACACAATTATGCCCAAAGGGCATTTCAGGTCGGCTGAGGCACATATCGAATACGGGGATGCAAGCATCCTCTTCCCCGTTAACGACCTCGATGCGACTGTTCACCAGCGGCGAGAGGCTGAACGTGTACTTGCAGACGTTGACGGATCGGACGTCATCGTCGTCACTCCAACGAGTCTGGCGACCAGTTATTTCCTCACCCAGCATACCCTAACCGCAATTTCTGTCGATAGCCTCGCCAATCCAATACGAGAACAGGTCGACGACGGACTCAACACCTCTATCGAAACGTTTGATCTGATCCAGATCGGGAAGTGGATCAGCGACAGTGCAAACCACTCCCTTGCCGAATACACCACGTAGCCACGGACCCACGGATCGAACGCTTGTACGATCTACGGTCGATGTCGTTTAGTAGAGGTGTCGATCTGCTTTTTCGCTCCCACTGTGTGAATGGTTCTATGATAGTATTTTTTAACAACTAGTCTAGTCACTTGGGGTGAATGGGGAAATATCCAGACGACTGGGACACGAGACGACGCGAGGTCTATCGTCGGGATAATCATACGTGTCAAGATTGTGGTGCACGCGGCGGTCATCGAGGGGACGCCGAACTGCATGCTCACCACAAGGTGCCCGTGTCGAAGGGCGGGTCTCACGAATACTCGAATCTAACTACGCTGTGCCGAGATTGTCACGAACGGGTCCACGGGCATCGCATCCCGGGTGGATCGCGGGAAAACAGGGAGTCAGCGTTCAAGTACGGGATTCATAATATTGGAGACTATCTACCGACCGACGGCGAGACAGGCGACGTAGAGGCTGCTGATCCTGAGGAGTTGAGTCTCTTGGAAATGCGGGTAGCTGCCCTTGCCGTGACAGCGGGAATCTTTGTATTTCTCCTTCCGTTTTGGGGTGGCGTGGTCGCGTCGGAGAGTTTCGTCGTCGGATTCCTTGCCTGGGCGTTCGTGATGCTCATTCTGGGCATTCCGATTGCCTTCGTGGCTCTCGCCGCGGCTGGTGGAGTCTACGCTGCAGCGCTGCTTCTCGTTTATCCATTGGCCCCGATTCTCCCGGACCGGTTCTACAATTTCGCAGACATGGGTTCGAGGAGTCTACCAAATGAGGTCGAAGAGAGAAGGGAAACGCGCTCTCTTATCGCCGGAAGTGCAGTTTTCCTCCTCTTCGTGACGCTCTTCGTGAGAGTCGGCGCGCCGTTTCTTGAGGCAACACTGGTAGCTGGTGTTCTTTCTTTCCCCATATACGTGCTTGCCCGCCTGTACTACCGTTTGGTACGGTTCCCGGAGTCCACTTCTGTGGGGAGGCCGGTCGATAGTGACTGGACCGGAAACGACGAGGAGGAAGAAAATTCCTCGCCGACCACTGGTCCTGCGACTATCAAGTGTGACGTCACCGACGACGCGATAAAGGCACCCGGCGAACAGGCAAATGACCAGCGGGCCGACGAGGAGTCAAGCAGGTGGTGGCCGGTACGATAACCCGCTACTACACACTGCGGCTCTCCGATCCACCTTTACCTCGATACTTCTCGATACGCAGCAGAGTTCCATTGATCTCAGCATCCAGGATTCGTCACAGACTCGATCCTCGGGTTGAGGTACCGCCGACTTGGGTGTTTAATTGAGGGCAAGAATAGCTAGGGGCGGTCATCTCGAGCGGGATTCGCCCCGCAATTTGGGCTCTCGGTGCCCGCTTCGCGAACTTCCGAAATCGTGAGTTCGTACCCGCAGTTGGAACAGTCCATACTCTGCCCTCAGGTTGGCGAACCCCTGTAAACACTTTCTCGTCGCGTCAGGTATCCGTGTGATCGTCGTCTGATATCGTCTTCTCCGGCCGAACGTTGCGCCAGCGTTATGTTGCTGCACGGAGTGGTTTGCTCCGGCGAATCCCATGACGGAGGCGACCCCCATCACGCGACGTGATGAACTCTCGCGCGAAGCGGGCGGCTTCTTTATAAGGAAGTCGACGCCGTCGTGTGACTCCTGAGCGTCACGCAGAATGATGGGCGTTGCAGGATTTGAATCGGGTTCGGCTCAGTTTACCGCTAATCTCCTGAAAAGGTCCTGATTGTCAGACCAGAAGTTTGCTTACCGCGTATCTAACCGAAGTGGTGAGGCACGCTCCCATAGGTAATGGTGTTCAACACAGACCGTTACAAGGTTCTCTAATTGATTAGCTCGCTCAAAGTCGACTTCGCTTTCGGTTTCGCCAAACGTACTGAGAGGCCGGATATGATGAACGTTGAGACCTACCGCAAATTCTTCACGGTGTTCTTTCTGGGTCCTCTCACAACCGGGCGTTTGACAGGTAAAATCGTCGCGTTTGAGAGCCTTCAACCGTTGCTCCCTCCAGTTATCACCGTATCCACACCAGTCATGTCCCGATTGTTCTTTCCATTTATGATTCTTTGGACCAGAAGGGTAGCCGACTGGTTCGTACTCTGCTGCTTGAATAGCAGCCTGCCAACTGTCCCACCGACGGAAATAAGGACGTTGCGAATATTGGCCGTGATCCCTCATTTCTTGGGCAGTCGGCACTTTGTCTAACTCGTCAACAAGCCGATGAAGTTCTTCAAGTAATGCCTCATCGGAGATTCGATGTCGGTGGTGAGGATCGTATCCGGCGGCTTGTAACGCTTTATTCCAACTACCAAAATGGTTCTGAGCGAGTTTAACCGAATACTTTCCTTTCAATCGCATTTCAGAAGCCGTCGGTGGCTTCCCGAGTGCATCTGCTAAGCTGGCTATATCGTCAAGGATCGCTTCTTTGGAAACACGATATTCTTTAATTGGTTCATACCCAACCAACTGGAGCGCGTTTGTCCAGCTGTCAAAATGGTCTTTGTATGTACCTGCTGCGTAGGCCCCCAATTCGTCCATCTCACTGATTGTTGGTGAACGACCCAACTCATCGCCGAGACGTTCAAGTTCGGTCAGTAGCTGTTCGTCTGATATTCTATGACGATGTCCACTAACGTGACCTCCTAATTCATTCTTTGTCTCGAAGCAGTCTCCGCAAATATCGCAGATGAAATCGTCGCCATATGTCATTTTTTACATCTTAGGCGCTCATGCGCCCGCACCCCTCTGGGGGCGGGATAAACCTGCTCGGGATGCGTACCGATTCCCCCGGTTTACCGGATAAATTTTAGATAGGTAAGTGAGGTCGTGGCTGCGCGCGCAGCGAACGCAGAGAGCGAGCACGGAGCGGAGGGTGGGGTGGCGGGGTTCGGGTTGGTCCGGCACACAGCAAAAATGAAGGGGAGACACGTTGGCTACGCTTCCCACCAGCGGCCGCGCTCCGGGAAGTGGATCGTAGTCCACCCGGTGATTGCCAGTGAGACGCGTCCCTGGTACCAGTTTTTCGCTGCCCCGCGAATGCGCACGTGCTCGCCTTCTTCGATCCACGGTGCCTGAGAGGCCTCCCAACTTGTCAGCTTCGTCCTTCCCGTCTCGTCTTCGATCAGCCCGACCTGCTGAATCGCCGGACTCGAGGCGTCCCACAACTCGAGAACACGACCTTCGACGCTGACCTCGCCGCGATTGATCTCCTCGAGTTTCCCGATCGGGACAATCGTCCCTGCTTCGTGAAGCAACTCTTCTTTCGTCTCCATCACGGCCTCGAACAACGCTGTCCCCTCGAGGATGCGACTTGCGATCCGCTTTGCGATGACCGCCTGACTGTAGCCTCCTGTGACGTTGTCGGACAACCGCTGTGCCTGCTGATTGACCTCCGCCAACTGCTCGCGCTCGAGTTTCTCACGGGGATCTACCCGACGTTCTGACTGCCGCTGCTTACGACGCATCGACTCGACCGTCTTTCGAGTTCGTCGTGCTCGTCCGTTCTGCTGACCGAACTCGGCCTGAGCACTGATGCGCTCGAGTTCTTTTTCTCGAGCTCGAATGCGCTCTTCTTGAGCCAGGGTCGCGCCATAGATCCGATCTTCGCTCGTGTCGACGATTCCATCAGGGTGGTTTGCATCGACCTTTGCCTGGATCTCCATCTCGACCGTTGCCCGGAACTCCGGGGTTTCGTCGACGACGTACTCCGCGTCGGAGTCGCGCTCCGCTCGAGCGCCCGCCTGTTCGTATGCCTGCTCATCGACCGAAACGACCTTACTGACTGAATTCTTACTTGACATCGCTGTTTACACCGAAGGCGCTCACCCGGCGTCTTCTTCCGACACCACGACTCTCCAGCCGTGGCTCTCGACGTCGACCGACTCATCCACCATGTGCGCTCTCGCTCGCGCCTTCGTGAGCGCCCCTTGGGGCGCGAGCGAGAGCGCCTCGGGGAGTCATCCAACCAGAACCGCGCGCCGACCCGCCCAGAGCGAGCGGCCAGCTTTAAGCCGTTTCTCGTGTCCGGCCCGGACTGCGGGTCCGTGTCCAGCGCGACGGTCATGAGCACGGCGAGTCGTGGTGTGACTCGCCGCGCGGAGTGGCCTAAAGTGCTGGAACGCGAAAACCCGCGAGGGGCGCAACCGAAAACGCGCTTAATGCTGGCGTCGAGAGCAGATTCATTTCAGCCCGGAACGGCGAGCTTGCTCGCCGCATGCCCGGAATGGTCGGTCGCGAGTGATGCGGAGGGCGGAAGCGGCGAGCGGGGCGTGCCGTAACAAAGAACCTGTTCAACCGGGCTCGACGCGCAGTGACACAGCCGATATCCTGGTGGACTCAGAAAGGGCGAGGTTGTCTCGGTCACCGGGAGACGACGTCTCCCGAGCTCACGGCGCAAAACGCCGTGAACGTCCCCCGACTCCGCAAGCACCGCAGGTACGAGGAGCGCAGCGTGGATCGCGGGATGTCGAGCAACGGGAGAACGAGCTCTCCCGAGCTAACGGCGCTTCGCGCCGTGAACGGCCGAGGGCTTTCGAGACGGTAACGGCCATCGCTGGCGGGCTGATATCGAATTTTGCTCCGCAGTGACCGGTGTGCAGACCCAACGAGGAGCGGCCTACTCGAAAAGATCTTCGACGAAGCGAAAGCCGTTCACGTACGTGAGTAAACTACCCCACCCTACTCCCTCGGCGCTACGCGCCTCGGTCCTATAGGGTGGGGCTTTGATGTAGACTCCCGGCAGTCAGTCCCCGGCAATAGGCCGGTAACTCTCGCCGTTCAACGTCCCACCATTCACACGCACGTCTACTGGTGCGTCTCCGCTCCCCGACGTGGGCGAGGAACGGAGTCTGTGTATCCGCTTTCGAGCGTACCGCGTCCCGATGTTCTTCGCTGCGTTGTAGTCCGCGTTCACCTCGTAGCCGCACTTTTGGCACTCAAAGTGTTCGCCGTAGCGGTTACCGTCGTGCGTGAACCCACAGTCCGTTCGAGAACAACGTTGGGACGTGTGGTTCGGCTCGACTTGTTCCACGGAGATACCCTTCTCCGGGGCTTTGTAGGAGACGTACTCGAACAAGCGTCGGAACGCCCATATGTGGTGCCACTTCGCCTGTGGAAGTCGCTCTCGAATATCGGTCAAGTCCTCGAACACGATTACGTCGCAGTCGTGTTCGACGGTCTCCGTGACGACTTCATTAGCGACCGTGTGGATGTACTGTTTCCGCCATGCTTTTTCGCGTTTGCCGAGGCGAAGCAGGGCGTTGTGAGCGGCTTGCGTCCCTCGCTGTTGCATCTCGCCACGTCGCTTCTCGAACTCGCGACACCAGTGGTCGTAGTCGTCTCCGTGCCAAAAGCACCCGGTGGAGGAGACGGCGAGACTGTTAACGCCGAGGTCGATACCGAGCACTGTTTGGTGCTCAGTATCTGCCGAAACCTCTCCGTCCCCACCGTCGTCTCCTTTAGAGTCGTACTTCCTCGTGGTGATGTGGAAGTAGAACTCGTCGTCCACGGCGTCGTACTGGAGCGTGCTTGCACGGAACTCAAACTCCTCTGATAGCACGTACCGTTCGTATGGTGTGGGGCTGTCCGAGGGGAGTTCAAAGTCACACTCGACACGTCCGTTGACAGTCGAGAGCGAGACTTTGCTCCGATAGAACGTGGCGCTCCGCTTGTCGTAGAGCATACTCCACGACGTGAACTCCGGTTGGCTCACTCGTTTTGCTTGTTTCCACCGTTCGACGCATCCTTTGACGGCTTGGACAGCGCGTCGAATGGCTTCCTGAACGAGGTTCGCGGTGAGGTCGGTTTCGTCTCGGAGGTCCTCATAGAGCGCATTCCGTGCCGTCGTATTTGCTGTGACACACTCAGTGTACGAGCGGTCGGACCAGCAGAACTCGGCGGCACGGTTGGCGCAGTGAAGGAACTGCCGGGCGGATTCGTGGAGGTCGTCGCGGCGCTCGTCGGGGACGACGAGTTTGACGGACGCGGTTCGCCGGACCTCCATGTTTCAGATTTAACTTCGACGGTTCTTAAGCATTCGGAGTCAAGTGGTCGCAGTGTGGCATTTTTGTCTTACTATGTCGGTTCCCTCTCAGGCCTACTCGCTCACTCCGTTCGCTCCTTGAGGCCGGAAGCTCCACCTCGAAAATGCTGAATCGCCGTAGCCCTCACTGGCGAAGACATTCTCAGCCCCTTCTCCAGCGAGGGTATCCGTCGTGTAGATGTAAGCGTGGTCAGCGGTCTCGTCGACGAACGCTTGAGCGGCGACCCCTGCCAGCGCTGGATCCGCACGTTCGATCTCGTCGGCAGGGCGGTCATCAGCGTTCGCGATGTATCGCTGCACACCGTCCATCGTCCGAGAGACTAGTGCGTTCGTGTATCCCAACGGGGCTGCGACTCGGGCCCACCCTTCGTCGATTGCCGTGTCGACCGGCGGTGTCTCGACGTCGGGCGCGTTGACGGTCAGTTCGTCGTAGACACGTTCCGGGAGGACGAACGTCATGTCGTTCCGGCGTGCAAACGTTCGGACGACCTGATACCGACGGTTCGACGGTTGCCCCATCGCGACGAACAGACCGGTATCAGCGATATGGATGGCGCTCACGCGTCGTCGCCGGCAACGTCTCGATCGACACCCTCGATATCCGCGACCGACGCGCCTGCCCCCTCGATATCGAAGTGCTCGTGGACAATGGGCCGAAGCGCTTGGAGGATGATCTCGGCCGCGAGCGGGGAGATATCGAGATCACGGGCCATCAGCTGGTGGGTGACCTTCCCTTGCTCCCGGTCGACGGTATAGGTGAGTGCCGTCGCGAGGCCCGCGATTCCGTGCCGATCGATGTATGTATCGATGTCATCGTCGGTCGTGCGGCGCCCGACGGCATCGATGAGAACTGGCGTGATCGTGTATTCTCGGGTCCCCTCGGCAGCTGTGATGGTCAGGTCGATGTCACGAGCGACATACGTCCGTGGTTGGTCGTCAGTCGTCGCCTCGAGGACGCCAGCGTCAACCAGCCGGTTGACGTAGGTGGTATGTGTTTAGCCCGATCTGATTTCGGTACTGTCTCGTAGGAAGCGTTCAACGGACGCGATATGAACAGGCAGCAGACATCGGATACGGCTC
>NZ_WUBV01000044.1:0-138828 GCF_009807105.1 Natrialba sp. INN-245 | reverse complement strand
TCGAAACAGGAAGCCTCGGGGTCGTTCGGAAGACAAAGTCTTCCGTGATGACGAGAGACGAAGTCTCTCGAACCACTTGACCCCGAGGCGATTCACACCGTGCGCTCCGCCGCTGTCGTTTCGTAGGCGTTCTCCTCTCGCTCGTAGGGAAACGAGAGTGTCACGCTCGTACCGCCGTCCTGTCGGTCGGTAAACTCGAGGTCACCCCCGACGTTGTTGACGATCCAGCTGACGAACCAGAGTCCGAGCCCCGATCCGTGGGCCAATTGCGTCTCCTCACCCTGAAGAACTGCCCGTCGCTCCGAGACGGGAATGCCGTCACCGTCGTCCGCGACGGTGAACTCGAGACGCGACGTCAACGGGTACTCGACGACTTCGGCGGTGACTTCCACAGTCAGCGGTTCGGCTCCGTCGTTGGATCCACCGGTCGACGGTATCGCCTGATCCGGCCGATCGAGTTGCGTTCGGCCGCGGTGGTGTTCGACGGCGTTGTCGACGAGTTCGTCGAGCGCGTCGACGACCGTCTTCTCGATCGTTGGCATCCGGGAGTCGGCGGTCGGCGTTTCCGTGCGTGTCACGATCCGAACACCAGGGTACGCAGCTTTCGCTCGATCGACGACGGCTCTGACGGCGTCGGTGGCGTCTATCGTCTCGCCGCGGTCGCGTCGCTCGAGTTTTTGTTCGACGCCACGTGCCTTGTCGGCGGTCTCGAGCAGATCGTCGATCTCCTCGCGGATGGGGTCGACGTGACGGCGCTCGAGCGTCTCGTCGTACTCGCCGACGAGGTTAGCGTGCCCACGGATGACGGTGAAGGCGTTTCGGAGGTTGTGCCGGAGAACCCGGTTGAGGACCTGTATTCGCTGTTCGCGATCGATCCGGTCGGTCACGTCGCGGGCGACGACGACGTGGCCTGTCCCGTCGTCTCTCGTCGTCATCCTGACGCTTTGCCGGAACGTGGTCCCGTCGATTCGCGTTCCCGTCAGATCCCCTCGCCAGTAGCCACAATCGTCGAGAGCCGGCATCGCCTCCTGTTCGATCGTGACGAGCGATTCGTTCGTGTACCCCTCATCCCACATTCGACCCTCGAGTCTCGCAGGATCGCCAACGCCGTACAGCGACGCGTACGCTCCGTTGACCGAGTCGAGACGGCCATCGACGACGACGGCGATGGCGTCCATCGCAGCATCGATCGCGTGAGTGAGCCGGTTAGTTTCACGGCGCTGACTCGCTCGATCTTCGTGGAGATGTCCGAGGGCGGTTCCGAGGGCGACACCGACGCTCGTCGTCGTCAACAGCGCGATGCCGAGTTCCCTGGATAGGGACCCATCACTGGGAACCGCGAGGACGATACTCCAGACGGATCCGACGGCGACCAACACGCCGCCGCCGATGGCACAGCCAGCGACGACGGGGGCCCGCCGTCGGTCGCGCTCGAGAACCGGCTTTCGGATGTCGTACCAGACGAGCGCACACCCGACTGCAACAGGGACCCACAGGTCGAGTACCACTGCGGGAAACCCACCGCCGACAGTCGTCCCGAAGATACCGGCGACGGAGATCAACACGATCCCGACGACCAAAAGCGATCGCTCGCGGACGCGACCGAACACGAACCGAGCGCGTGGCGACATCGTTGTGACGGATCATCATGTGAATACTCGACACATAAGTCAATTGGCTGTTGTGTGACACGTGACGGAAATTCGTCAATACCACGAGCGCCGACACATGTTCGCGAATTCGTGGGACAGTCGAGCGGACTCGATCGACCAGATGTCCCAGACCACAGATCCGACACAGACACAGAGCCGGAGCACGAGGCCTCTATGAGGATCGCAACCGTACGTGGCGGTATGGTCATCGCATACCTCGCCTTGCGTGATCGACTCCTGGTCTGTCGACGCGACGCCGCCCCCAATCGCTGGGATCTGACCGCCCGACTCGAGGGCCACAGCCTCGAGTGCGTCGCCGCCTCGTCTGGGGCTCCAGAGCGAGTGTTCGTCGGTACCTTCGAGGATGGACTCTACCGCTCGACCGACGGCGGTGACTCGTGGTCGCACCTCGAGATCCCCGCCGGAAGCGACGCGATCACGTCGATCGCGATCGATCCGAACGATGCGGAGACGGTCTACGCCGGCACCGAGCCGAGTCGCGTCTACCGCTCGACCGACGGCGGCGACTCGTGGACACACCTCGAGGGAATCGCCGACCTCCCCTCCGAAGACGAGTGGTTCTTCCCCCCGCGACCGCACACCCATCACGTCCGGTGGCTCGCGGTGGATCCGTTCGATTCGGATCGCCTCTACGTCGGCATCGAAGCCGGCGCGTTCGTGCTCAGTACCGACGGCGGCGACACCTGGTTCGAGCGCCCAGAGGGCTCGAGACGCGACAACCACAGCCTGGCGACACACCCCGACCGCGAGGGACTGGTCTACAGCGCCGCCGGCGACGGCTTCGCCGTCTCGACGGACGGCGGCGAACGCTGGAGCCACCCCCAGGAGGGACTCGAGCACCGGTACTGCTGGAGCGTCGTCACCGATCCCGGCGATCCCGACACCGTGATGGTCTCGAGTGCGAGCGGGGCGTCCTCGGCTCACACCGCGGAGTCCGCAGAGTCGTACGTCTACCGCCGTCGGGGCGACCAGCCGTGGGACCAGCTCGACGACCGCGGACTCCCGACCGGCGAGAGCGTCGTCCGCGCCGTCTTCGATACGACCGACGAGGACGGCGTCGTCTACGCCGTGACCAACCTCGGGCTGTTCGTCACCGACGATTTCGGCGACCGCTGGGAGCGCGTCGAAATCGGGTGGGACGAGGAACTCGAGGCGCAGACGCCGCGTGGACTGGTCGCACTGTCGGTGTGACGCCGAAGTGTTCGAGCCCCGATATCGGCGTGATCGTGGTGTTGGGGCGCTCGAAGACGGCCTGATCGGGGCTGCTCACCCGCCGCTCACCCGTCCTCACGCGCCTGCTCGAGGAACGCGACGATCACGGCAGCGTGGACCGGGGCGACGATGGCGCTGCTCGCCACCGCCCCAACGTGAGGGACAGCGGCGAGCAGCCACGCGCCCAGTCCGAACAGGAGGATCAGGCCGAAGATGGACCAGCCGCATCCCGCGGTTAGGTCGAAGCTCTCCTCGAGGGCCGCGGGGAGCGAACGGCCGTCGACGACGAGTCCCGGCACGGCGAACAGCCGCACGAACAGGTAGAGGTAGATCGCGAGCCAGACGAGACCGAACAGCCCCATTCCCTGGAGCAGGTCGATCGAGCCGAGCGCTCGGTTGACCAGGTCGACACCCAACGCGAACCCGAGAAGCGAGACGAATCCCCGCAATCGAGCCTGGCCGTCCATCGCACGAGTGATCGTGAGGACGCCCGCGGCGACGACGACGAGCACGGCGACGGCGGACAGCCCGACGCCCCAGACGAGATACGGGATCTCGAGTCCGACCAGCGACTCGAGTCGAACCCCCGTCTGTGTCGCCCCCGCCGGGTAGCCGACGAACTCGATCTGGACGTCGATCCCGTCCGCGACGAGCGGTTCGCGCACGATCGCGGGAATCGGGTCCTGCAGCCGAAGCGCGTCGACGAGCGAGAGGACGACTCCGGCGACCAGGAACGGAACGACCAGCCACGGATCGGTCCGGAGTATCTCGAGTCCCCTCGAGAGCACACCGGGCGATCGAGCGCGCCCCGGACCGGCCCCGCCACTGGTGGACGAGCCGTCACCGTCGGGGGGACGGCCCGGATCGCGGACCGTCGGCGTTTCGTCGTCGTCGAACCGGTCCTCACGATCGAACCGGTCGTCGTCGAACCGGTCGTCGCGATTGGATGGCTCGTCCGCCATCTTACGATCCCTCCTCGAGCGCGAGGACGCCATCGTCGGTGGTGACGTAGACCGTCCCGTCGCCGACGACCGGCTGGGAGACGACCGTCGGGTCGTCGTAGCTCCACAGTCGTTCACCCGTTTCGGCGTCGACGGCGAGCAGTTCGCCGGTCCAGTAGTAAGAGACGTAGACGACGCCGTCGGCGACGGCGGGACTCGCCGCGTGACCGTACTCCGCCGTCCACTCGGCGTCGCCCGTCTCGAGGTCGATCGCGTGTAGCTCCTCGTCGCCGTCGGAGACGAACGCCGTCCCGTCGGCGACGGCGGCGCTTCCCCGATCGGCGTTCCCGCCGTGGTCGTAGGTCCACACGACCTCGCCGTCGTCGGCATCGAGGAACACGACGGCGTTGCTGGCTGGAACGACCACGCCATCGTTCGTCGCGGTCGGCGGTAAGCTCCCGACCGTCTCGAGGTCGACGCGCCAGCGCTCCTCGCCGGTGTCGGCGTCGACGCTCGCCACCACCGAACGCGCGTTCGAGGCGAAGAGTTTGCCGTCCCGTACGGCCGGCCGGTTCGCCGGACTGGCGTGTCGACCGCCCACCGCGTACCGCCACTCGAGGCGGCCGCTGTTGCCGTCGAACGCGGCGATTCGATCCGTTTCGGGGAGGGCCGCGTACACCGTTCCGTCGACGGCGACGGGCGAGGGTTCTCTCGGCTCGGCGCTGAGATAGCCACTCGGGGGCTCTTCCGGCGCGTGCCAGCGCTCGAGGCCAACAGTCCGGCCCGGCAGTTCGTAACCGCCGGTCGCGTCGAGCCCGTAGATACCGGCACGCCCCGAGAGAGCCAGCGCGTCGGATCGGTACGCACTCGTCTCGACCAGCGCCGGCGTCGAGAAGAACGGTCCGTCCCGGGCGAATCTGGTGGAGCCGGTCTCGCGTTCGAGGGCGGCCAGCGATCGCCGGCCGACGACGTACAGCGTGTCGCCGACGACGATCGGCGGTGCTGATCCGCGGATCGACGCGTCCGGGTCCCGCGTCCACGCCTCGCGGACCTCCGCCTGCGGGCCGGAGGCGTCGGGACCGAAACCGGATCCCGCCGCGTCAGACCGCGCCATCGGCCACTGGCTCTCGAACCCTGTCCCGTCTGGAGTGAGCGACGGCGCGGCCGACGTCCGGCCACCGCCATCGGCGGCGAGGACACTCGTTGCGCCGAGCATCCCGGCGACAGAGACACTACTCGCCGCGAGCAGTCGTCGTCTGGAGGGCATCGGATTCGACCTCGGATGGGCGACGTGAAAGTTTTTCCATACGTTCGGGCGTCCGGCTCGAGGCGGCTGTCAACTCACACCGATCCGTGCCGTCACTCGGCTCCGAGACGGGCCGACCCGCCGGTTCGAAATCCTTTTAGGCGCTACACGGGGATAGTAGTGTAACTGAGTGATATCATGGACGTCGACATCATCTCCGAAACGGAGAATCCCATGTTGCACAGGACGGACGTGACGTTCGAACTAAACCACGACGAGGCCACCCCCGAGCGCCTCCAGGTCCGAGACAGCCTCGCAGCGAAGCTCAACAAGGACGCCGACGAGGTCGTCATCCGGAAACTCGACACGAAGTTCGGGATGCGAAAGACCGTCGGCGAGGCCAAAGTCTACGAGACGGCCGACTTCGCCCGCGACGTCGAGCGCGACCACATGCTCGAGCGAAACAAGATCGTCGCCGACGACGGCGAGGGCGACGCCGAAGCGGAGGAGGCGTAAATGGCGCGATACGAACTCTACGGCGACGACGGGAGCGTCGAGGGCGAGCAGTGTCCCCGCTGTGGCGACACCTTCCTCGCCGACCACGGCGACCGCAAACACTGCGGGAAGTGTGGCTACACCGAGTGGGAGTAACGAGCCGGTGATCCGACTCGAGCCGTGAACGACACCACCCGAGTACTCGGGATCGAAGGCACCGCCTGGGCGGCCAGCGCGGCCGTCTACGATTCCGACTCCGACGACGTTTTCATCGAAACCGACGCCTACCAGCCCGACAGCGGCGGCATTCACCCCCGCGAGGCCGCCGAACACATGCACGACGCGATCCCCCGCGTCGTCGAGCGAGCGCTCGAGTACGCCCACAAGAGCGACGACGGCCCGACCGACGACCCCCCGGTCGACGCCGTCGCCTTCTCCCGGGGCCCCGGCCTCGGTCCGTGTTTGCGCATCGTCGGAACCGCAGCGCGGGCACTCGCCCAGACGCTCGACGTTCCCCTGGTGGGCGTCAACCACATGGTCGCCCACCTCGAGATCGGCCGTCACACCGCCGACTTCGACGATCCGGTCTGTCTGAACGCCAGCGGAGCGAACGCACACCTCCTCGCCTACCGTAACGGCCGCTACCGCGTCCTCGGCGAGACGATGGACACCGGCGTCGGCAACGCGATCGACAAGTTCACCCGCCACGTCGGCTGGAGTCACCCTGGCGGACCGAAAGTCGAGGCGGCGGCCGAAGACGGCGAGTACGTCGACCTCCCGTACGTCGTCAAGGGGATGGACTTCTCCTTTTCCGGGATCATGTCGGCCGCAAAGCAGGCTTACGACGGCGGCTCAGCGAACGACGTGAGCGCAGGCCCGTCGGAGTCGCCCGACGGTGGCGTTCCGGTCGAAGACGTCTGTTACTCCCTCCAGGAGAACGTCTTCGGGATGCTCACGGAGGTTTCCGAGCGGGCGCTCTCGCTGACCGGGAGCGACGAACTCGTACTCGGCGGCGGCGTCGGACAGAACGCCCGCCTGCGCGAGATGCTCGCCGAGATGTGCGACCAGCGCGGTGCCGAGTTTCACGCGCCAGAACCCCGATTTCTCCGGGACAACGCCGGCATGATCGCCGTCCTCGGCGCGAAGATGTACGCGGTCGGCGACACCCTCGCACTCGAGGACTCGCGCGTCGATCCGAACTTCCGACCCGATCAGGTCCCGGTGACGTGGCGCGAACCGGCATCCGATTCCGCTAGCTCCGACGACGGACAGCCAGCGTCCGAAACGCGCGTCCGGGGCGCAGAAGCCGTCGTCGACCTCGAGCCCGAGGCCGGCCGCGTACAAAAGCGACGGCGAGCGAAGAGCTACCGCCACCCCCAACTCGACGAGCGCCTCCGGCGCGAGCGCACCACGCTCGAGGCGCGCCTGACGAGTCTCGCTCGTCGGGAGGGAGTTCCAACGCCGGTCCTCGCCGACGTCGACCCGCTCGAGGCACGACTCGAGTTCGAGTACGTCGGCGACGCGGACCTGCGGGACACTCTGTCCGAAGAGCGCGTTCGAGACGTCGGCCGTCACCTCGCAACACTCCACCGGGCGGGTATCGTCCACGGTGATCCGACGACGAGAAACGTGCGTACGACCGACGAGCGGACGTACCTCATCGATTTCGGTCTGGGCTATCACACCGACCACGTCGAGGACTACGCGATGGACCTACACGTCTTCGATCAGAGTCTCGTCGGGACCGCAGACGACCCCGAGCCACTGCGTGACGCGGTCCGCGAGGGGTACCGCGAAGCCGGCGACGAGGGCGTACTCGAGCGCCTGCGAGACGTCGAGGAGAGAGGCCGGTACGTCGTCGACGAACCGTAATCGCCCCGTCGAAAACGACATTGGCGATCCAACCGGTTTCCGGCCGCTTTTAAGATGGGGCGGGCCGTTCGCTTCCCCATGAAACGGATCATCGAAACGGACGAGGCGCCGGCGGCCGTCGGCGCGTACAGTCAGGCGACGACCGACGACTCGCTCCTGTTCACCGCCGGACAGATCCCCCTCACGCCCGACGGGGACCTCCTCGACGAGGAGTCCATCGAAACCCAGACCGAACAGGCACTCGACAACCTCCTGGCCGTCCTCGAGGAGGCGGGCGCGAGCGCCGATGACGTCCTCAAGGTGACCGTCATGCTCGAGGACATCGACGACTTCGAGGCGATGAACGAGACCTACGCCGGCTACTTCGACGACGAGCCGCCGGCCCGAAGCGCGGTCGAGGTCGCTGCCCTCCCGAAAGGCGTCGGCGTCGAGATCGAGGCAATCGCCTCACTCGAGTGATCGACGACCGCGCATGTTCGAACTCCGGACCCCCTCGCGACGAGTGAGCTCGGCGCTGCTGTGGGGAGCCGTCGGCTTCATGGCGTTTCTGGTCCTCGTCCAGGGCTACGCCCTCCTCGTCTCGCCGCTCGTGACAATCGTCCAGGGGGCCGCCGTGGCGATTCTGGTCGGTCTCGTGACAGCCGGCTGTGCGTACGCCATGGAGTACCGGATCGCGGCGTGGTCGGCGCGACGCGCGAGGAGTGAAACCGAGTCACACGGCAGCGACGGTAAAAGTAAGAGTTAAACGACGGACGTGGCTAGGTTCACCCGAGCCAGGATGGCCGAACGGTAAGGCGCACGCCTGGAAAGCGTGTTCCCTTTGGGATTCTGGGTTCAAATCCCAGTCCTGGCGTTTTCGCGATTTCGATACCGACGAGCGCTGCGTGGCGACGCGAGCGATTCGAAGTCCCGAAAACGCCACAAATCCCAGTCCTGGCTGCCGTGACCGGCATCGTCAGCGCCAAAAAAGTCCGTGAGCGGCCGGTCCCTACCGAGTGGGGCTCGAGAAGGCTGTTGGAACGGTGTACGGAGACCCGTTAGTCCCCGCAGACGGGCGGCGCGTCGCTCGAGGCCCCGCCGACGCGCGTTCCTCGGTAGTACACTGTAACCCTCGCGTCCCCGTTACGGGCCTTGACCCAGAAGGTTTCGGCCGTGGCGAGATCGTTCTCGACTGTGATCGTTCCCTTCCTGCGAGTCCCGGCAACTTTGTAGGTGAACGTCAGGTCGGTGTCCAACCCGTGGTGGATGTAGAACTGCGCCCTGTGGTTTTTGGGATCGGTATCCTCAGGGTTGAACGCTACGCGCCCTTTGACCTTGTCAACGGGCACGTGTTGTCCGTGTTTCTTCCCCTTCTTGCCTTTCTTCCCTTTTCGCTTGCCTTTCTTTCCTTTCTTCCCTTTCCGCTTGCCCTTCCCGTCGTACTTCTTATCTCGACGCTTTCCTTTCTTCCCTTTCCGCTTGCCTTTCTTGCCTTTCCGCTTGCCCTTCCCGTCGTACTTCTTATCTCGACGCTTTCCTTTCTTGCATTTCCGGTCTTTTTTCTCTCCAGCACTGACTGTCGTCGCACCAACGGCGGTGCCACCGACGAGTGCTCCGCTGACTGCGATACCTTTGATGGCCGCACGTCGTGAGATTCGATCGTCGTCTGTCATGGATATCCCTCCAGTACGACGGCGTCACCGTCGAACTGGCGAGTACCGACAGCTTCGTTCAGCCCACGTTTTGTTATCAATGAGGTACCGATTTTAACGAAACTCCTACCGGTCGGACTGTTCCTGGGCGACGAGACAGACGGAAGCTGACAGGAACCGTTGGTCGTCGTTCCCAGAACAGTCGTTTTAGACCTCCGATTCTACCGAGTAACCAGTACAACGGTCTTTCTGGGGCAGTCTCGTGTAAATCAGTACCAGCGAAACCACGACCTATCCGTCGATTCACCGGCGCGTACGGGTTGCTGTACCGATGTACCGGCACAACCGCAGTACGTGTCGCGGTTGCACCGGAAATGACTGACAGCAGTCCGTATCACTGGTACAGACTCCGTCCGAGACGCCGATCGTGGCGAAGAGAAGCCGAGAAAGACTCGCTTGTCGATCGGCTAGAGGACGATTTCTTCGCGGATCGAACCGCCGCGATTGCCCGTCCGATCACGACTCCAGAGACCCGAAGAAAGTCGCGAGATATAGATAGTCGGAATCGAACGAACGGGTGTGAGACGACGACGGCTCTGGTTGGGTATCACGTTCTGTTTCGTCGCCGGTGACGCGATGGCGATGCAGATACGGGGTGCGTTACTCCCGAACTTCGAATCCGCGTTCGGTGTCTCGGAGTCGTTACTGGGGCTGGTCGCGCCAGCAGGAACGGTCGGCTTCGTCGTGGCCATCGTACTCGTCGGCCTGATCGCAGGACGCCTCGATGCGCGTCATATCCTCGTGCTCGGATCGGCGGCGATGGCGCTGTCGCTGTTGGCGGTCGCCATCGCACCGGCGTATACCGTGTTTCTGTTGGCCCTGCTGGTTCAGGGAGCAGCCGCCGGCGTGTTTCGGGCGATCGACCGGCCGCTGTTGAGTCATCTCTATCCCGAACGGATCGGGCGCGTGTTCGCACTCTACGGGCTCGCGTGGGCCGTCGGAGCCGTCTCCGGCCCGGTGATCGCGAGCGCCGTGTTACTGGTCGCCGACTGGCGAGCCACGTACGTCTTACTGGGCCTGTCGATCCTCCCGATCGTCGCCGCCGTCTGGGCGCTCGAGACGCCGTCGGAGTGGGACGAACGCCGACTCGAGCGCGAGACCCTCGTTCGGCTGCTGTCGAAACCGGGAATCCCCGGAACGATGGTAGGGTTGGCGATCGTCGGCGGGATCGAAGGGACGCTGTTCACCTGGCTACCGTATTACGCGGGAACGTTTCTCGACCGGACGACCGCGAATCTGGCGCTGTCGGTCTTTCTGCTGGCGTACGTCCCCGGTCGGTACGCCTACTCGAGACTGATCGAGTCGGTGGCGTATCTGCGATTGCTGACGGTGACGACCGGGCTCGCGGTTCCAGTGTTAGCCGTCGTGGTCGGCTGGAGACACGTCGGCATGCTCGCAGCGGTTTTCTGTGCCGGCATGTTGCTGTCCGCGTTGTTTCCCGTGCTGTCGGCCTACGGCGTCGAACTCGCACCGGAGTACAGCGGACCCGTGAGCGCACTCACTACCGCGGCGACGTACGGCGGGATCGCGATCGTTCCGGCCGTCGTGGGCGTCGTCGCCGAAGCGACGAACATCGGCGTCGCGATGTGGATCCCAGCCCTGCTCACGGTCGCGCTCTTCGTCGTGGTTCTCCTCACGTGGACCCGCTCGAGCGACCGACGAGCGTAATCGTCGACAGACACGTCTACGGTGTTCGACGCCGCGACCGCCGAGTTCAGCGCCTGCCGGTCACGTACGTCTGGTCGTGGTCCGGAAAGAGCTCCGCGACCGCATCCGGGCCGTCCTCGGCGGCAATAATTTCCCGGAGTTCGGCCTCGTAATCCGCTCGTTCGATCTCCTCGCTCGGACCCGCGACTACCTCGAGGTGGGCTTCAACGAGCCGATCGACAGCCGTTCGACCGAACCCGGACAGCGGGGCGACGTACTCGACGTCGTGGCGGTCTTCGAGGCTCTGAGCCTGTGCCCGCGAAACCGTTGGCACCCGATCGTCCCGTCTGGTTCCGTCGGCGATCACGTCGAATCCATCGCGTGCGGCCCGCTCGAGGGCGTGTTGGTGGACCAACTGAATCCCGTTTCGCGGAAATCCGTCCGCTCGGATCCGATCGACGGCGTCGTGGGCGACGTCAGGGTCGAGGTCGAGACGTTCGAACGGGAATCCGATCGTCTCGGCGCTCGAGCGGGCGTGTTTCCAGTCCTCGCTGATGCCGAACTGTGCCGTGACGAGCGTGACGTCGTAGAAATCCTCGAGGAGGAGCGCGGCGAGCGTCGAGTCCTTCCCACCGCTGTAGAGGAGTCCGAGCTCCATCAGCGCCGCTTGATGTCGAAGCTCTTGGAGTCCGGTTTTAGCTCCTTCAACAGCTGTTTCATTTTGTCGTCGTCGATCTTCCCCTGGATGCGCCCGCTCCGGGCGAGGGCGAGCACCTGTTGTTCGACCTGCTCGCCGAATTGCGGTTTGCTCATCTTGACGGTGTTGAGCCGTTTGCGAGCGTCGTCGGTCAGATGCTGGCGCAACAGCGCCTGTTTTTGCGCCTCGGCCTGTTGCTGGGCAGCCTCTTGACCGGCGCTTGCCTCGCCGGAGTCGGCTTGCTCCTGTAGCTGCTCCATTTTCTTCTGTCGGAGCTCCTCGAGTCGCTCCTCGTCGGGTTCTCCGCTCATACGTACTGGATTGTTTGGCAGCGGGGAAAATGATTACGGACCACACTCACCAGTGACGACGCTTGCCGGGGAAGCGCGTCGAAAATCGAATCCGGGCGACCAGTTACGCGTAGCGCTCGAGTTCCGGCCGATCGAGTTCTTCGAGGACGGTTCCGGCGGTGTCGTCGAGGAGGCTGCGTCCCTCGGGGGTGATTCGGCGACCTTCGCCGTCGGCGGTCTCGACGAGATCTTCCTCCTCAAGTTGCTGGAGGATGGTGCGAATCAGGTTACGCGAGCCGTCGACGCGCTTGTCGGGTGCGACCTGGTACCGGTTGGAGCCGCCCTTGCCGCCGCCGTACTCAGTCGAGAGTCGTTCGACGCCGACGGGACCGCGGTCGGCGACCTTGCGCAGGAGACTCGCCGCGCGGACCGCCCAGAAGTCCTCCTGTTCGGGTGGGAGTTCGCGGTCGACACCAGTCTTTACGAACTGTGCCCAGTCGGGTTCGTCGAGCCGTTCCTCGAGATCGTCGGCGAGCGCCTCGATGAGGTCGTCCGCCGGAACGTCGTACATCGTAGCCATTGGCGTTTGGTTCCCTTCCGCGGCATTTAAGAGCATCGTATCGGAGGCGAAGAGCTGCCCGGTCGGAACGGACAGCGGGACGCCGATCCGACGAACCGACGGCGGCTCGAGTCGGGGCGTCCCGGACCGTTTTTCGTCCTCGAGTCGAAACGCGGGGTATGGACGAACGCGCCGCACTGGCGCTTTTAGACCGCGAACTCGAGCCAGTCGGCGACGACGCCGCCGTCGTCGACGATCTCGTGGTGACGACGGACATGCTCCACGAACGGACGGACTTTCCGCCGGGAACGACGCGGTATACGGCCGGCTGGCGAGCCGTCGGCGCGTCGCTTTCGGACGTCGCCGCGATGGGGGCCGAGGCGACGGCCGCCGTCGCCGCCTACGCCGCCCCCGAGTTCGATCCCGAGGAGTTACTCGCGTTCGTTCGCGGCGCGAGCGACGTCTGCGAGCGCGTCGGTGCCGAGTACGTTGGCGGCGACCTGGACGGACACGAGGAGTTCACCGTCGCGACGACCGCGTTCGGTCGGACGGACGAGCCGCTTCTCCGGAGCGGGGCCCAGCCGGGCGACCGCGTCTGCGTGACGGGGGCGCTCGGGCGAAGCGCCGCCGCGTTGACCCTGTTCGAACGCGCGGACGAGGACGAGACGCCGGCCGAAGAAGCCGATCGGGCGCTCGAGCGAGCCAACGAGTTGTTCCGGTTCGTGCCGCGAATCGAGGCCGGCCTGGCGCTCGCCTCGCGGGCGACAGCGGCGATGGACTCGAGCGACGGGCTCGCCCGATCGCTACACCAACTCGCGGAGGCGAGCGACTGCGGGTTCACGATCGACTCCGAGGCGATCCCGATCGACGACGCGGTCCGTGACGTGTGCTCGAAACCGGAGAGAGCCCTCGAGCGTGCGACGACGTTCGGCGAAGACTTCGAACTGGTCGCGACCGTCCCTGCCGACGCGATCGACGACGTCCGGGCGGCGACGGAAGTTCCCGTCACGTCGATCGGGTCGGTCGTCGATCGGCGTGACGGGATCACGATCGACGGCGACGATCTCGAGGATCGCGGCTACACCCACGGCTGAACGACTCGAACAGTACGAAATTGGAGGGGTTCCGAACCGGCTCGAGCCCCCGTTACTCGACGATGGCGATCGGGACCGCCATGAAACAGAGGACGCCGAGTGCGAACGTGAGGATACCGAGCAGGAACCGACCGACACCGAGACTCTCGTCGTGAATCGGTTTGGCCGGCCCGACCGTGGCGAGGATGGCGGTGAACACGCCCCAGACCCCCCAGATGAGCACCGAGTTGATGCTGTGGCCGCTGACGTAGTAGAGGTACGCGGCCAGGCCGAAGAGGACGCCCGGAACGAGCGCCGCGATCGTCTCCTGATAGGAGCCGGCCATCGCCCGCAGGATGTGACCGCCGTCGAGCTGGCCGACCGGGATCAGGTTGAGGAACGTAACGAACATCCCGACCCAGCCGCCGATGACGACCGGGTTCACCGCGGTAGCCGGATCGTCGCGGTACAGCGGCTGGTCGAACGCCGCGGCGAGCATCTCGAGCAACGGCGGATAGCCGAGCTGGATCTGGATCGCGTTGGGATCTTGGACGACCGACTCCGGTGCGGTGACCGGCGGCAAGTGGAGGCCGACGACCGTGACGACGACCGTCGCGACCAGTCCCGCGAGCGGACCGGCGACGCCGATGTCGAACAGTGCTTTCCGGTCCGGCATCCGGTCGTTCATCTTGATCACCGCACCCATCGTCCCGATGAGCGTCGGAACCGGGATGAAATACGGCAACGAGGCGTCGACGTCGTGGTAGCGACTCGTCACGTAGTGACCCATCTCGTGGACGCCGAGTACACCGAGGATCGCGACCGAAAACGGCCACGCACGCCACATCTCCGTCGGATTGGCGAACGGATCGATGTGATACCACAGCGAGCCGGCAAACAGCGTCGAGAGCACCGTCAGAAACAGGAGTATCACGTTCGTCCACGGGAGACCGCCGTCGGATTCGGACGTCGGTTTCGCGACGAGGACGAACTCGCCGTGGCGCGTCGTAAACTGGAGTTCGTAGCCCGCCTCCTGAAAGACCGACCACAGCTCGGGCGTCACCTGCTCGGGCGGAACCAGCGGGTCGCCGTAGTACACGAGGCGGTCGTCTTCGGTGCGCGTCTCGTAGACCGTAAACACCGGTTCGATTCGCTCGAGTGGCGGCCCGTCCTCGGGCGCGTCGACTCGCGGGGACACGCGGAACTCGGACGGATCGGCGTCGTCCATCACCCGTGGTTCACTCACCGCTCGTATAAAAAACGACTGCGAACGAAATCGTGGGAGCGTGCCGGATGGCGTTGGTGACGCGCCGGCACGTAGACGACCCTTCCGGGTGGCGAGCCGTCCTCGGCATGGCACAGCGAAATGACCGAATCGTTCGGGGCGGGCGGGACAGCTACGCGTGTTCAACGCGCCACGTGGTCGCGCTCGTGTACGACCACTTCTCGATCTCGAGGTCGGTCGCGGAGTCGGAGAGTTTGACCATCAAGGCACCGATCTCTTTGGGGGACATGCCGACGTCGTCGGCGATGAACTTGCCCTTGAAGTACAGCTCCCCGTCTTCGACGCGTTCGCGCAGATAGTTCGTCAGGCGGCGTTCCTTGCTTTCCGTGGAGGGTTGGGCTGTCGTACTCATCGACATCGAACGCTTGTGGCGGGGATATGTTATAAAGGCAGGACGCTTAGCGAAATTTCGATTGGGTTCAAAAATCTGGCTGGTAACGAACTCTTTAGTCGGATTTATGAAGCAATTTATCGCCGGTTTAGAGCCGCCAAGAGATTTCAAAACCAACGCTAATCTATTATCGCCGCCCAAACATTCACGGCAATAATGCACTCATCTCGCCGTGTCAGTCGCTGTATCCGACTACAACCCTCGAAAATTAACCGACTATCGTTCGTGAACCCAGAACTCGTCTTCGACCGTGACCTCCTTTTTGAACAGCGGTACCTCGTCTTTCAGCCGGTTGATTCCGTCCTCGACGGTTCGGAACGCCTCCGTGCGGTGTCCCGCGAGGACGACGACGAAGACGATATCCTCGCCGTCCTCGACGACGCCCGTCCGGTGGAACAGTTCCACAGCGAGGACGCCGTCGCGCTCCTCGAGTTCGGCCTCGAGCGACGCCATGCGCTCGTCCGCGACGCCCTCGTACTTCTCGAACTCGAGATACTGCGTCGGCGCGTCGTCCTCGTCGTCTTTCGCGCGCACGCGTCCCGTGAAGGTCGCGATCGCACCGGCCAGATCTGCCGACGGCGACTGCTTGACTCGCGCGACGAGCGACTCGAGCGTCTCGTAGGGCTCGGCTTCCTCGATCGCGTCGACGACGTCGTCGTCGATATCGTGGGGAGAGGAGACCGTCGCCAACAGCGTGTCGTCGTCGGCCTCCTCACCGTCTGTGGCGTCGGGTGACGACCCAGCGTCGACGACGAGTGTCGGATACTGCAGGTTCTGAACGCCGACGACGACGGCGTACGTACACTCCGGTGCCAGTCGGTTGAGTGCGTCCTCGACGGACATGCCGGTCCCGGTGGCGGTCCAGTCACCGTCGGCGCCGAGGTCGTAGGTGACGTCGCCCCCGATCGTCGCCGGTTCGTGGACGTGCGTTCCGTCGGCGATCGTCGCGTCGTACCTGACGACGCCGACCCGACCGCGCTGGGCGAGTTGATCGACCACCCGGTCGACGACCTGCTCTACGGTTCCGTCGCCCCCTCGATTTCGAATGCCGAGTACGTGCATGTCCGAAATATAGGCGGGTCGGACTTTGTAGCTGTCGCTGGGATGGTGAGAATGCGACGTGGTCGTCGCTGAAACGGTCCCGGACGGTTGTACGCTCGCGTGCACCGTGTGTGCCAGCCACGCTCGCCCGCCAGTTGGCAACCCTTAAGATTGCAACCCGGTTACACCGGATTAGCATGAAAGTGGTCGTCTCTATCGGCGGAAGCGTACTCGTGCCCGAACCCGGCTCGGATCGGGTGGCCGAACACGCGGCCGTCGTCGAAAACCTCGTCGCTGACGGCTGTCGCGTCGGTGCCGTCGTCGGGGGCGGCGGCGTCGCGCGTGAGTATATCGGTGCCGCTCGTGACCTGGGCGCAAACGAGATCGAACTCGACCAGTTGGGGATCGACGTCACCAGACTCAACGCGCGTCTGCTCATCGCGGCGCTCGGCGAGGACTCCGTTACCGCACCGGCGCTCGATTACGAGGAAGCCGGCGAGGCGCTCCGCGGCGGGAACGTCTCCGTCATGGGCGGCGTCGCGCCCGCCCAGACGACCGACGCCGTCGGCGCCGCGCTCGCGGAGTACGTCGATGCGGACCTGCTCGTCTACGCGACCAGCGTCCCCGGCGTCTACAGCGACGACCCGAACGAGACCGACGAGGCGACCAAGTACGACCAGCTCAGCGCCGCCGAACTCGTCGACGTCATCGCCGGCCTCGAGATGAACGCGGGCGCGTCCGCGCCCGTCGACCTGCTGGCCGCCAAGATTATCCAGCGGTCGGGCATGCGGACGATCGTCCTCGACGGGACCGACCCCGACCGCATCTCGCGGGCGGTCCGGTACGGCGACCACGATGGAACCGACGTGATCCCGGAAGGCGTCGGCGAGGAGCCGACCTACTGGGCGGAACAGGAGCGATGAGCGACGACTCATCCGTCGGCGGAGCGAACGGGGCGAGCGACGACGCGAACCCGTACACGCTCCAGTCGGCCGACGACGAACACCACGCCTTCTGGGCCGACGCCGTCGCGGACCGCGTCGAAGCCCGCGTTGAGGATCAACTCGAGCGCGGCGTTCGCGACGCCGACGAGCCGATCGTCGTCAAAGGCGGCATCTCGCCGTCCGGCGTTCCACACCTCGGCAACGTCAACGAGATCATGCGGGGCTACTACGTGGTACGAGTCCTGCGCGAGCGCGGCCACGAGGTCCGCCAGGTGTTTACCGCCGACGACCGCGACCCGCTGCGGAAGCTGCCGCGGACGCTCTGTGACCTCGAGGGAAATCTCGTCGACCTCGGGGACGTCGACGCGGGCGCGCTCGGTCGCAACCTCGGCGCGCCGTACACCGACATTCCCGACCCGTTCGGCTGCTGTGACTCCTACGGCGACCACTTTTCAAATATCATCCAGGACAGCGCCGACGCCGTCGACGTTCCGATCGAACTCGTCTCGAACACCGACCTGTACGAACGCGGCGAGTTCGAGGACGTCACGCGGTACGTCCTCGAGCACCGGGACCGCGCGCGCGAGGTCCTCTCGAGCTACCAGGACAAAGTCGACGCCGACGGCGACTACGTCCCGTTCAACCCGATCTGTGCGGAGTGTGGGAAGATCACGGAGACCGTCACGAGCGTCGATCCGGACGCCGGCGAGGCCGGAACGGTCGACTACCGCTGTACCGACATGAACGCCGGCGACCGGACGATCGACGGCTGTGGCCACGAGGGGACGGCGACGCTCCGGGAGGGGAAACTCCCCTGGCGCTTCGAGTGGCCAGCCCAGTGGCAGGTACTCGGCGTCGACTTCGAGCCCTTCGGCAAGGACCACGCCGAGGGGTCGTGGCCGAGCGGGCAAGACGTCGCCCGCAACGTCCTCGAGATCGAACCGCCCGTCCCGATGGTCTACGAGTGGTTCACCCTGGAGGGCGAGCCGTTTTCCTCCTCCGAGGGGAACGTGATCCTCGTCTCGGACGTCCTCGAGTTGCTCGAGCCCGAGGTCCTGCGGTACTTCTTCGCGAAAGATCCCTCGAGGGCGCGCGATTTCAGCATCGAACGGCTCGACCAGCTGGTCGACGAGTTCGACCGCTTCGAAGCGATCTACTTCGGCGAACTCGAAGGGACCGAGGACGAACGCGAGTTCGCCCAGCGGGTGTATCCGCTCGTTCTCGAGGAGGATGCCGAGGTGCGCAAAGAACGCATTCGACTGCCGTACACGTTCGCCGCCGTCCTCGGGATGTTCGACGATCCGGCGCTTCGCGAGGAGGTCGCCCGCAAGGAAGGGCACATTCCCGAGAACGCACCGGAGTGGGCGGTCGACGCCGCACTCTCCCGCGTCGGGCGCGCGCGAAACTGGGCTCGCCGGACCGGAAACGAGTTCGACTACGAACTCAAACGAAGCGAGATTCCCGACCACGAGTTCGACGCGGCCACGACGACGGCGCTTTCGGAACTGGCCGAGTTCGTCGCGACGGCGGAAACGATCGACCCCGAGGAACTACAGGGGGAGATCTACGAGACGGCGAAACGCAACGACGTCGACGTCGGCGACTTCTTCGCCGCGGGCTACCGGCTGTTCTTCGACGAGGAACAGGGGCCGAAGCTGGGTCCGTTCCTCGCAAAAGTCGACCGCGAGTTCGTCGTCGACCGACTCCGGCGCGACCGGTAAGACGGATCGACGATCCGTCCTCACGCCAGGTCGCCAGACAAAAACCATTTGAGAACCCCTCCCCGAATACCGATAGATGGTCATCGGCTCCCTCGCGTTCGTGTCGGTCCCCGAGCTCTTCGGATCGGAGACGTTAACGTGGGCTCTCATCGGGCTGTTAGTCTACTGGTTTCTGGTCCTCTCGGTTCGAAACGCCGGCCTCTTGCCGGAGTTCGTCGGCACGCAGGGGCCGATCCTGACGTTTCACACCAAACGCGGCCGCGAGTTCCTCGACTGGCTGGCGACGCCAAAGCGATTCTGGCGAGCCTGGGCGAACCTCGGGATCGGCATCGCGCTGGTCGTCATGGTCGCGATGTTCGGCTTCCTCCTGCTCGCGGCGATCGCCGCCCTCGGCTCCCCTCAGCCGTCGACGGCCGTGCAACAACCTCGCAACGTCCTCGTTATCCCCGGCGTCAACGACTTCCTCCCGCTGTCGGCGACGCCCGGCATCGTCTTCGGCCTGCTGGTCGGCCTCGTCGTTCACGAGGGTGGCCACGGCTTACTCTGTCGCGTCGAGGACATCGACATCGAGTCAATGGGCGTCGTGATGCTCGCGATTATCCCGATCGGCGCGTTCGTCGAGCCCGACCAGGAGAGCAACAAGGACGCCTCTCGAGGCGGCCAGACGCGGATGTTCGCGGCAGGCGTCACGAACAACTTCGCGATCACGATCGTCGTCTTCGCGTTGCTGTTCGGACCGATCGTCGGGGCGATGGCCGTCGCCCCGGGTGCGGCGGTCGGCGGCGTCGAACCGGGATCGACAGGTGCCGACGCCGGGATCGAGCCGGGCGACCGGATTACCGCCATCGACGGCGACCCCGTCGAGGACAACGACGATCTCGGCGACCGCCTCGAGACCGCCGGAGAGGATGCGATCACGGTCGAACTCGACGGGGAACGAACGGTCGAGGTCGAGCGGTCGTTGATCGTCTCCGCGGCCGTCCAAACCGGCGCGGTCGACCTCGACACCGGCGACGTGATCGTCGCCGTCGACGGAACGCAAGTGGCGACCGAGGACGAGTTCCTCGCGGCCGTCGGCGAAGACCAGACTGCGACGCTCACCGTCGTCTCCGACGGCGAGACCGAAGAGCGTGAGGTGCCAATCGGTTCGCTCGCCCAGGTCGCCGAAGGCGGTCCACTCTCCCAGAGCGGTGCCTCCGGCGGCGAGCAGTTCGTCATCACGCACCTCGACGGCGAACGAACGCCGTCGGAGGAGTCGCTGAACGACCTGCTGTCGACGACCGACCCCGGCGACGAGGTCACCGTCACGGCCTACGTCGACGGCGAACGCGCCGAGTATGACGTCACGCTCGGCGACCGCAGTCAGATCACCGGCGGTGGCACGGTCGGATTCCACAGCGCACCCGGCGTCTCGGGCGCGTCGGTGTCGCCGCTCGGCCTCGAGTTGTACCCCGCAGAATCGTATCTATCGGTGCTCGGCGGCGACGGCGAGGACGGCTTCGGCGCGATCACGGATTCGTTCCTCGGGAAGATCGGCATCGCGGTGATGCTCCCGATCATCGGCGTCGTCGGGGCGTTGCCGTTCAACTTCGCCGGCTTCACCGGCGGCATCGAGAACTTCTACGAGGTCCAAGGGCCGCTTTCGGCACTCGGCGACGGGACGATCTTCGTGATCGCGAACCTGCTGTTCTGGACCGGTTGGATCAACGTCCAGCTCGGCTTTTTCAACTGCATTCCGGCGTTCCCGCTCGACGGCGGGCACATCCTCCGGACGAGCACCGAAGCAGTCGTCTCGCGACTCCCGTTCGAGGCGACTCGCGGAATGGTTCGGGTCGTGACGACGACCGTCGGCGTGGCGATGCTCGTGAGCTTCCTGACGATGCTGTTCGCGCCAGGGCTGCTCGCGGGCTGATACGGATGCTGTCCCTGTGTCCCGCCGCTCCCGGAGAACGGGCCCTGGCGCGGCGGTACTGACGGACAGCAAACCGTATGCGTCGCCGACGGACCTCTCGAGCGATAGCCGAACTGCCGTGCTCGAGGCGTACCCGAGACTACTCCTCGTCGTCGACGCCGTGTCGATCGTAGAACTCCGTGGGCGTCTCCTCGAGTCGCTGGAATTCGGTGTCGAAGTAGCGCTCGTGGTGGCGGGCAACCTGTTCGACGATCCAGGCGCTGAACGTCTCGTCGAATTGCCACTCACCCTCGCGGTCGGGAATCTGGAACCGATCGTCGGTCGCGAACGTCGCGTAGACGTGGAAAAACCCGAGAATTATGTCGGCGAACTCCCGGGCCTTCTCCGCGCCACGGTCCCGGCGCTCACCGAGTTCCTCGCGGCCGGCGTCGGTCAGTTCGAAGTACTTCCGGTCGGGTTCGTCCTCGCGTTCGATCCGCTCGGCCCACCCTTTCTCCTCGAACTTGTAGAGGATGGGGTAGACCGATCCATACGAGGGCTCCCAGTGACCGCCGCTGATCTCCGTGATCTCCTTCAAGATCTCGTAGCCGTACCGCGGCCTCTCCTCGAGCAACTCGAGGACGAGATAGGCGATCAGCCCCTTCGGCGGCCCACTTTTCCGCATGTGTGGCGTGATTTAAACGGACGTACGTAAAGGGTTTCGGTCACCTCGAGCGACCGCGTTCGAAGACGCCGTTTCGAACGACCTCGAGTTCGATCCCGAGCGGGCGGAGAACGTGACGGTCGACCTGCGTGCGATCTCGACCGATGGCGAGGACGAACTCGACGAGAACGTGACGGTCGACCTGCGTGCAAAGACCGTACGGACGATTCGCGACCCCGAGACGTCCGACACCGTCGAGGCCGACGAGGAGTCGACCGGCGTCACAGTCGAGGCGACCGGCGACGGGTTAGGACCCGCGGATCTCTCCGTAACGAACGAGACGCCCTCGAGCGAGGACGACTACCGCGCGGGCCCGATGGTCCGTATCGAGAACCGCTCGGCGATCGACGAGGCCGAAGTGACCATTCCGCTCGCCGAGGGCGTCGATCCCGAGGACTCGGATCTCTCGATCTACACCTGGGAGCCAGGGAGCGGAGAGCCCTGGACGCCCCTGGAGTCCGAGACCGATCCCGAGAACGGGACGATGAGCGCCGAGGTGGACCACTTCTCGGTGTTCCGGTCCGACGAGTGGGACGACGCCACGAGCGATACGATGGTGCTCGAGGATCGCCATCTCGAGGACGGTACCGACGTGGGTCTCGAGGCGCGGTGTCGGGCGTCAGAATTTGGCTCGGTGTCAGGCGCCGGAATTTGGCCCGGTGTCGACGCTGACTCGAGAGCCGACGTCTTGGAACTCGAGAAGGGAACCGACTCGGCACTCGCAAGACGGACCGTTCCAAGAACTCGAGAGTCGAATCGTCCCCGGACGGCTTCTCACGGTGAACCGAAGTTCCTGGGAGTCGCGGGCGGAACCGACTACCGGTGGAGACCGACGAGGAACCCGCCACAGCGGTCCTCGAACCAGCCCACGCCGGTGAAGTGTCCTTCGACGGTCATGTCGCCGTAGTGCCCGCTTTCGTTCGTGTACGGGCCGAACCCCCCGTCGAAGACGTCGAGGTCGCTCCCGTCGTTCCCGCCTTCGGGGACGACCCGACGGGTAATCGTGATCGGGACCCGGTCGACGTACTCCCCGAAACTGATCTTGTCCGGAATCGCCTCGGGGTCTTCGATGTCCACGACGACGTATCCGGAGACCACCTGTGGCTCCTCGAGCGGGAGCGCGGGGAGGTAGACGCCCGGTATCGAGAGACGAACTTCGACGAGTGCCGGTGTGTACGGGTCCCAGCGTCGGGGTCCGCGCCGCCATCGCTCCAGAGACGTGTTGATCCCACTCTCGGCGGTCTCCTCGGTGCCGGGGAATCCGTGGCTGTCCACGCAGGTGAACGTGTGGCTGGTGGTACGGCTCCCCTCCGTGAGTTCGACGTGTAGTTCGCTACACTCCTCGCTGATCAGAAACGTCAGCCCGTCGCTCACGCTGCGGTCGTCGGAGAGCCAGAACTCGAGTTCGACCATGCCCTCCGCGGACGGAACGAAGGTGCCGTCGGGGGTGACGTCGCCGTCACCAGCACCCTCGATGGACCAGGTGAGATCGGCGAGGTCGGCAGGCTGGCCGTCGAGTGTGATCGTCAGCTGGTGGGTTTCGTCGAGGGGGAGACAGCCGGGGTGTGGGCCGACAACAAGTTCTTTTTCCTCTTCCTCGTCGGTCACCAGGATCGTCACACGATCCCGCCGGGGCGGCTCGAGGTCCGCCGTGCGGAGCCCCTCCTCCGTGACGGCCTCGCACTCGACGACGTACTGGGGTCGCTCGTCGCCCGAGGCGTCGACCCCCGAGAGGTCAACCGTCACAGTCGTCGGATCGCTCGCCGAGACCGACGGTTCCGGAATCGGCGGCCCCTCGATCACCTCGCGGCGCCACTCGAGGTCCTCGTCGTTCTCGGCGTTCTCGACGACGGCGCGGAACGCGAGCGTCGTGTCGTCCACCTCGGGGTCGATCCGGACGATTTCCGGGCGGGTACCGTCGACCGCGTTTTCGATGGCCACCTCGATCGGGGAGACATCGAGTTCGATCGGGTCGGTGCCGGCGTACTCGCCGGCGAAGTACTGCGAGTAGGTCTGGATCCGAAGCTCCGATCGGCCGACCGCACGCGGTTCGTAGCGTTCTTCGGGGGCGAAGCCGTCCGACTCCTCGGCGACGAACGCGAACGGCTCGACGCTGGTCTCCTGCTCGAGCGGGGTGAGCCGCCAGTCCAGCAGGTCCTGGTCCGAGTCCCGACCGGTGTCGACGTCGACGGGGCCGTAGACCTGCGGCGGGACCTCCACGTAGTTGGACTCGAACTCGGGGCCGAAGGCCTCGAGGGCGATCGCCGCGAGGAAGTCGATCGCGTTCTCCTCGAAATCGGTGAGCCGGGCCACTTCGCCCGCGTAGTCGTCTAACTTCCCCGCGAGTTTCCCGACGGGAACGAATCCGAGGAGGTCGGCCCAGTCGAACGCCCACCCCTCGCTCACCGCGCTGAGCGAGGCCTCCCACTGGCCAGCGTTCGTCCGATCGTCGACGTCGTACTCGTCTTCGAGATACGTTCGCGGATCGGCCTCGAGCGCGAACTCGTCGAACTCGCTCGGAAGCGTCCCCTCGCCGATGTCGACCGACAGTCCCTCGAGAAACGCCAGTATCCCGAGGACGGTGGCCGGTTTCTGTCCCCCCGGAACGAGCGCGACCCCGGCGAAACAGAGGTTCCTGGCGTTTCGCCTGAAGTTCTCCATGCCAAAGTTCAGATCCGCGTACTCGGCCTGCGAGGACATCAGCCAGCTGAGGTGAGAAACGGCCTCGACATCGTCCGGTCCGGCCGGGACGTCCGGTCCCGCCGTGGTTCCGCCGGTCGACTGCGACGAGGTCGCCGCGAGCGTGACGGCCGATCCCGCCGGCGTCCCGACCGCCGGGTTCGGTCTCTCCGTCGGGTCGTCGACGTTCGTGAGCCGATCCCCCACCATCGCGGTCACGCCCGGGACGCCGGCCTCGTGCATCATCGCCTCGGCGACCTTCCAGCCCTCGTCGGTCTCCTCGAGGGGGTCGGCCATCGGACTCTCGCCGTCGAGGAGCGCTCGGAGGTTGTGTTCCACCCCGTCGGCGGCGACGCCCTGGAGCGCGACCGCAACGCCGGGAAGCGGCGGCGGAAGCGAGAGCGGGTCGGCGGCGAGCAGTTCGGCCCGATCGTACCCGAATCGCTCGCCCGCTTCGACCAGTGCGCTCTCGAACGCGTCGATCGTGGCCTCGAGCGTTCCCGGCGCGGGCGAGAGCGGTTCGACGGTGAAGTCGTAGGGACCGTAGCGGCGCTTACCGTCGTCGCTCTCGATCTCGATCGTGGCGGGGCCGCCACCCATCGCATCGGCAGGATGGGGCGGAACGAACAGTATCTCGTCTTCCACGTCGACGAACGCCGGATTGCGATCGTCCTCGCCCGGCTCGTCGACGGTCGCGTCGTACAGCCAGCCCCGTGGGCGGCCACCGAGGTCAGGAGGGATCGTCGTGAGCGACACGACCGTTCCCGGCGGTGCCGACGTCGTCTCGAGCGTTGGTTCGCCCCAGAACCCGTCGGGGAGCATCCCCTGACAGCCGGCCAGGCCGGCGGCCGCCGAGGCGCTCATCGCGGCGAGAAGGGTCCGTCGTTTCACTCCCCGTTGCATGGTCTGTCCGGTGGTGAGATCGGGTCGACTTCACCCCACGAGTGGTAGTCGGCTCGAGTCCCTGCCCACTCCGAGCGGACCGGGTAGCCGGTGTCCGTCGAGAGATACTCGGTCGTGACGGGGTGTTCGAAGACGTAGACTTCCTCACCGTCGATGGTGGTCGTCCCGGCGGCGGCGAGCGAGCCGTACGTGTCGTCGCGCGATTGGTCGATCGGGACGTACTGTCCTTGCTCGGGATCGCGCCCATCGACGTCACAGTGTCCCATCACGATCGTGTAGAGCGTACCGTCGACGCCGTACATCTCGACCGGTTCGCTGCTGTCGATGTGGACGTAGTAGTTCCCGTCGTGGACTCGCTGGACGCCGGTCGCCGGCTCCGGCGAACTCAACTGGAGGTCCACGGCAAACGACGACTCGTACTCGACGACGTCGGTGAAGTACACCGGTTCGTCCAGTTCCTCGAGTTCGCTGTCGTCGACGCCGGGCGTGAACTCCTCGTTTAGGACCGGTTCGGTTGGCTCGTCCTGGCCGTCCCCCTCCGGCCTCTCCGGTTCGTCCGGTTCGTCGTCTGTTTCGTCCTCACTCCCGGTACAGCCGGCTACCATCGTCATGGCACCCGCTCCGATCAGTTTCAGTACACCACGTCGCTGTCTGCTATCGGCCATCGATGGCCGTTCACAGGTAGACGCCGTAAGTGTAATCTGTACGAAATTACTGTAACGTCGATTACAATAGTGCCAGCACGATAGCCTCGACTTCACTCGGAGAAGAGATCAGTGAACGTCAGTACCGACGTGGCCCGTTACGGGTCGCTCCGTATCGACGCGGCGTCGGCATGGCCAAACCGACCGATACTGCCAGCGTGACGGTCAGTTTCGGCCGGTAAACGGTTCCACGACTGCGTCGACGACGGACCGCTCTTCGTCGACGGCCAGTTCCAGCGACTCGCCCTCACAGGGGACGGTGACGCGGATACGGACGGGATCGGTCTCGAGTACGGCTTCCTCCACCGCCCCTGCGAGCCGAAACGTCTCCCACGACGCGAACCGGTGGTCGACGCCGTGGTCGTAGTAGAAGGCGGTCACCGCCGGATGAGTGAGAATCGCGATCGTGAGCGGGCCGCGGACGACGGATTTACACCGGTTGCAGCGTTCCGCGACCTCCGTGCGGTGCTGGCGATGACAGTGCTGACATCCGCCGCCGTCGTCCGGTTCGTGCGTCGCACAGACGTCGAACGATTCGTCGACCTCGCCCGAGCAGTCGGGGCAGACGCCGTCGACAAACGACCGAATCCGCTGGAGATTGTAGCCGAGCACCGCGTGAAACGCTTCTTCGGGTGTTCGATCCGACAATCCCGTCGGCGGAAACGGGAACGTGAACAGCACGCCGTCGTCGCCGTCAGCGTCCTGCCAGATACCTGTACACTGGCTACACGAGGCGGTTACGTGGTGATTCTCGTAGTCGACGACGACGGGTGCCCCACACTGTGGACAGCGTTCGTCGATCTCCACGGTGTCGAAGCGCGGCCGTTCGCGGACCGTCCCGGCGACGACCGACCGGGCGACCTCGAACCCGGCCTCGGTGAGTTCGTACCCCGACTCCGTCCGGCGCACGAAGTGGTCGGTCAGCTGCTCGAGGTGGTAGTTGAAGTTGCCGCTGTCCTCGTATCCGACCTGCTCGTACAGCTCCGAGAACGTGATCCCGATGTCCGCGTCGTACAGGTTCGAGAACTTGACCACGTTGGCCGGGTCCTCCGGCTCGTACAGCTCCCAGAGCGCCCGCACGATCTCGAATCGCGTTTCGTTGGCCAGGACGGCGAAGGCGTCGTCCGGCGAGAGAGTCGTCGATTCGTCGTCCGCTCCAGCGGTCATCGAACGACGTACGTCCCACAGTACGTAAACTCCGTCCTTCAGTTCCTGTGTGACGTTCCACAGACAGTTGTTCCGTCGGATCCTACGAGGCGTATGAAGATCGGAATCATCGGCGCTGGCGCGGCGAGTGCCGCGGCGACGTACGCCATCGACCAACACGCGCCAGACGCCCGGTGTACGGTACTCGAGAAGTCCGGCGGCGTCTGCGGGCGGGCGGCGACGCGACGGAGAGACGGCCGGAACTACGACTACGGGGCGAACTACCTGAAAGACGACGACGAGCGCGTGGTCTCGCTCGTCACCGAAGAGCTCGAGACCGACGGACTCGTCTCGATCGACGAACCGATACACGTCTTCGACGAGGACGGCACCGTCGCGGAAGGGAGATCGAACGCCGAACGAAAGTGGACGTACCGGACGGGTATCACGCAGATCGCAAAGCGGCTGTTCGAGGCGACGGACGCGACGGTCAACCGCCGAACCGAGATCACGGCGATCAGTCGTGACGACGACCAGTGGCGCTTGACCGACGCCGACGGCGGAGGGTGGGGTCCGTTCGATCTGCTTCTCTGTACGCCGCCGGCTCCGCAGACGGCCCAACTGGTAAGCGACGCCGACTGGGACGGCGACGCTCGAGACGCACTCGTCGCGGCCGCCGAGACCGTCGAGTATCGGACTATCTGGACCGCCGTCCTCGGCTACGAGTTCGAACTCGAGACACCGTATTACGCGCTCGTCAACACCGACAAGCGCCACGAGATCGGCTGGATCGCCCGCGAGGAGTGCAAGCCCGGCCACGTCCCCGACGGCGAGTCGGTTCTGATCGTGCAGGCGAACGACCACTGGTCGGTCGACCGCTACGACGAGGAGCCGGCCGAGAACGTCGCGGCACTCACCCGGCTGACCGCCGACGTCGTCGGCGACGACCGCCTCGAGAATCCGGCCTGGACCGACCACCAGGGGTGGCGCTACGCACAGCCGGAAGGCGGCGTCGACCGGAGCGCACTCGAGCCGGCCGAACGGGCAGGGCTGTACTGTCTGGGCGACTGGGTCGCCGGCGAGGGACGACTCCACGCCGCGCTCCGAAACGGCCTCGAGACCGGGAAACGGGTCGGTCGGTTGTAACCGAGGAGTAACCTCACCCGTCACCGCGAGCTGCCTCGAACATCTCGATGGCCGCCTCCCGGCGCTCGGCGTGGTCGACGATCGGGGCCGGGTACTCGGGTGCGACGTCGGCTCGCTCCTCGGGGTCGAGGTCGGGCCAGCCGTGGATCGTGTCGGGTGGCGCGTCCTCGAGTTCCGGAACGTGTTCTCGGATGTACTCGGCGTCGGAGTCGTAGCGTTCGCCCTGGGTCATCGGGTTGAACACCCGAAAGTACGGCTGGGCGTCGGTTCCGGTACCGGCAGCCCACTGCCAGCCGCCCACGTCGTTTGCGGCGTCGTGGTCAGCGAGTTTCTCGCGGAACCAGGCGTACCCCTCGCGCCAGTCGAGCAGCAGGTCTTTCGTCAGGAAAGAAGCGACGAGCATCCGCACGCGGTTGTGGACGAACGCCTCGGATCGAAGCTGGCGCATTCCCGCGTCGACGATCGGATACCCGGTCTCGCCGTCTTTCCACGCCCGGAGCGCGTCGGGGTCGGTTCGCCACCCGATCGGGTTCTCGTACGACCGGTAGTTCTCGGTGACGGTCTCGGGGTTCGTCGCGAGGACGTGGGCGTAAAACTCCCGCCAGGCGAGCTGTGAGGCGAACTCCTCGCAGGAGTCTGCCGCCGCCTCCTCCGACGCCTCGTCTTTCGCCCGCCGGACGGCGTCGTAGACGGTTCGAATCCCGACGGTTCCCCACTTGAGATGTGCCGACAGTCCAGAGGTCGCGTCGGCCGCGGGCTCGTCCCGCTGGTCCGCGTACCGATAGATGGGGCCGTCACAGAACGTCTCGAGCCGGCGGTGGGAGGCACCCATTCCGCCGTCGGGGACGGCCGCTTCGGGGTCGGCGAAGCCGAGCTCGGCGAGCGACGGGAGGGAATCGCCCGAGACGTCCGCTAGCTGATCACCGTTCGGTTCCGGGTAGACGGTCTCTTTCTCGCGGTTGCGCCACTTGCGCCAGAAGTACGAGTAGACGGCGTACGTCTCGCCGTCCTGCGTGGTGATCGAGCCGGGTTCGAAGAGGAGCGCGTCGTCGAACGATTCGGCCTCGAGTCCGGCGTCGGTAAGTGCTACTCGAACCGCATCGTCTCGCTTGCGCGCGAGCCCGGAGTAGTCCCGGTTCCACACCACGCGGTCCGCGTCGTGTTCGCGGGCGATCCGTGGCAGTTCGTCCCGTGGGTCGCCGGTGGCGATCAGGAGATCGCTGCTGCGCTCGCGGTACCACGCTCGGAGCTCCGAGAGCGACTCGAGCATGAACGCGACCCGGGGCGGCGAGGCGAACTCGAGTATTTCGGGGTCGAAGACGAAGACGGGCAGGACGGGTCCCGTCGACGCCGCGGCCTCGAGCGATCGGTTATCGGTCGCTCGAAGATCTCGGCGGTGCCAGTGGACGTTCATGGAGCAACGTGGTCGATTTCCGGTTGCTCATACGGTCTGCGATGACTGATTGCCGGTCGGTCGCCCGCCGGTCTGCGGTCGACCGGTACCGACTCGTCGCAGTCCGTATCAGTCGGTGCGGTGTCTGTACCTGGTGAATCCCATCGTGATCTGGCCGACCGGTCAGCGTGGAGGCGTCTCATAGTGCGATGTCTCGTTCTCGAGTGTTAGCGGTTTCCCCGCCTCGAGATTGCAACGCGTGGGCTGGTTCTGTGCTCGCTGGAAGACAAGGCATATGACCGTACCGGACGGGACGTAACCCGATGAAAGACGGGGTGTGGGTTCGCGTATCCGAGCCGAGCGAGGCCGTCAGACGATACCTCCGAAACTGCGTGCGTATCGACACACGCACGCTCGCCGTCTTCCGCGTCGCCCTCGCCCTGTTGATCGTCGCCGACCTCCTGCTTCGCTCGCGTAACTTCTCGACGTTCTACACCGACGGCGGCCTGGTTCCACACGACCTCGCGAGGGAGACCGCGCCCCTCGAGGCACCCTCGGTCTACCTTCTGTCCGCGGAACCGGCCGTCACCGCGGCGCTGTTCGTCGTCCACGGGCTGATCGCGCTGGCGCTGCTCGTCGGCTACCGGACCAGGATCGCGACCGTCCTCTCGTTCGTCTTCGTCGTCTCGCTCGACCTCGCCAACCCACTGGTGTTGAGCTACGCCGACGTCCTCTTCGCCTGGCTGCTCTGCTGGGCAACCCTCCTCCCGCTGGGCGAACGGTGGTCGATCGACGCCGTCCACGCCGACGGGCCACCCCGTCGATCCGTCGCGAGTCTCGGATCGGCGCTCGTCCTCCTCCAGATGATCACCATGTACACGGTCAACGGCTACCACAAGACCGCCTCGGAGCTGTGGCTCACCGGCGAGGCCGCCGTGTTGGTTCTGGGCCTCGACGACATGACGTTCCTGCTTGGCGATCTCGTCCGTTCGGCCCCGACTGCCCTGCAGATCGGCGGTCTGACGTGGCTTCTCATGCTGTCGTTCTCGTCGCTTCTGTTGCTCGCCCGCGGCCGGTTTCGAACCACGCTCGTCGCCGCGTTCGTCGCGGCCCACCTCTCGTTCGCGCTTACCGTCCGGATCGGCGCGTTCGCCTACGTCGCGATCGCGGGTGTCGTTCTCTTTCTCCAGTCGAGTTTCTGGGCGGACTGCTCGAAGGTCGCGCGGCGGTTCCCGGTTCCGACCGAGCCCCTCGAGACGACTCGCGTCCGACTCGAGTCGATCGCGAGGGCGGTTCCCCGGCCGGGCCTCGGCTTCGATCCGAACACGCGGATTCCGCAGACCCTCACCGACGCGACCCGTCCGCTGCTCGTCGCCGTCTTCGCGACGGTCCTGCTCGTCTCGGTGCTCTCGGCTGGCGGCGTGGTCGACGACGACACCAGTCCGGCCGCGGAGATCGACGCGGCTACGGCCGCCGTCGTCGACCACCAGACCGACTGGTACGTCTTCGCCCCGGAGCCGCGGACGACCGACCGCTACTACGTGTTCCCCGCAAAGACCGCCGCCGGCGACGTCGTCGACGTCTACAACGATCGCGAACTGAGCTACGAGCGCCCCGCCGACGACCTCCAGCGCCAGTACGGAACCTACCGCGAACGATTCTACATGAACAGCGTCGCGACACCGGACCACCCCGACGTTCCCGTCCGACTCGCCGAGTCGATCTGTAGCGACCGAAGTGAGGGTGACGACGCGATCACACACCTCGAGATGTACCTGATCGAGGAGGACGTTACGCTCGAGACGATCGACGAGCCATCTGAGCGAACGCGAGAGGCGACGTTGCTCTCCCGCCACAGCTGTGGTGACGACGAACCCGAAGAGATCGCGCCACCACCGTTTTGACGGCCGCTGTCCGTTCCACTCCAGAGACGGAACCGACGCCCGCTCACTCCGACCCGAGCGAGTCGGCCTCGAGGGACTCCGAACGAGTCCAGTACTCCTCGATCGTCTCGATCGCCCACGAACGGACGAGTTCGTCCTCGACGTCGACGGAGGCCCGCAGGATGCCCTGATCGTCGCGCAAGAGGAGATAGACGACGTCGTCGACAACCATCACCGCGAGCGGAACTTCGTCGTCCGTAATCCTGACGCCCGCCCGGTCGGCCTCGAGGAGGTCCTCGAGTCGCCGTCGGAGCTCCGACTCCTCGGACAGCGCCTCGATCGCGCTCCGGGAGAAGACGCCCTCGAACGTCTGTTCGCCCGCCCGGGTCCGTTCCCGAACGACGGAGAGCGTCTGTTCGTTGAACGCGTGGGAAACGGTCCGTACCTCCTCGGCTCCCTCGAGCAACTCGAGGAGTCGCTGTAACGGCGCGTTCGGACGCGTCTGGCTGGGCGTGGTGATCGTCGCGTTCGAGAGCCGGCGGAGATCGAACGAGAGCGATTCGGTCGGCAGGAACTCGACGATATCTCGGAGCGTCCGTTCGGTCTCGAGGATCTCCTGTAAGTCCGTAAACCCTGCGGAGACGAGCTGTCCCGTCGCGGTCGCGACGTACTCGCTTCCGTCCCGTTTCACCCACGACCGCTCGTCGAAGTCGCCGAGTATCCGCCCGAGTGTCGCCTGCGAGGCGCCGGTCGCCTCCGCGAGCTCTCTGCGCGTATGCCGGTCCTCCGAGAGCAATCGGAGCACGTCGACGCGGTTGGCCGAGAGCGCGAGAAACTCGATCTCTTCGAGCGACGATTCCATACCCCGTGTCGTCTCCCCCGTGATAAACGATTTTCGCCCCCTGAACGGATTGCACGAAGCGAAACCGCGACGACCCGACGCTCGAGGGCGTCGTCGTGAAACGTTTTCTGAACTAACCTATCCGATTTGGGCCCGTATCAGTTCGTATGACGCCGACGCGCCTCCGATCGCTCTATCTCGGTTCGCCCTTCCGTCGGCTACGGACGGTGATTCACCGATGATGGATCGCCGGACGCTCTCCCTGTTCGCGCTCTCGAGTCTCTTCTTCGGTGGGACGTTCGTCGCAGCGAAAGCGGGTCTCGAGTACTTCCCGCCGCTGCTGTTCGTCGCCTTACGATTCGACGTCGCGGCGGTGCTCATGCTCGCCTACGTCGCCACGACGTTCTCGCGTGATGAACTGGTGCCGACGACCCGCGGCGACGTCGCAGGAATCCTCGCGACTGGCGTGTTGGTGATCGGGTTGGCCAACGCTCTGTTGTTCGTCGGTCAGCAGTACGCGACGAGCGCCGTCGCCGCGATCGTCTTCAGCCTCAACCCGATCCTGACGCCGGTGTTCGCCGCCGCGTTGCTCTCGGACGAACGACTCTCCTCGCGGGGCGTCGCAGGGATCGGCCTCGGACTCGTCGGCGTCACGCTGGTCGTCGACCCATCTTCGGCGACCGTCCTCGGCGGCGACGCTGTCGGCAGAGCGATCCTCTTCGCCGGCGCAGTCAGCGCCGCCCTCGGTGCCGTGTTGATCCGCCGGGCCGACGCCACGCTCTCGAGTACGGTCCGAATCGCCTGGGGGCTCCCACTCGCCGCGCTCGTCTCTCACGGCCTGTCGTGGTCGGCCGGCGAATCGGCGTCGTCGATCGCGTGGACGACCGAGGCGGTCGTCGCGCTCGCGTACGTCAGCGTCTTCGCCGGCGTGATCGCCTACATCGCCTACTTCGCCCTGCTCGATTCGACCGGGGCGATTCGGGCGAACCTGGTCTTCTACGCCGTCCCCGCCGTCTCGACGGTCGGTGGCTGGGCGGTGCTCGACGAGTCGATCTCGGGGAGCGCGATCGTCGGCTTCCTCGCGATCTTCGCCGGCTTCGCGATCGTCGGGAGCGGTTCGATCGACGTCCGCTCGACGGTTTCGGCGATACGGACCCGGCCATCGATTCCGAACGACCAACCGCCAGGGACCGACGAACGCAACGCGAGGAAACATAGGGGCCACCGATCGGACTAACACAGGACCACCCGGTTTACCGACCGACTCGAGCGCGCGACGATCGATCGCCCAGGGACGGAGTCAAAACAGTTCGTCGAACGAGCGAACGCGGTAGTCGCCGAGTACGCACTGGCCACGTCGCTCGTGGCCAACCCGTTCGACGTGGATCGCGTCGATACCGGCGTTCCAGGCTGCACCGACGTCGTTCGCGCCGTCGCCGGCTAACACGCCACGGTGGCCGTTGTTCCCGACGCCGAGATCGGCCATCACGGACTCGACCGGCTGCGGGTCGGGCTTCCAGCCCGTCTGTTCGGTACAGCACAGCCGGGCGTCGAACCAGTCGTGAATGCCGACGTTCTCGAGGACCGGTTCGGCGAGAAACTCCTGGCAGTGGGTGACCAGCCCGACGGGTGCGTCGAGGTCGGCGACGAACGCGGCGTCGTCGTGGAGGTAGGTCTGTTCCGCCCGGACGAGTGGATCCTCCTCCTCGTGAAACGCCGCCCAGAACTCAGTGGGATCGATCCCCCACGCCTCAAGTTGCCGATCCCGGGAGCCGGTGAGACCGTTCCAGATGATGTCCGCCTCCTGGTCGGAAAACTCCCGGCCCAGCCGGTCGCCGACCCGGTCGAACACCTCGCGGGTGTAGGACCACTCGACGTCGACGAGGGTCCCGTCGAGGTCGAGCAGCCAGAAGTCGTATTCGGAGACCATTGAGGACACTACAGTAGGGTACTCTCGAGTAAATGTTTAACGGATCGAGACTACTCGCTGTCGTCGACCACCCGGATGCTCGAGCCGAGATACTTCGAGAGCACCTCCGAGACCGTCTCGGCGTTGAACGCCTCGAGGTCGTCCGCGATCGCATCTTTCAGCGCCGCGACGTACGCCTCGTCGGCCTGGAGTTCGCGAAACGACACCTCCTCGACGGGCACCTCGAGCCACTCCTCGACGAGTTCCCGGGCGTACGCGTCGTCGCCGACCTCGCCGCGCCAGAGCGTATCACGGAAGAACAGCCACCCCTCGGTTCCCGGTTGGGCGGCCTCGCGAACGAGCGTGACCGTCGTCTCGGCGGTGTCGGGCTCGAGGGAAATACCATCTTGGGGGGCCTCGAGTCTGACCCGCGCCTTGAAGACGTATCGTCCGTCCATCGCCGTATCAGGCGTTTCGTTCGGTCTCGATCAGTTCCGCCATCTCGATGTCGTCGTCGGTGATCCCGCCTTCTTCGTGGGAGGTGAGTCGGATCTCGACTTCCTTGTACCGGATGATCAGTTCGGGGTGGTGAAACTGCGCTTCCGCGATTTCACCGACCATCTGGGCGAAGTTGACCCCGCGGAGGTAGTCGTCGAACTCGTAGGTTCGAACGATCTCGTCGCCCTCTCGGGACCACCCGTCGGGGAGCTGTTCGTCGATTTCGTCCTCGGAGAGTACGTCACCCATGGTCAGTCGAACGAAGGCCAATCAAATAACGATTGTGCCGCCAGTAGAGCGCCGACAATTAACTGTTTCCGGCGCCGTATTGGCGTTTTCTCGGGTTCAGTCGTCGTCGGCAGCGCCGATCCGGGGTTCGGTGCCGTCGGCGGTCGAGAACAACGTCGCGGAGTTATCGTCACCGAACTCCGGGTCGAACAGCTGTAAGGCGGTGCTGATCGTACTCCAGTCATCCTCGGCGGCGGCCTCCCGCAGGCTCTTGGTCGGTGGAGCCAGCAGCTGGTTTACCAGCGCGTCGGCCATCGACTCGACGACCTCTCGCTGTTCCGGCGTGAACTCCTCTCCCTCGAGCCGGGAGAGTGCGGTCTGGAGTTCGCGGGCTTTGATCCGTTCGGCGGATTCGTACATCGCGGCGATCACCTCGTCGGCGCGGGCGCGTTTGAACTGATCGCGAAGCAGGTCGAACTCGTGGTCGATCATTCGCTCGACCTCGTCTGCGGCGTCGGCGCGTTGCTCGCGGGTTTCCTCGGTGATCGACTCGAGGTCGTCGAGGTCGTAGACCGTCACGGTCGACAGCTCGTCGGCCGCCGGTGAGACGTCGCGTGGCTGGCCGAGGTCGACGATCACCGTGTCGGTCGGCCCTCCGCCGTTCGCCGTCTCCGCTTCAGGTTCGTCCGGTCCGACGCCGCCGGGCTCGAAGTGAGTCGGCCCGAGTATCGGATCCGTGCTGTTCGTCGCCGTCACGACGACGTCCGCGTCGCCGACGACCGTCGACAGCGCCTCGAGCGGAACGGCGTCCGCGTCGACCGCGAGGTCGCCGATCAGGTGTGCGGCGTGAGAGGCCGTCCGATTCGCGACGACGAGTTCGCCGACGTTCGCGTCGGCGAGGCTACGTGCGGCGAGTCGCCCCATCTCGCCAGCGCCGACGACCAGCGCCGTCGCTCCGTCGAGCGCTCCGTCCTCGGCGGCAAGCCGCGTCGCGGCCGAGCCGAGCGAGACGACACCGTCGTTGATCTCGGTCTCGGTTCGGGCCCGTTCGCCGACGTGGATCGCCTTCGTCACTCCCGTCTCGAGCACCGATCCGATGCCGTCCGCCGACCGGGCGTCCTCGTAGGCCGTCCGGACCTGGCCGATGATCTGATCTTCGCCGACGATGACGGACTCGAGGCCCGTGGCGACGCGAAGCAGATGTCTGAGGCTATCGTCGTGGTCGGTGTGGACGACCGCGTCGTCGTCGACTCCCTCGAAGAACTCCTCGAGGGTCGCGCGGCCGACGGCGGCGTCGGGGCTGACGACGTACGCTTCGACGCGATTACACGTCGAGAGGACGTACGCCTCCTCGACGTCCGGCACGGAGAGCAGCCGCTCGACGCCGACTCGCTGACTCTCCGGGCTCGCGGCCGCGAGTTCGTCGACGCAGGCGCTGTCGTGAGTCACGCGGGCACCCGTGACGACGCCAGCGTGGATCACGATCGCTCACCCCTGGCAGGGAACTCCTCGGTGAGTACGTCCTCGGTCACTTGACGAGTGTTGGAATCACCGCTACGTAAAGCTGTCCAAACCTCCGGACTGTTGACGACGTCGGTGACGATCTTTCGGCGACGATTCGGCTCGACGCCCCTGGCTTTCAGCTCCTCGCGAAGGTAACCACACAGCGTCGCCACCTCGCCGGAACCGGCAAGCGTTTCCTCGAGCTCCCGACGGAGGTACTTGCTCACCGCCGGTGCGGTTGCGCCGGTCGAGATGGAGACGACGACGGGACCGTCTCGGACGGTCGCCGGGACGACGACGCTTCCGGGGCGTCGCCCACCCGAGCGGTCCGCGCGGTTACAGAGTACCCCTCGCTCGTCTGCGGTCTCGCTGACGGTGTCGTTGACTTGCTCGTCGTCGGTCGCGGCGACAACCAGTGTCGGAGTCGTCCGCTCGAACCACTGCTCGATCCCGTCGGGCGACGGCGCGGCCCGAATCAACTCGGCGCCACCGAAGGACCGATCGTCGAACGCGGGGCTGACGACGACGACGGTCGCCTCCCGGGCGAACCGGCGCGCCTTTCGCGCACCGACCGGGCCACCGCCGAAGATCAAGACAGTTGCGTCGGTGAAATCGTGGAGGAGCGGTATCATATCGTATCGGGATGGACGCTCGTATCCATACGTTGCTATCTGGTGGTTGACTCGATCCGTTCACTCAAACGAATGCCAGTTTTCTTCAATATCCTCGTCGAAAACAGCGAGTCCCAGTCCTCGTCCGCGACGGCCCAGTAGTCGCCCATCGTCTCGCGAACCTGTCGAATCCGACGGTCGCTTTCGGCCTCACTTCGCCCGTGGGTCATCGCGAAGACGTTGTACGGCCAGACCCCCTCGTGGCGCGGTCGCTCGTAACAGTGGGTGACGAACGGTAATGACGCGACCGCCGGCCCGACCTCGTCGACGAGGTCGTCGGGGACGTTCCAGACGGTCATTCCGTTTTCCGTGTAGCCGAGTTCGTAGTGGTTGGGAACGACGCCGATGCGCCGGATCTTCCCCTCGCGGTCGAAGCGAGCGATCGTCTCGAGGACCCACTCGGTCTCCCGTCCGATCGCGTCGGCGACGTCGGCGTACGGCGTCTCCGAGAGCGGGAGTCCGTCCTGAATCTCGAGGACGAGGTCGCGTTCGGCCGGCGTAAGGGTCGACGCCTCGCTCGCCTCGACGTCGGGTCCGAGGGCGGAGAGGTCGATACCGGCGGTCGCGGGTTCGCCGTCCGTAGCTTCGACGCCACGATCACCGTTTTCGCCGCTGGCTTCGGCAAACGGCCCGTCGACGGAGAACTTCGCCTCGACCCGGAACTCCCGCTGTTTGGGCAGGTTGTACGTCTCCTGGTCGGTCTCCGCTTCGATCTCCTCGAGGACCGTCTCGATCCGATCCTCGTCGGCGACGCTCACGACGAACCAGACGTTCAGGTGGGGGTGCTCGCGCTCGTAGTTGTGTGCGACCTCGCGGTGGGCGTTGATCCGCTCGACGACCTCGTCGAACTCGTCATCGGGGGCGTGCATGGCGACGAGCGTCGCCGCGCCGCCGATCTCCTGGGCGTTGACGAGCGGCCCGAACCGGGAGAGAACGCCCCGCTCGTCGAGGTCGCGGACCGTCTCGAGCAACGCCGTCGCCTCGATGTCGACCCCGCGCTCGCGCATCGCCTGGGCGGCCGGTTCGAACGGATGCTCGACGGCCGGGAACCCACCCTGGTAGGCGTTGACAACCGCCCGCTCGCGGTGGGTGAGATCGACGTCCATGCCCATACGAATATCTCGGGAGTCGCGGACTATAAGCAGACCGAACCGGCCCTCGCCGACGAGACGTCGGTGGCCGAGTTGACTACGTGCCTTCGACGCCAGTTACCTCGAACCCCAGGTCGCGAACGTCCTCGAGGATCGCCTCGTGGTCCGCGCTGGCCTCGAAGTAGATCACGACGTCGAACGAGCCGTCGCGCAACAGCTGTTGACACTCCCAGACGAACTCCTCGTTCTCCAGCGTGAGCCCCTGGTGCTGGTTCGAGGAGAAATCGGGGTCGTCGTTGCCGGAGTAGACGTAACAGTCGCGCGGATCGTGGCCGGCGTGTTCGGCGACGATATCCCCGACGTCGATCGTCGCCTGCATCATCTGGACGTCCTCGCTTCCGTCGTACTCGGTGTGTACGATCATCCCGTTGAGTTCGATCTCCCCCGGCTCCAGAAGCGCCTTCGTCCGCCGGTAGAGGTCCTCGTCGATCGGACTCGAGTTCGCGTCTCCCATCGTCCGAAGCGAGACTCCCCGCACTGATAGCCGTCACGGTTCGCTCGAGTCGTTCCACGGGCCGGACGACGAGATCCGACTCCGTCGCGTCGTTCCGGTGGGCTCCGTCGCTCGGCTCCACGGATAGTCACCTCGCCTCGAGTTTCGCCTCGTCGTCCGTTGCGGTCAGTCGCTTCGCCCCGGTTGTGGCCCATCGCCTCACCTCGAGTCCGGAGCGGCCACTCCAACCGGGCTCCCCTCGTGACAACCTGCTGTGTCCGAAGCGACCGATCGTCGGGAGAAAGAGCCTTCCGGTCGGTATCAGTGGTGGAGAGTGACACACAAAACACATAGTCGTCCGTGACCTCGTACCGACCGATGAGGCGGTGGCTCCGTCGGCACGTCGATGCGGCCTACGAGCGTCTGCTCTCGCGGGAGATCTCCGGTGCGCCGACACACGTCGCGGTGATACAGGACGGTAACCGGCGCTACGCCCGCCGCAACGGTGGGGACGCACACGACGGTCACCGCGCCGGCGTCGAGACGACCGAACGGATCCTCGAGTGGTGTCACGACGTCGGCGTCGAGGAACTCACGCTGTATACGTTCTCGACGGAGAACTTCGACCGTCCGGACGAGGAGACCGAGCCGCTGTTCGACCTTCTCTGTGCAAAACTCCGGGAGTTCGCCGACGCCGATCAGGTCCACGACAAGGAGGTCTGTATCCGCGCGATCGGCGAGACCGAGATGCTCCCCGAACGGGTTCGGGACGCGGTCGCGTACGCCGAACGGCGAACCCGCGAGTACGACCGGTTCGTCCTCAACATCGCGCTCGCCTACGGCGGCCGGTCCCGACTGCTCGAGGCCACACGGGACGTCGCCACGGCGGTCGAGAACGGCGAGATCGACCCCGACGAGATCGACGTCGAGACGATCGAACGGCGGCTCTACGACCGTCCGGTCCGCGACGTCGATCTGATCATCCGTACCGGCGGCGACGAGCGAACCTCGAACTTCCTGCCGTGGCACGCAAACGGCAACGAAGCGGCCGTCTTCTTCTGTACACCCTACTGGCCCGAGTTCTCGAAGACCGACTTCCTCCGCGGGATCCGAACCTACGAGCACCGCGCGGAATCCTGGCGCCGAACCCGTGCCCGCCGAGCGCTCGCGTTGCTCGCCGCGATGGGGGAGTCGGAGCTTCCGGAGGCCCGGTCGATCGTCGATCGGTTCCGTGACTCGCTTTCGACCGGTGACCGGTCCGATCTCGAGGCCCTCGAGCGAGCCGACGGCGAGGGCGTCGACGGCATCGACTCGAGCGGCCGGGCGGCCGACTGATACGGAGCCGACTGAATTGCTGTACGACTGATACGGATTGCTGTCGCGATCTCCCGGTGCAACCGCCGACCGGGTCGCGGTTGCACCGGAACTGATCGACAGTAAGCCGTATGACCCGGTACGGATTGCTGTCGCGATCTCCCGGCCCACCCGCGACCCCTGGAGCGGAACCCACGGCAGAGCGGGAACATCACAGAAGGAGCAACAACAGCCCGTAGGCGGTCGCGCCTGCGGCGAACGGCCAGAACCGGCTCTCTCGCGTCCGGGGGAGTTCGTCCTTGATCGAGTTGAAGACGATACCACCGGTTAGCAGTCCGAGTAGCGTCGTGAACGTCACGTCGCTGACCGTGTACACCGCGCCGATTCCGGCACCGAGGACGACAGCACCCGCGAGGATCCACTTGCCGAACCGACTGTACAACTCCTGATGGCGTCGTTCCATAGCCTCGTCGTTCCCGACGACGTGAAGCGTCATCGCGATCCCGAACAGAGCGACGGTGTCGGCCCCCGTCTCACCTCGCACCACCGCGTAGCCGATGAACGCGTTGTAGACGGCGAACGCTCCGACGTGGACCCAGAACACCGGATCGTCCGCGACCGGGGCCAGCCGCCGGCCGAATTCGTGTGATTCCGAGACCGTTGCCAGCCGCTCGAGCCCGTAGAACAGTGCGAGGCCGACGAACGCGACGGCGTACGCGTGGTGTGCGGCGAGCGACCACAGCAGGACGGAGACTCCCTCGAATACCTCCTGGCGCTCGTCGAGTTCGGGGAGCAGGTGAACGAACGCGTAGACGATCGAGACGCCGCCGGTCAGCGAGAGCAGGCTCTCTCTGGAGAGTCCGGCCGGCTCGAGTAGTTCCTCCGGGAGCAGATGAGCGGCGGTGATTGCCCCGACCAGCACTGCGGCGAGAATCGTCTCGGTTTCGACCGGCGACACGAGCGCGGGCATCTCGTTGTCCGTCACCGCGACGGTCACTCCGCCTTCCGTTGCACGTGCAAGGTCGTGTCGGCGACGCCGGTCGAACCGGGTCGTTTACTGGCCGAACCGCCGCGATCGGTTACAGTACTCCCTGACGGCGCGCAAGAAGTCTCGCTTCCTGAAATCACGCCAGTTGACGTCGGTAAAGTACAGCTCCGAGTAGACCGACTGCCAGATCATGAAATCCGAGAGTCGCTCGGCTCCAGTCTTGACGACCAGATCCGGCTCCGACGGGAAGACGAGGTGGTCCTCGACGCGGTCGTCGTCGATCTCTCTCGGATCGATCTCGTCGGCTTCGACGCCCTCGGCGAGCGTCTTGACGGCACTGGTAAACTCGTGTTTGCCGCCGAGACCGATCCCGATCTGGATCGGCGCATCGGCAGGTGTCCGGTCGTCCGGTCCACGGACGGCGACCTCTCGTGGCGCGTCGATCGTCTCGAGGTTGCGTCGCAACGTCGGAACCGCTTCGGCGTCGAGGACGCTCACGTAAACCGTCACGCGAGATGCGTACTCGAACGCCCACTCGAAGCAGTCCGTGAGCGTCTCGTACCCACCGTTCTCGAGCAGGTCGCGTTCGGTGATGACGAGGGCGACGTGCTCGGGGGGGACCCCCTCGTGGCGGCGGATGCGATAGGTGAGATATCGTTCGTACAGTCCCACGGCCGTTCGTTCACGATCCGTGAGTATACAGGTTCCGGGTCCGGCAGCTTCCGATCGTCAACTCGCTCGTTCGACCGCCCGGAGACCGCCACCAGATCCGCTGACGTCGGTGAAATCGACCGCGGAGCGTGTTCGGGAACCTTCAAGTAATCGCCACAGAAAGAGTCCCCTATCGTGACATCACCCGTTCGGCGAGCAGCCGTCTTCGCGGCGATCTGTACGCTCTCGCTCGCCGTTCCGCTGTTCGGAACGGTGGTCGGTGCCGCCCTCGCCGCGGTCGTGTTACTGGGTGCGTTCGCCATCACCGAGGGCCCGGTGTTCGACCTCCTCGCCTATCCCGGCGACTACGAGGATAGCCGCCTCTACGGACTGATCACGTTTGTCCTCGCCGGCGTCGCACTCGGGATCATCGCCGTGTCGTCCTCGATGTCGATCGCCGTCTTCGTCGGGACCGTCTTCCTCATCGGCTACGGCAACGTCGCCGAACAGATCGCCCGCACGCGAACGGAAAACGAAGTCGTCGTCGTGACCGTCTTCTGTCTGGCCGCGACGAGCGCGGCCGTGATCGGTCACGCGGGGACGCTCGCGATCGAGGGTGCACCGCTCGAGTCCGCGACTCCGGCGATCGTCTTTCTCGCGGCCAGCGGCGCGTTGCTCGCCGCCTTGCTCCGGGACGTCCTGTTGCTGTACGACGATCCGGTCGTCATGCTCTCGGTCGGACTCCTCCTCTGGTTGTTGGCCGAACTCGAGCCAGCGATTGGCCCGCTCGAGATCGTCGTCGCGCTCGTCGTCACCGTCGCGCTGGGATACATCTCCTACGCGCTCGATACGGCCTCGATCGCGGGGATGCTGACCGGCATCCTCCTCGGCCTGGTGACGATCGTCCTCGGCGGCTACGGCTGGTTCGCCGTCCTCATCGCCTTTTTCGCGCTCGGCGGGCTCTCGACGAAGTTCAGGTACGACCGCAAAGAGGACCTCGGCGTCGCCGAGGACAACGACGGCGCACGCGGAAGCGGTAACGTCCTCGGCAACGCGGCCGTCGCCCTGGTCGCCGTCCTCGGCTACGCGGCCAGTTCCGCGTCGTTGCTCGCCGGTCACGTAGCGCCCGTCGTCTTCCTGTTCGCGTTTGCCGGTTCCGTCGCGACCGCGATGAGCGATACGCTCTCGAGCGAGATCGGGAGCGTCTTCGAGACGCCGAGACTGATCACGACCCTCGAACCGGTCGAACCGGGAACCGACGGCGGCGTCACCTGGCAGGGTGAACTCGCCGGAGTTGTAGGGGCGGCCATCGTCGCCGGAATTTCGTACCTGTTGTTCCCCGAAGTCGACGCCACCGGCGCGGCCATCATCGTCGCCGCCGGCTTCGTCGGGATGACCGTCGATAGCCTCCTCGGTGCGACGCTCGAGGGCTCGGTACTCGGCAATCAGGGTGTCAACTTCCTCGCGACGCTCTCGGGTGCGATCGTCTGTGCGCTCCTCGTGCTCTCGTTTGCCGTGATCGGCTGACCGACGGTTGGAGTTCAGGGCGCGTTCGGTGGCGCTTCCGCGATCTCGTCGATCGCGTAGATGCGAACACCCGTCGGCTGCTTGGTGAACTGACCAAGCGACCGAGCGACGATCAGGTCGACGCCACGGTCCGTCGCGATGTCGAGTAACTGCTGGCTGAGGATACCGTCGAGGATCATCGCCGTGGGGGCCGAATCGAACTCCTCGAGTGACTCGTCCGCTGCGGTCACGTCGGTTTCGTCGATCGTCTCGCCGTCGTCGTCGAGGAACCGAACTCGGTCGGTCCCCGCGCGGACGATTTCGGTCGCGTGCTCGTAGACGGTCGTCGGCTCGTCGTCCTCGGCGGCTTCCGGGTCGGTGTCGGGAACACTCGGTTCGGTCTCGGCTGAACGGGCGGTCGACGATCGCTCCGGCGGTTCGGCAGTCGTCCGGTCGGCGTCCGTACTCGAGGTGTCGTCGTCGGTCGATTCTTCGTCGATCGTCGGCGGCGAGACGGTTCGCGAGTCGGAGGGTGCCGGTGCGGGCGTCGCGCTCCCGTCGGTCGCGGCGACCGCCTCGCGGGGTTCGGTGAGCTCCGAGACGCTATCGTAGGCGACCTTGTTCCGGAGGGCGGCAAAGAGCTGGTGGTGGTCGAGTTCCTCGACGGACTCGCCGGCGGGTGCGAACGCGACGTAGTCGATGTCGCCGACCTGCGAGAGCTCCTCGAGAATGAGGTCGCCGCCGCGGTCGCCGTCGAGAAACGCCGTCACGGTGCGGTGGCGGGTGAGCTCCGCGACCGCGTCGGGGACGTTCGTCCCCTCGACCGCGATGGCGTTTTTCACGCCGTACTTGAGCAGCGTAAGGACGTCCGAGCGCCCTTCGACGATGATGATGGCGTCACTGTCGGTCACCCGGGGACCGGCGGGGAGCCCTTCGTACTCGGTGATGTCCTCGACGCGGACGTGCTGGCGAACCTCCGCGAGGATCTCTTCGGAAGTCATCACCGTGTCGTCGAACCCCGTTCGAAGCAGTTCCTTCGCGCGGTCGACGACTTCCTTTCGTTTCGCCGCGCGGACGTCCTCGATCTCGGTTACTTCGAGCGAGGCGCGACAGGGGCCGACGCGAGTGATCGTCTCGAGGGAGGCGGCGAGCGTGGCGGTTTCGACCTTGTCGAGGCTGGTCGCGATCGTCAGGTGACCGCTCGAAGTTCCCTCCCTACTTGCGATTTCGACGTCGATTCGGCCGACTTTCTGAGACTGGCGGAGATCGCGGAGATCGAGTTCGTCGCCGAGCAGACCTTCCGTCTGCCCGAAGATAGCGCCGACGACGTCGCTCCGCTCGACGACCCCGTCGGCCGTAACGTCTGCGTGAATGAGGTATTTGGTCGTATCTTCCATTGGAGATCTGTCCCCGAAAGGGGCGCGCGGTGACGCGGGCGTTGCGTACAGAGACCGGTTTGTGTAGAATATAGTGCGTGAGAGCCAAATAGCTGTTGACGTTCGAAAGATACCAGGTATCAGTACGACGGTTGGGACCAGTACCAGTAGGCCGTTATCGCGAGCAACACGACCAGGCCGCCGAGGAAAAAGAGCAGTCCCGGTGGGACGGTTCCGACGACCGCGTCGGTCGCCTCGGCCCCGCCGTCGACCAGGTACGTCCCGTCGTCGGCAGTCGGCTCGGCCTCGCCATCGTACTCGGCGACCGGTTCGTCGTCGGTTTGAACGTCCGTCTCGGCGTCTTCTGACTCGTCTCCCTCGAACGTCTCCGGCGAATCGTCTTCCGGGGTTTCGGTGGCCTCCGGGCTCTCCTCGGCGTCGCGGTCGGCGGCGTCCGCCTCGTCGTCGACCGCGGCACTCCCCATCTCGTCGTCCTGTGGTTCCGATTCCGCGGAGTCGTCGGGCGCTTCCTCGACGGGAGCGTCCCCGTCGACCGCGTCTTCCTCACCGTCCGTGGCAGCGATCCCGTTACCTTCTGCCGGTGTGGCCTCCTCGGTCCCGGGCGCCGTCGGAGCGAACCACTGACTCACGCCGTACTGGACGAGGAGACTCCCGGCGGCGAGCGCACCGATCCCGCCGATCAGCCGCGAAATCGCGGTCTTCAGCTGCGACGCCGTCGACTCGTCGCTCGTCACGATCAACGGCCCGTCCGTCGTCCCGTAGACGCTCATCTCGTTGCCTCGCGAGGAGTACCACGTGTCGACGACCTCGATGAGTCCCGCGTCCTCTAGATTCTCGAGGTGGTACCGAACGTTCTGGATGGAGGAGTCGATCGCGTCGGCGACGTCGCTGGGTGTCCCAGGCTCCTCGTCGAGGCGGGCGTAGATCTGCCGGGCGGTCGTCGAGGAGAGCGCGCTGAACACCGCATCGGCGTCTTCGCCCTCGAGGTCGACGACGCGGGGTGTGCCGTCCCGGGCAGTCGTCTCGGAACGGAACGGGAACAGACGGGCCATGTCGGCTTCGGCTGTCAGTCTCTCTCCGACCCCTATACGCTTTTTCCTACGTGAAAGATCTATTTTAGCTACTGTTCGTTCGGCCGCTTCGTTCCGAACGCGATCCAGTTCGCACGCCGGATGCCGGACGACCACACGTCGGACGCCAACCGAACGAACACACACGTCGGACGCCGGTCGAACGAAACGATTACACGCGACTGGTGCCGACCGGCCGACATGCGCCGACGAGAACTGTGGGGGTGGATCACCGTCGCGGTCGTCCTCTCCGCACTCGCGATTCCGTGGTTTCTGTGGGGCGACGACACGCTCGTCGCCGGTATTCCGCTGTGGCTCTGGTGGCACGTCGGCTGGATGGGACTCGCCTCGATCGTCTTCTGGCTGTTCGCCGAACGTGCCTGGGGGATCGGCATCGAATCGTCGCCGTCCTCGAGCGAGAGCGAACCGAAGGGACAGCGCCGGTCGGCGAACTCGGCCGCGTGGGGTGACGAGCCGTGACGCTCACGATCCAACTCGGAATTATCGTCGGCTACCTACTCCTGGCGCTCGTCGTCGGCCTCGTTGCCTACCGGATGACCGACCGAACCGCGGAGGACTTCTACCTCGCGAGCCGGACGTTCGGAACCGTCGTCCTCCTCTTTACGACGTTCGCGACGCTGCTGTCGGCGTTTACCTTCTTCGCCGGGCCGAACGTCGCCTACCACGAGGGTCCGGAGTGGGTACTCGTGATGGGGCTGATGGACGGCATCATCTTCGCTATCCTCTGGTACGTCATCGGCTACAAACAGTGGCTACTCGGTAAGCAATACGACTACGTTACGCTGGGTGAGATGCTCGGTGATCGATTCGCCTCGCGGTGGCTTCGCGGCCTCGTCGCCGTCGTCAGCCTCGTCTGGCTCTTTCCGTACGTCATGCTCCAGCAGGTCGGCGCTGGCACCGCCCTCGAGGCGCTGACCGAGGGCGCGGTTCCGTACGCCGTCGGCGCGGGGCTGATTACGGCGTTTATGATCCTCTACGTCGTCGTCGCCGGCATGCGCGGCATCGCCTGGACGGACACCCTCCAGGGTGCGTTCATGCTCGTCACGACCTGGGTCGCGATGCTCTGGGTGCTCGCCGTCGTCGGGGGCCCCGGTGCGGCGACGGCGGCGCTCGAGGCCGAGGCGGCCCACCACCTCGCGCTGGGGAGCGATCACTACACGATCCAGTGGATGCTCTCGACGGCGATCGTGATCGGCTTCGGCGTCGCGATGTTCCCACAGGTCAACCAGCGGTTTTTTGCCGCAGGGTCGAAGACGGTACTCAAACGATCCTTCGCGCTCTGGCCGCTCCTCTGTGTCCTGTTGTTCGTCCCCTCGTTCATGCTCGGCGCGTGGGCACGCGGCCTCGACGTCGCCGTTCCGGAGGGCGGAAACGTCCTCCCGGCGGTGCTCGCCGAGTTCACGCCGGTCTGGTTCGCCGCGCTCGTCATCGCTGGCGCGATGGCCGCGATGATGTCCTCCTCGGACTCGATGTTGCTGTCCGGGTCGTCGTACTTCACGCGGGACCTGTACCGGCCGTTCGTCGAACGGGACGTCTCCGAACGCCGTGAGGACCTGCTCGCCCGCGTCGGCGTCGTGGTCTTCGCGAGCGCCGCCTTCGCCGTGAGCCTCCTCAACCCCGCAACACTGTTCGAACTCGGCGACGCTGCCTTCAGTGGTTTCGCCCAGCTCGCCCTCCCCGTCATGATCGCACTCTACTGGCGGGGGACGACGCGGGCCGGAATCACGGCCGGTATCCTCTCGAGCCAGCTGTTTTACCTCTCGAGTCTGTTCGTCGCCGCCGTTCCGGCGGCCTACGGCGGGTGGACCGCCGGCCTCGTCGGCATGGGGATCGGACTCGTCGTCACCGTCGTCGTCTCGCTGGCCACCTCGCCTGCGGCCGCCGAGCGTCGGTCGATCTACTTCGACGGACTCGGCGCGGACTGACCTGTCGTCCGTGTGACCCGGTCTGCACTTGCTCGACGCTGAGATCGTCAACGCACTCGACGCTGGGATCGCCAGATCGAAAACCCGGCCACACGTACGCGGGGTCGATGACCGATCTGCCGGAGTCACTGGCTGAAACGTGGACGACGCTCGGGACGCGCGTCGGTGAGACGAGCGTCCTGGTCGTGTCGATCACCGCAGAGACGACGCTGTACGAACCCGTCGACCCGTCGCCGCTCGCCGACACCGTGGCGACCGAGTTCCCGCCTCGATCGCTGTTCGCGGTCGATCTCGAGTTCTCGCCGTCGCTGTCGTCGGTCGGCATCTCGCCGGAGTCGGTCCGCTCGAAGGCCGCCTCGACGGCGCGAGACCAGTTCGTCGAGATGCTCGCGGACGACGGCGTGGTCGTCGAGGGCGTCCGCGACGAACTCGAGTTCGACGGACCAAACGGGTCGGCGGGTACCTGGTCGGTTCTCGACGTCACCTATCCCGTCGACGCGGATCGGACCGCCACCGACGGGGATCGCGTTCGAGCCGAAGCCCACGTCGCCGTCTGGCCGGCGGAGACGACGTTCGGGGTCGCCGGCGGGACAGTGCCACTCGAAGACCTCGACGACGCGGGGTTGATCGAGGACCGCGCCGACGCCGAACTCGAGCGCGATCGAGAACGCGTGTCGACGCTCGTCAAGGAACTCGATCTCGAGGTCGACGAGGACGCGTAAGCGCGACCGCAGTCGCCGTCACAGGAGTTCGGAGCAGAAAACTCACAACTGAGACGGATTGCAGCCTCGATCTCTCGGCGGACCCGCCCCACAAGTCACAGCTGGCCGGGCACTGACGGACAGGAAACCGTCTGAGACGATGCGGGCTTCGAGAGGCTGATCCGCTACCGACCGGACCGGATCAGTCTCCGCGTTCGCTCGCGGGGGAGCTCTCGTTCACGCGGTGGTCCCGTCGAGTGCCGCACACAGGGCTTCGAACATCACGTTCGCTGCGAGAACCGAGGTCGTCTCGGCGGGGTCGTACGTCGGTGCCACTTCGACGAGATCGAATCCAACGAGATCGATGCCGTGGAGCGACCGCGTCAGTCGAAGAATCTCCCGCGATGTCAGCCCGCCGGGCATGGGAGTGCCCGTCCCCGGTGCGAACGCGGGGTCGACGACGTCGATGTCGATCGTCGCGAACGCTGGCCCGTCCACTCTGTCGTGGATCCGATCGCCCAGCGAATCGAACCCTCGAGACGCGGCCTCTTCGGTCGTCAGGTACTCGATCCCGGAGTCTTCGATGAGATCGACGTCGTCGGCGCCGTACAGACCCCCACGGTCGCCGATCCGGATCGACGTTTCGGGGTCGATCAACCCCTCCTCGATCGCCGTGTGGACGGTCGTACCGTGGTTGTGGTCTTTCCCGAAGTACTCCGTCCAGAGATCCGAGTGGGCGTCGAACTGGACGAGCGATACGGGTCCGTGTTTCTCGGCGACGGCGCGCAACACGGGCAACGTCGTCGAGTGATCGCCACCGGCGATCGCCGGAATCACCCCGGACTCGAGGACGTACCCGACCCGCTCTTCGATTTCGGCAAACGTCTCTTCGATGTATCCCGGAACCACCGGAACGTCGTCGTGGTCGACGATCGAGTACTCCTGCAGGTTCGTTTCCGTGATCGGATTGTACGGTTTGAGTAGCGTCGACGCTTCGCGGATCGCCCTCGGACCGAACCGAGCACCGGGTCGGTACGTCGTCGCATCGTCGAACGGGATTCCGAGAAAGGCCGCGTCGGCCTCGACGCCGTCCGAGAGATCGTACGTGTGTGGCATCCGCATGAACGACGGCACTCCCGCGAATCGCGGCACCTCCTGTGGATCGATCATCGGACACCACCAATATTTGAACGTTTTCCAATTCTAAATCCGGTCGCGACCTCGCCCGCTTCGAGCCGGTCAGGCCGGCCAACAAAATCGATTCGCATACTGTCGAGACAGTTGGAAAACGGGATTGATTAATCTTTGCATTATCCCGAAACGGAAGGATTCTATCCCACAAAAATCTATTTTGGTGGGAGAGATACAACTATATACTATATTTGCTGTACATTGTTCACTCCCTACTGTCTTGGATTTTTGTACCCTCTCCATCAGTACGGTTGACCGTCACTACCGGGCCACACCAACCGTGGCCGTGTGGAAAATCGGTTCCTTACCGAAAATACGACGAATAGTGTTCAACTCACAGACAGCGTGGAGCTCCACCGACAGGCCGGGTTTCGGCGCTGCATCGATCGACTGACCTGGTCTTCTATCCGTCGGTGTTGGCACAGCCGGGACCCGTAGGGCGGGTCCGCCGGGAGATCGGGACAGCAGTCCGTCTGAGCGCTCGAGCCGGCGATTCAGAATTCGTATTTTGGGAGAAATGGGAAAACCTGATTCCGCCACTCACAGGAACTGGCGCCACCGTCGCCAGGAGGCAATAGCACATTGTTCAACTATCACGAGTTCATTTGGAGAATTAACCTTGACAATCAGGTTTATATGGAAATAGTAGTAACCCGATAACGCCATGTCAGAGGTACGCAAACACAGTAAGAAAGCAACGATCGGACGGGGGTGGGTCGGGTTCGCCGTTCTGACCAATCTCGGACTGATCGGATACCTGTACTACTATCAACAGCCGACGGGGACCGTCGTCGGTCTGCCGGAACCGTTCATGGTCTTGATCGCGTTTTTGACGCTCGTCGTGGCCGCGAATTCGATAATCGGATGGCTCTACCTCGGGAAACCGGATTTGCGCGAGGTCTTTACGCAACCGAAACCCGCAGAGACGACGGAGGACCACTAGATGTCCACGTGGATCTACGTTGGTCTCGCGCTCACGGGCGTCTATCTGGCCGGACTGTTTGTCCTCTCGATGTACGGGGGCCGTCTGACCGACATCGGCGTCAGCGACTACTTCGTCGCGAACGGCTCGTTGAGCAGCATCGTCATCTTCCTGACGATGATCGCCTCGGCGTTTTCGGCGTACACGTTCCTCGGCGGCGGCGGGATCGCATACGATCTCGGGATCGCAGGACTCGTCATCATCGGGGCTATCGTCGTCACCGACTTCCCGATCATCGTCATGCTAGGCGAGAAAATCTGGAAGATCAGCAAGACCGGCAAGGACTACGTCACGCCCGCGGATCTCTTCGCCGATCGGTACGGCGGAAGTACGTTGGTCCGTGTACTTGTCGCACTCATCGCCGTCGGCTTCACGATGTTCTACGTGACCATCCAGTTCACTGGGATGGGGCTCGTGCTCAACGTCTTGACCGACGGACTGATCTCGCGTGAGGCAGCGGCTGTGATTATCGGTATCGCGATGGCCGCTTACATCGCGATCGGTGGGATGCGCGGTGTCGCGTACACCGACGCGCTCCAGGCAATTTTGCTGTGGGGTGGGATGGTCGCTGTAACGGGATACGTCCTCCTCACGACACCGTCCGACGTGTACGTAAACGCCGCCCAACAGTTCGACGCCGTCGGACAGGTGACGATGGACCCGCTCTATCTCTACACCGCTGCAGCCGGGTTCGGGCTCGCGATTCCGGTATTCCCCCACATCTGGCAGCGCTACTACTCCTCGAAACGCCAGTCTGCGGTGTGGGCGATGGGGTTCGGTGACTCGTTCTCCGCGCTGGTGTTGTTGACGATCTTCCCCGGCCTCATCGCGTTCGCGGGATTGACCGCACACGGCGGGCTAGAGAACCCCGATACGGTCATCCTCCAGTACATCCTCGAGATGCCGGGGCCGGTCCTCGGCATTCTGATGGCAGCCGCAGTCGCGGCCGCGATGTCGACCGCCGATACGATGATCCTCATGATGGGATCGATCGTCTCCCGTGACGTCTACGAAGAACTGCTCTCTGCCGACATCTCCGACCAGAAACTCTCGCGCAACTCGAAGATCTTCTCCGGGTTACTCGCGTTGCTGGCACTCGGATTCTCGCTTATCGACCTCGGGCTGCTCGTCGAGGTCGCGATCGACCTGGCGATACCGGGATACCTGTTGTTGCTTCCGCCGGCAATCGCCGCGTTCTGGTGGCCGAGGGCGAACTGGCAGGGAACCGTCGCTGGATTGCTCGTCGGACTCGCGGTGATCTGGTACTACTCGCTGACGGGCGCTCCGATTCCGCTTGACTTGTGGATCGGCGTTCCAGGCCTGATCGCCTCTGGAGCCGTTCTCGTGGCTGTCTCGTTGGTTACCGCCGAACCCGACGAAGAGCGCGTCAACGAGTTCGTCTACGAACTTCGTGAGTACTCGGCAAGCGACCTCGAGATGTCACAGAACGTCCCCTCGGAGCCAGGGGGGCCATCGGCTCCGCCGAGTGCCAAACGAGTCGGAGAGAGTGAAGACGACTGAGACGGGCTAGTGAACCGATATATCGGTGGGACCGCCGCTCGAGTCGCGGTCCGACCGGATCTGACGAACAGGAGACGGTATAGGTGGGGCCGGTGTCCACCCTCGTCGGTGTAACCGCGATCAGTCTGTAGCTGCGTGGTGGCCGGCGATACCGTACACAGATCCGCTCGAGCGATGGGGCACAACCCGATCGAACGTTCGTCGTACGATGTCGACCGAGAACAGAGATCTAACTTCGAACCGAAGGAAGTCGACGCGATGAGCTGGCGGTACCGACACACGGTTCTGGCACACTGTACGCTCGCGTTTTTCGCGACGATGGTCGGTCGGGTCGCGATCAGTCCGATCGTCCCGTCGATCACGAACGAGTTCACCGTTTCGAACACGCTTATCGGCGCTTCGCTGACGGGAATGTGGCTCTCCTACGCGCTCGTCCAGTATCCAAGCGGGATCCTCGCGACCCGCTACGGCGAACGTCGGATTATCCTCGTCTCGATCGGCGGAACCGGCATCGCCTGCCTCGTACTTGCGACGGCACCACGCTTCGAGGTCTTTTTCGCGGGGACGGTGCTGTTAGGTGCCGTCGCTGGGCTTCACTTCAGCGTCGCCACGGCGATGATCACGCGTGCGTTCGATCGGATCGGGACACCGATCGCGATCCACAACGCCGGCGGTCCGATCGCTGGGCTGTGTACGCCGATCGCCGTCTCGTGGATCGCCGTTCGCTACGGGTGGCGACCCGCCATCGCGGCGACGGCGTTGGTCGCAGCGGTGGTATTCGTCCTGTTCGCTGGAAACGTCCGGAAGACGGAGCCTCGTCGTCCCGAAATGTCCATTACCGAACGGTTTCAGATCCGTCCGCTTCTCGCCGTGCTCTCTCGGCCAGCGATCGCGTTCACCAGCGCGATTGCCGTTCTCGCCGAGTTCGTCTGGACAGGACTCATCTCCTTTTTGCCGACGTTTCTCATCGTCTACCGCGAGTACTCATCGACGGACGCAGGGGTACTGTTCGCCGTCTACTTTCTCACGCTGGGTATCCTTCAGATCGGCGTCGGTTCGCTCTCCGATCGGTACGGTCGAAACGCCGCGACCGGAACCTGTATGATCGCGGCGATCGCCGGACTCGCGATACTCCTGGCCGTCCCGGGAATCGCCGCCGCCGTGACCGGGATCGTGCTTCTCGGATTCGGGATGGGATGGGGCGCATCGGTGTTCCCGCAGTTTATGGATCACCTCTCCGAACCCGAGCGCGAGACCGGGTTCGGGCTGGTACGTACCGTCTACCTGGTCATCGCCTCGTCGGGGTCGCTCGCGCTCGGCGCGCTCGCCGACCAGTTCGGATGGGGCGTCTCCTTTGGTACGCTGATCGTCTCGCTTGTGGTCGTTTGCGCGCTTCTCCTCGGGAACTGGCTCCGCGGGACGGGATACTGAGACGCCCTCCTGCCAGCCAGCCCCGGGACGATCGCTGTCCGAGTCGTCGTTCTCCCGGCGAATCGGTACAGCAAACGTACGAAACGGGCCGCTATCTGTCGGCGCCGACGTGGCTGTGAGAAACGAATGCGGCGACGACGGTCAGTCCGTCGACGCGTCGAGTACTGCCCGGCGCGCTTCGTCCGTGAGATTCGAGACGAGAGAACTGTCGGCGTCGAACTCCTGCATCACGAACTTCGAGGACGTCTCGTTGACGCCCTCGACTGCGACGATCTGGTCGATTAGGTCGTTCAACTGATCGCGAGTCTGGACGCGGCTGACGACCACGAAGTCGACGTCCCCCATCGTGTAGTAGACTCGTTCGACGCCCTCAAGGTCGTTTAACTTCTCGCCGATGTTCTCCGAGTACCCGCTCTCGTGTGTCACGGAGACGTCCGTGATCGCCACCATCTCGAGTCCGAACGCGAACGGATCGACGTCTGCACTCACACCCTTGATGACGTCGCTGTCTTTGAGTTTGTTCAGCCGGTAGTGGACGGCGGATTTCGAGAGATCGAGTTCCTCAGCCAGGGTCTCGAGGCTGACATCGAAATCCTCCTCGACCCGTTCGATGATCGCGAGATCCGTCTCGTCCAGATCCTGTTGGGTGTGAAGTGTGCCTTCCATGATATCTCGATTACCGTCTAGATCAATGAACCTTGTTTCACGAACGCGGATGGGGGCTCGACCCCGATCAGTGCTCCATCGCGTCGTCGGAGACCTCGAGGCCGGCGTCGATCGCCGCGATCGCCTCGTCGATCTCGTCTTCGGTGATCGTAAGCGGCGGTGCGATGATCAGCGTGTTGATCATGTTCGCGACGTAGGTGCCGTGGTCTGCGGCCGTGGCCGACACCTCGTCGACGACCGTGGATCCGGGGCTGATCTTGTCCGCTCGCTCGCCGAAGGGGACGCGTTTTTCGGGGTGTTTGGTGAGCTCGATCCCTCTGAACAGCCCGACGCCGCGAGTGTCGCCGACGCTCGGGTGACGGTCCGCGAGTTCGTCGATCCGGTCGCCCAGATAGTCGCCGACCTCGCTCGCCCGTTCGATGAGGTTCTCTTCCTGGTAGATGTCGATCGCCGCACGTCCCGCCGCGACGGCGGCCGGATGGCCGGCGTACGTGTGACCGTGACAGAGCATGTTCTCCTCGAAGTGGTCGGCGATCTCCGGGGTGACGATCGTCGCGCCGAGGGGCTGGTACGCGCCGGTCAGTCCCTTCGCCATCGTCATGATGTCGGGTTCGACGTCGAAGACGTCACAGCCGAACCACTCGCCAGTTCGGCCGAACCCAGCCATCACTTCGTCACAGATGAGCAACGCGCCGTGGTCGTGTGCGACCTCCTTCAGCCGCGGAAGGTACTCTTCGGGCGGGACGAGGATTCCGTTCGAGCCGACGATCGGTTCGACGAGGATCGCTGCGACCGTATCCCCTTCGAGTTCGAGCATCTCGTCGATGTACTCGACGCTCTCCATCGGATCGAGCGTCGAGCCGTAGGCGTACGGATCCGGTGCCTTGATCGTCCCCGGAATCCCCGGCTCGGACTCGAGACGACGGGGATCGCCCGTCACGCTGATCGAGCCGTAGGTCGCGCCGTGGTACGAACGGTAGCGGGAGATGATCTTCTGTTTGCCCGTGTAGAACCGTGCGATCTTGATCGCTGCTTCGACCGCTTCCGTCCCGCTGGTCGAGAGGAACGTCTTCGAGAGCTCTCCGGGCGTAATCTCGGCGAGTTTCTCGCCCAGCTTCGCGCGGTTTTCCGTGGTGTACCCCGGTGAGACGTACGCGGCGTCTCGCATCTGCTCGTGGACCGCGTCGGCGATCCGATCGGCGCTGTGGCCGAGGTTCGAGCACATGAGCTGGCTCGAGAAGTCGATGTACTCGTCGCCGTCCGCGGTGGTAAACCGGACGCCGTCAGCGTCGACGACCTGCGTGGGACTGACCTCCTTCTGGTACGACCAGGTCCCGAATACGTGCTCTTTGTCGATTCGTTCGATATCGTTCAATCCGTCACCGTCCGCGGATTCCCGTTCTGACATCCTTGCGTAATACCTCTCACCCCTCATTGATTAATCTTTGGCCCTGCCTAAGTATAGTAGTACAAAATACCCCTATCCTGGATGTCTTTGAGACGATGTTCTGTATATGCGTGATTGAGAGGAAAGTATTGAAAGGTTTTATTGCCAACGGGAGTAACGTTCGACTGTTCGATGACACTCGAGACAGCGCCTCCGTGGGAGGACGTACAGAACTACATCGACGGCGACTGGCACGCTCCGTCGGGAACCGATGGACAGGACGTTGTGAATCCGGCGACTGGAGAGACGATCTCGTACGTCGGATTCAGCTCGACAGACGACGTCGACGCCGCCGTGAGCGCGGGACAGGCTGCGTTCGAGGAGTGGAGTGAGACGCCGGTCGAGGAACGCATCCAGCCGCTGTTCGAACTCAAACAGCTCCTCGAGGACCACCAGGAGGAACTCGCGGAGGTTCTCGTCCGGGAACACGGGAAGACACTCGCCGAGGCGAACGGCGAGCTCCGACGCGGTATCGAGAACGTCGAGGTCGCCTGTGGCATTCCCTCGATGATGCAGGCTGGCCACCTCCCGAACGCGGCTCCCGACATCGACGAGACGGCGATTCGCAAGCCGCTGGGCGTCTTCACCGCGATCACGCCGTTTAACTTCCCGGGCATGATTCCGCTCTGGTTTCTCCCCTACGCGGTCGCGACCGGGAACGCGTTCATCCTCAAGCCGAGCGAACAGGATCCGGTCATCGCACAGCGACTGTTCGAGCTGATCGACGAGGCGGGATTCCCCGACGGCGTCGTCCAGCTCGTCAACGGCGGCGTCGACACCGTGAACGCGCTCCTCGACCACGACGGGATCCAGGGGGCATCCTTCGTCGGCTCGACGCCCGTCGCGGAGACGGTGTACGAACGCGCCGCGGCGAACGGAAAGCGCGTTCAGGCCCAGGGTGGCGCGAAGAACCACATCATCGTCACCGAGAGCGCAGATCTCGAGTTCGCCGCGGCGAAGACAGTGTCGTCGGCCTGTGCCTGTGGCGGCGAGCGGTGTCTCGCGAACGACGTCGTCGTCGTCGAGGAGGGCGTCTACGACGAGTTCGTCGACCTCGTTCTCGAAGAGGCGACAGCCCAAACCGTCGGCTACGGTCTCGACGACGGCACCGACATCGGCGCGCTGATCACGCCCGAACACGAATCCCGCGTCCGCGATCTGATCGCGACCGGCGACGAGGAGGGTGCGGAGTTGCTCCTCGACGGCCGCGACGTCGAGGTCGACGGTTACGAGGACGGCAACTTCCTCGGACCGACCGTCTTCGGCGACGTCGACCCGGAGATGACGATCGTTCGCGAGGAGATTTTCGGCCCCGTGCTCGGCCTGATGGCGGTCGACGACGTCGACGAGGCGATCGACGTGATGAACCGAAGCGAGTTCGGAAACGCCGCGAGTCTGTTCACCGGAGACGGTGCAGACGCCCAGAAAGTGCGCCACGAGGCGGACGTCGGAAACCTCGGCGTCAACGCGGGGACTGCAGCACCGATGGCGTTTTTCCACTTCGGCGGTCGAAAGGACTCGTTCTTCGGGGACCTCCACGCACAAGGCGAGGACATGATCCACTTCTACACGGACAAGACGATCTACATCGAGCGCTGGCCGGATAGCTGATCGCTAACCCACCGCTCGCTTTCCGATCGAACGACCATTCGACTCGAGACAGACTGCCGTCAGTCGCCAGCAGTCGGTCGTTCGCCCTCGTTATGAGTCCGTATTATCGGGTATCAACGGCTCGACCTCCTCGAGAACGTCGTCGTATTCTTCGGTTACCGATTCGACGGTCTCTTCCTCCTCGGCGTCGAGTTCTTCCGGCTCTCCACTTGCTTCGACAACAGCCGTGGCTGCTGTTCGTCCCTCTCGTGCAGTCGCGAAGAGTTCTTCGAGTATAGCAACGACTTCTTTCCCGTTATACTGGTCCAGTTCGTCCTCTGGGGCGATGGTTTCGTCCTCGATGTCGTCGTAGTGGTGGCGAACATCAGACTCACAGTTTTCGAGTGTCTCCAACGTTTCGTCGGCCGCTCGATCGAATCGAGATGAATCAAACGTCTCGGGGGACTCAAGCCAGTCTTCTAGCGCAGTGCCGACCGACTCGACGCGAATTGCGGTCTCTTCGGTGCAGTTCCTCACAGTCTCCCAGTCATCACTGTTGTCAAAATCCATACACCCCGAGAGTACGATACCGGCAGAACAACTCATACCGCCGAGGAACGAACGCCGATCCATCACCCATATTTGATATACAAAAGGCAAAAACGTTGCTACGTGTGAAAGAGAGGCTGAACTCATCCGTTGGACGTTCCACGGTGTGTTCGCAAGTCGACGTCTGATAGGGAGTATCGTAGGAGTTCATAGTTTCCCGCTGAAGAACCGAGAACAGCGCCGAAGGCCTGGTTTCGAGACCTCCAGTAGCTACGATACTCCCTCTGAAACGGATTGCTGTCCCGGTCTCCCGGCAGACCTGCCCACGGCCGCAGGTGTACCGGCACCGACTGACAGTACACTGGTCCGTCTCAGACCGTGATCTCGCCCTGGTTGATCTTCTTGGCGGTCTGGTGGGCGTCGTAGATCGTGTAGATTCCCACCAGCGGGAACGTGATCAGACCGATGAGCAGGATAATGAGCATCGCGTTGAAAAACTGAACCAGACAGAAGGCGATCCCCTTGCCCATCTGCCCGTTGTACATCTGCCCTGCGCCGGCAGCGATCGGGAAGATTAGCCCGATACCCGAAAGTAGTGCGGCGATCGTCGGATCCTTCTCCTGACTGCTCGCCGACCCGCCGTGGTCGACCCCGCAGCTGGGACAGATTCGCGCTTCCTTCTTGATAATCTCTCCACAACTCGGACAGTACTGTTCGTCCGGCCGGGGCCGCGACTCGTCGTCTGTCCCAACTGCGGCGTTCGCTCGAGGTTCGGATTCCACGCCTCTCACGGAGTCTGTGCCGGCGGGTTCGGAGTCGTCGCGGTCGTTCTCGTCGGACTGGGGCGGCCACCCCACGTCCGCGTTTTCGCTCGAGTTGGCGTCGTCGTCCGAATCGAAGTCGTCGCCCGAGTCGGCGTCAGTTCTCGAATCGGTGTCGCTGCCCGAGTCCACGTCGTCGAAACCAGACGGTTCGCTACCGTCCTCCGTCGCCGATACGTCCTCGAGGTCGTCGTTTCCTATCGTCCTCCACTGGTCGTCTTCGTCGTCGGGCATTCTTGCTCGAGACTACCCGGCGACACGACCATGAAGGTTCGCCACAACGGATATATGTCATCGATTCGCCCGATCCACACCGGGACCCGGTCAGGAGCCGACGACGAAACTGCGGTCGACGATCTGTTTACGATCTGGCGGAGAGACGACTCGAGGGAATATATTACCCCGCCGACGAACTAGCACGTATGCAAACCCACATCGTCCCGGTCGGCTTCGACTACGACCGGCTGATCGCCCCGCTCGTCCGCGATCAGATCGACGTCGACAGCGTCATTCTCTTGGAAGGGGCGGTCGGGAGCGAGGCCAACGTCGAGTACTCCCGACACCTCTCGAAGAAACTCGAGACGGACTTTCGAAACCTGCTGGGCGCGGAGACCGATCGATTCGTCCTGGAGGACGTCTACGACTACGACGAGGCGTTCGAACAGGCCTACGAACTTATCACGGCCGAACTCGACCGCGAGAACGAGGTGTGGGTTAACGTGGCGGCGATGCCCCGAACGGTGAGTTTCGCCTTCGCGAACGCCGCGCACTCGCTGATGGTCGAACGCGAGGAGGACCGCGAACACATACACACCTACTACACCGCCCCGGAGAAGTACTTAGAGACCGAACTCGCCGAGGAGCTTCGCGATCAGATCGCGCTCCTCGAGGACCTCGACCACGAGGATGACACAGCAGCGATCACGGAGGATCGGATCGCGAACCGTCTGGAGAGCGCTCGAGACTTGCTCTCGGAGTTCGACGAGCGCGGGACGACGATCGGAGCGAAGGAGATCGACGGCCGCCACATCGTCGAGTTACCGGTCGCTTCCTTCTCGAACGTCAAACCGTTCGAGGAGCTCATCCTCTACAAACTCGGCGAGGACGGCGAGTTCGCCTCGGTCTCGGAACTCGCGGAGTCGCTCGCGCGCGAACTCAACGAGGAGTACACCGACAGCTTCCGCTCGAAGGTCATCTACAACGTCGATCGGCTGGGACCAGGCGGCAAGGGGTACATCGAACGCGAAGAACGCGGGAAGTCGTACCGAACGCGGCTCTCGCGGATCGGCGAACTCTGGGTACGAGCCCACTCGGACAGCGGACTCGGGGAGTAGCTACGGGCGATCGACTTCACGTCGTTCTGTCCAACAGTATCAGGTGCCGCGTCGTGTGAGTGTGGCGAGCGGGTCGAACGCACCCTCGAGAGTGAGACGGGCGAACCATCCCCAGACGCGAGCGAGCGCGTTGAGCGCGTAGAACGTGCCCAGTACGACGACGACTCCGAGCGCCGCGGCGAGGAGTGCCTCCGGCAGCGTCGAAATCTCCCAGTAGCCGACCGTAAACACCGCTTCGACGCCGACGAGCAGGTAGTTCCAGCCGAGATACAGCGTCTGGCTGATCTCCGGGGCGCGATCGGAGACGACGCCGACGTACAGCCCCGGTCGGTCGTAGTAAAGCGGAAGCATCAGCATGCTCGCGCCGGTCGAGAATCCGGTGAGCGCGACCGAAAACGAGACGGTCCCGAGGACGAACTTCGCGGGGACGTAGAGTAGCGCCGACCAGTTCTTCGGGTTGGTACACAGCGAGACGAGTCGGTCGCGAGTACGCTCGCCGGCTTCCCGGCTTCGAGGCTCGATCTCCAGGTCGAGCATCGTCACGGTCAGCCAGCGTTCGAAGCCGGCGACGGCGAGCGTGAACGCGAGCGTCGCGACGAGAATCGGTATCCCCACGAGGAGGATCGAGAGTCCGATGCCGACCGAGACGCCGACCGTGACGAACACGACGTACGCGAGCCCGAGCGGAAACGCGAGCAACAGGTACGCGAAGTTCAGGTACGTCTGTCGTTCGAGCGGAACCGCGACGAACCGCCTGAGACCGGAACCGACTCGCTCGAGGGGTCCGTCCGTTCCCGTGGCCGCAGTCTCCGACATCTCGATGGTGACTGCCCGGCGCGGGCGGATAAACGTTCGCCTCGAGCGCCGCGGGGAGTCCGCCCCCGTGTCCCGCTCGTTCGAACGATTCGTTCGACTGGCCTCCGAGTCACGCGAATCGAGCCGTCGCCGTGGTGTCGCCCTCATTCGAGCGCCGTGAGGGAGATCCGTCCGGTGCTCGTCTCGAACCGAAGCAGTGGACCGCCGTCGCCGAGCGTTCCAGTGACGTGGTCGTCTCCCTCGATCGCGTCGGTCAACGCGAGGTCGTCGACGTCGATCCGTCCCGTACTCGTGTTGACCCGTAGTTCGGCGTCGATCGACGGATCGATCGCGGCCTCGATCCGCCCGGTACTGGTCGAGACCGTCGTGTCGCCGTCGATCGCCGGCACGTCGGTTTCGACGCGACCGGTGCTCGTCGAGATACCGTCGATTCCCTCGACGTCGCGGACCTCGACGCGGCCGGTACTGGTCTGTACACCGACGAAGCCGTCGACGTTCTCTACGTCGACGCGGCCCGTGCTCGTGTCGACCGTCAGGTCCCCCGCCACGTCCTGGACGTCGACCCGACCGACGCTCGTGTCGATCGTCTCGAGGGCGACGGCGCGGGGAATCTCGGCCTCGAGGTTCATCGACGGCTGACTCTGGAACCACCCTCCGCTTCCGTCCCACTCGGAACGGATCTCGAGTCGGTCGTCGGTACGTTCGGTCTGGAGGGTCAGATCCTCGAGGTCGGTGGTGATCGAACTGGACTGTTTCTCCGCCTCGAGGTGGACGTCGTCGTGGTCGGTGCCGACGACCGAGACCGTTCCGACGTCGCCGTGGATGGCGAGGCGATCCGCGTCTGCGACGGTGATCGTCTCCTCGTCCTCGACGCGCTGTCCAACGAGTGGCGTCATACTGGCACAGCCGGCGAGCGCCGCGAGGCCGGTCGTCGCGATGCCGCCGAGGAGGGCTCGTCTGGTTTGCTCTGCGGTCATATGCGACACGACGACTCCACGAACCGTTAATACGGGTGGGCGACTGTCGACCGGCCATCCGACCACCAGGATTTATATAGGACGATCTTACCGTCAGGCTGACCGCCACCCGAGGAATCGTTCGCGAAGCACCAGCAGACACGGTAAGACGGTGAGACAGGCGACGAACGCGAAGACGATACTCACGCCGGTCACGAGCCCGAACCGCTGGAGCGGCGGGGCGAGCGCCAGCGCGAGGACGCCAAAGCCCGTCGCGGTCGTGGCTGCGCTTCCGAGCAGGGCACCACCCGTCCCGGTAACCGTCGCCTCGAGGGCGTCTTCGGCGGCTTCGCGTCGCTCACGGATCCCTTCGCCTCCCGGTTTCCGCTCCGAGGAGTCGGCTCCGCCGACCGCTCGCTGTTCCCGTTCGACGACGAACCGTTCGCCGAGGTGGATGCTGTAGTCGACGCCGAGGCCGATCGCCAGACTCGTGATGACGGCCGTCTCGCTGTTGAACGGCACGTCGAGTAGGGCCATCGTTCCCAGCAGCCACGCCAGTGCGACGACGACGGGCGCAAGCGTCACGAGTCCGAGCGAGAGCGCCCGATGGCGCACCCAGTAGAGGATCGTGAGAAATGCACCGATGACGACGAGTGTCACCGAGAGCGCCTGCACCAGCGTCTCGAGCAAGGCGTCCTGGACGACGGCGGTGGTCACGGGACCGCCCGTCGCGACGGCCGTCATCGGCGCGTCGCTGCTGGCGGTCGTCGTGTCGTCGCTCGCGAGCGCAGTATCGTCCCCGTCGCTCGTTCCTGTCTCGGCTTCGATTCCGTCTGCGAGTGCCCCGACGTCGTCGGCGACCGCCTGTGCCGACTCGTCGCCGCGGACACTGACGACCAGTCGGGCCGACTCGTACTCTCCGTCGTCGGTCCGCTCGAGTACTGTCGCCGCTTCCTCCGAGTCGGCCTCGTAGAGCAGGTCGTACAGTCCCGCGAGATCGTCGGGGACGCCGTCGCCGGTCGTGTCCCGTTCGTCGAGTCCGTCGGCGACCGCCTGGTCGTCGTCGGCGACGGCCTCGAGGACGGTGAGCGGGCCCTCGACTGCCGCCGTCCCGTCGCTTCGGGCGTCGATGGTGGCGTCGTCTCCCGTTTCGACGTCCTCGCGAGCGTTCTCGATCGCAGCGAGCGTCGACGGGTCGGTCACGTCGCCACGTATCAGTATCTCCGCCTGTGAGTCGGGATCCTGGAAGTTGTCGGCGAGGTACTCGGCGTCGTCCGCGATCGTGTAGGTGTCCGGCGCGAGCGGGCCGGGAAGCGACTTCGCCCAGTCGGGTGCGTCCTGGGGGAGGAAATCGGCCTCGTTGAATTCGGTGTCGATCCCGGTCGCGCCGTACGCGCCGCCGACGGCGAGCAGGAGGGCAACGACGACGACCGCAAGCGGTGCCCGACGGGCGAAGACGACGCCGCTCGAGAGCGCTCGATTGATCGGTCCCGGCGTCACCCCGAAGGCCGGTTTCGCGCGGGTGCGGTCGAACCGGTTCTCGAGCAGGTGGTCGACCTCCACTTTGAGCGCCGGGACGAAGACGCCGAACGCGACGAACGTCGCGAAGATGCCCCCCGCCGCCAGGATCGCGAAGTCACGAATCGCCGGCAACGGACTGACCACGTTCGAGAGGAAGCCGACGCCCGTCGAGAACGTGGCCACCGCGAGCGCGAGGACGACCCCGCCGAGTCCGAGTACCATCCCGGTACGGACACCGCGGGAAACCCCGTCAGTTCCCTCCGGCGACCGATCGTCACCCTCCGTCGGTGACTGGTCGCTCGAGTTCTCCACCGGTTGGCTGCCCGAGTCCTCCATCGACTGGCCGCTCGAGCCCTCGTCGAAGCCGCGATCCGCCGTGGCGGATGCGGGCTCCCGGCCACCGATCTCGAGCGTTCCCGCCCTCGCCTCCCGGTAGCGCATGACGACGTGGAGAGCGTAGTCGATCGAGAGCCCGATCAGCAAGAATGGGACGGCGATCAGCAACTGGCTGGTCGGAATCTGGAGCCATCCCAGCAACCCGGCGAGCCAGGCCATCACGACTCCGATACCGGCCAGACCGACCAGTACATCGACGACGTCCCGGTAGGTAATCGCGAGGATGGCGAGGACGGCCACGAGCGCGACCGGCGTGATGATCGCGAAGCTGTCACCGACGGCGCTCGACGTCGCCGCGTCGGTGATCGCCTGGCCGAAGACGAAGCCGTCGTCGAAGCGCTCTTCGAACAGCGACTGAACCTCGAGTTGGGCCTCGGCGGCGGTTTCGGATAGGTCGTCGTCAGCGGTTTCGGACGGGTCGTCGTCCCCAGCCTCCGCGTCGCCGGTGGTCGTTTCGTCCCCGACCTCGCTCTCCTGGAAGAAGAACGTAATCCGGGCCTCCGCGTCAGTTTCGCCCGGTTCGTACCCCTGTGGAACGAAGAGAGTCGGATCCTGGCCGCCGGCGGCGTCCGAATCGGGGTCGAGTACGTCCGCGAGCAGTTCCTCGACCGCCTCGTCCGATCGGCCCTCGAGAGCGGCGATCTGCTCGTCGAGTGTCGGACCGTCGTCCGCGTCGAACTCGTCGCGTTCCGCCTCGAGCGCTTCGCGTTCGTCTTCCAGCGTTTCGAACTCGTCCTCGAGGAGGCCGACGGTTGCGGCGGCGTAGATCCCGTCGATACCCTCTTGTGCCTCCTGGTACTCGGCGGTCTCCTCCGGTTCGTCGGTCGCCCGTTCGATCCCGAACTGCGCGGACTCGAGCCCTCGTATCTCACTCGCAAGTGTTTCGTACGCCGCGGCGTCCTCCTCGTCGAGTTCCGCCGCCGTGGTCGCGTTCTCGACGGCGGTCTCGAACTCCGCCTCGAGTTCGGCGGCGGTTTCCTGGTAGGCCGGGTCGCTCTCGTTGGTCGTCGCGTTCAGTCGCTCGTAGGCGCGCTGGATCTCTCGGCTGTCGTCGAGTCCCGCTTCGAGGGCGTCGATCCGGGACTCGAGTTCCGCTTGCCGCTCGCCGAGTTCCTCGCCGCGCTCTTCGAACTCCTCGATGCGGTCTTCGGTGTGTGCCGCAGTGGCGACGACGTTTTCGACGCCGACGAATCCGTCGTCGGCGAGGGTCTCGTTTACCGACTCGTTCTCGTGGGCCGTCGCCTGGAGCGACAGTCCCTCGAGCAGCGACTCTCGAGTGAGAACGTCGCCGCCGTCCTCGCGAACGACGAGCTGGGTGACGATCCGGTCGTCGGTCTCGTAGTTCTCATCGATATACTCGAGCGCCGCCTGCTCCTCGGAGTCGGTTTCGAACTCACCGATTCCGGCGTCTTCGGTCTCGTTGACGACCGCGCCAGCACCGATAAGCGCCGTGAGAACGAGTACGACGGCGACGACGATGGCGCTCCGATCGACCACCGCGGTCGCGTACCGATCGGCGAGATCACGACCCATCGATGATGATACGTCGACGTCCGCGTCGGATCGGGTTCGGTCCGTTCATCCAGATGTGGTCCACCATGCCGACGGATAACGCTTCCCCCAAACCGGCTGATTCCACCGGTCCGGGATTGTTATCACGGCGTGACTCGGAGTCGACGAACGCGAAACACCTAACAGGGTTCCCGGAGTACCATCAAATATGAACGTCGCCGTCACGGACGATGGCAGAGTGGTCTCCACACCGCAGACCGCCGTTTTCGTAGGGGCCTCGTAGCCCCACACATCCCACCCTGTTTCGACGGATGTATTGTCGGCGACCAGTATTCATCGACCAACGACCAGTATCAGCCATGATCGATCTATCACGCAGACGCCAACATCCGTGGCATCGACCACGCCCCACGGGGGCGGTGAGAGCATGAGTATGGATTCCCAGGAGCGCTCGAGCGACGAGGAACCGTCACTCGAGGGCGCGTACGACCCCGAGGCGGTCGAATCCCGCTGGCAGGATCGGTGGGTCAACGAGGAGATCTACGCCTACGAAAGCGACCCCGAGCGGGATCCGAACACGACCTACGCGATCGACACCCCGCCGCCGACCGTCTCGGGGAGCCTACACATGGGCCACCTCTACGGCCACACACTCCAGGACTTCTCCGCGCGGTTCCAGCGAATGCACGATGGCGACGTTCTCTTTCCGTTCGGCTACGACGACAACGGGATCGCAAGCGAGCGTCTGACCGAAACGGAACTCGACATCGAACATCAAGAGTACGAACGCCGCGAGTTCCAGCAGCTCTGTCGGGAGGTCTGTACGGAGTACGAGGCCGAGTTCACGGAGAAGATGCAGGGGCTCGGGACGTCGATCGACTGGTCGAACACGTACAAGACGATCGAACCCCGCGTCCAGCGCATCTCCCAGCTGTCGTTTCTCGATCTCTACGAGAAGGGGCGCGAATATCGGAAAAAGGCGCCCGCGATCTGGTGTCCGGAGTGCGAGACGGCGATTTCGCAAGTCGAGACCGAAGACGACGAGCGCCACTCCCACTTCAACGACATCGCGTTCGACGTCGTGTCCGACGGCACCGACCGCGACGAGTTCGTCATCTCCACGACGCGTCCGGAACTGATTCCCGCCTGCGTCTCCGTCTTCGTCCACCCCGACGACGAGGCAAACCAGGATCTGGTCGGCGAGACGGCGAGGATTCCGATCTTCGGCCACGAGGTGCCGATCATCGAAGACGAGCGCGTCGACATGGAGAAAGGAAGCGGGATCGTGATGTGTTGTACCTTCGGCGACCAAAACGACATCGAGTGGTACCAGGCTCACGACCTCCCGCTCCGGGTGGCCATCGACGAGACCGCGACGATGACCGACCTCGCCGGCCCCTACGAAGGGCTGTCGACCGAGGAGGCCCGCGAGGCCATCGTCGAGGACTTAGACGAGGAGGGCTATCTCCGCGACCGCTGGGAGATCACCCACGCCGTCGGCGTTCACGAGCGCTGTGACACCCCCGTCGAGTACCGCGTCTCCAAGCAGTGGTACGTCGAGATTCTGGACCACAAGGAAGAGTACCTCGAGGCCGGCCGGGAGATGGACTGGTTCCCCGAGAAGATGTTCACGCGCTATCGCCACTGGATCGAGGGCCTCGAGTGGGACTGGCTCATCTCCCGCCAGCGCGATTCGGGCATTCCGTTCCCGGTCTGGTACTGCGAGGAGTGCGATCACCCGATTATGGCCGACAAGGAGGACCTGCCAGTCGATCCACTCTCGGACGAGCCACCGATCGACGCCTGTCCCGAGTGCGGTCACGACGAGTTCGAACCCGAGGAGGACGTCTTCGACACCTGGGCAACCTCCTCGCTGACTCCCCTCATCAATGCCGGCTGGGACTGGGACGCCGACGCCGAGGAGTTCACGATGGAGAAACCGGAGCTCTATCCGTTCGACCTGCGCCCGCAGGGTCACGACATCATCTCCTTCTGGCTGTTCCACACCATCGTCAAGTGTTACGAACACACCGGCGAGGTGCCCTTCGACGCGACGCTGATCAACGGCCACGTCTTAGACGAGAACCGCGAGAAGATGTCCAAGTCCCGTGGCAACGTCGTCGCGCCCGACGAAGTGCTCGCGGAGTATCCCGTCGACGCCGTCCGATTCTGGGCGGCCAGTGCGGCGGTCGGCGACGACTTTCCCTACCAGGAGAAAGACCTCCGCGCCGGCGAGAAACTCCTGCGCAAGCTCTGGAACGCCTCGAAACTCGTCGACACGCTCGCGCCCGCTCACCCCGAGGAGCCGGCCGACCTCGAGCCGATCGACCGCTGGCTGCTCGCCGAACTCGACGACGCCGTTTCCGAACTCACCGCCCAGTTCGAGGCCTACGAGTTCGCCAAAGCCCGCGATCGCCTGCGGACGTTCTTCTGGAACACCTTCTGTGACGACTACTTAGAGATCGCCAAGGGTCGCGAGGACAACCCTTCGACGCAGTACGCGCTGCGGACGGCCCACCGAACCTTCCTCGAGTTGTGGGCTCCCTTCCTGCCCCACGTCACGGAGGAGATCTGGCAGGCCGTCTACGCTGGGGAGAACACGGACCTCAACGAGGCGAGTATCCACACTCGAGCGTGGCCTGCGCCGCAAGGGTACGAAGCCGACCTCGAAGCCGGCGAGACGGCGATGGAGGTCATCTCGGCGCTTCGGCGGTACAAAAGCGAGAACCAGCTCCCGCTGAACGCCGACCTCGAGTCCGTGTCGGTCTACGGCCCGATCGAGGGCTTCGAGGACGCCATCCGGAACGTGATGCACGTCCAGGAGCTGACGCTCCTTGCGGACGAACCCGAGGTGACGACCGAGGTCGCCGCGATCGACCTCGACTACTCGACGCTCGGGCCGAAGTTCGGGTCCAAGGTCGGCGAGATCGATTCGGGTATCGAGAGCGGCGAGTACGAAATCGACGACGATGCGGGTGTGTTGCGGGTCGCTGGCGAGGAACTCGAAGGCGAGCTGTTCGAGGTGGAACTCGAGCGCACCTACTCGGGCGACGGCGAGATGATCGAGACCGAGTCGGCGGTCATCGTCCTCGAGTAGCGCCGTCGATTTTCGCTGTGGGAGTTTCAGTTTCGGTTCGAGCGGTCGATCGGTTAGCCGTCGGTATCCGTATCGGTGTCCCGATCGTCTGAATCTGAGTCGCCGTCGTCGGTATCGGTATCCGAATCCGAGTCGCCGTCGGTAGTGTCGGTGTCGGAATCAGAGCCGTCGGGTTCGCCGGGTTCGTCTCTTCTATCGGCGTTTACTGGTTTCGAACCGACGTCAGCGGCAGCCGGACCGGAGGTCGTCCGCCTGCTCGAGCCATCGCTCGCATCCGTTTCGGTGACCGTCGGCTCCGGCCGACTCGAGTGTGTGTCGACGCCGAGCACGTAGAGGACGACCGGTGGGCAGACGTAGGAGGCGATCGCGACGACGGCAAAGAGCGGATCGACGAAGACGAGCAATCCGAATATCGCGAGCGCCGCCGCGGACGCGGTGTGGACCGCGGTTCCCGTGTACGCCCGGTAGTACGACCAGAGTCCGCGGAGCCACCGTGTCACCGATCTCCGGCGTCGGCCTTCGATCACCGCGAGTGCCATACGCGCTATTCGGGTTCGACGACCAAGAGCCCCCGTTGCGGTGTTGACCAGTCGACATCTCTTCACGCGGACGCTCGATCACCGTTCGATGCGGTCGCGTGGCTGTCCAGACGAAACCGTGTGACTATCCCGACGAGTGGGCTCGAGTCGCCTCACACGTTTTCACCCGAATCGAGAGCGCGAGAAAGAGCGCGAGGACCGTGAACGTGACCTCACCGGCCGCGATGACGCCGAGGGCGTCCGCACCCAGAAACATCGGGGTATCGCGGGGGACCGGAATCGTGGTGTGGTGGGTTCCGTGTGGCCCCTCGAGGACGGGGACGAAGTAGTCGACGATCAGGTTGCTCGTGTACCAGATCACCGCGACGGCGACGCCGCCGACCGAAAAGTCGGTGATCCGGTGGAGAACGAGCGCCTGGACGACCATTCCGAGGTGGCTCCAGAACAGAAACTGGTACATAAGCGGGTGGAGATAGCCGTACGAATCGGCGAAGGCGAGCAACGTATACGGCGTCCAGAGCCCAAGAATGACGTTGCCGAAAAAGGCGAGTGCGGTGAGCCACGGCAGGTCGTAGCCGAGTTTCCAGGCGGCGATCGCGAGTGCGATCAACAGCGTCGCCATCGGGCTGTCCGGAACCCACGGCCACATCAGCGCCGGTGTCTCGGCGAACTGACCGGCATAGTACCAGAACCCAAAGACCGTCCCCGCGAGGTTGATCGCGACGACGAGCCAGGCGAATCGGAGCCCGAGATCCTCGATCGGTTTCGGTACGGGGGCGAGGTATCGGGGAAGCGGATCTCGGTCGGGCACCTCGCTCGTCGCGAACATCGTTCGTCCGTCGTGTGGACCGACAGTTGCAAAACACTAGCGGTCGGCCGTGACCGACGCGATCGTCCCTGGCCGGAACGGACACGCGTAAGTGCGGTGGGTTCGAACCCTGGTGTATGTCAGCAGAGACCGACCTCGAGGAACTGCGACGCGGAACGGACCTCGTCAAGCGAGGGTTCGCACAGATGCAGAAAGGCGGCGTCATCATGGACGTCGTCGACCCAGAACAGGCCCGGATCGCCGAGGAGGCCGGCGCGGTCGCCGTCATGGCCCTGGAAGCGGTGCCGGCCGACATCCGAAAACGCGGGGGAGTTGCCCGGATGGCCGATCCCGCGGACGTCGAAGAGATCGTCGACTCCGTCTCGATCCCGGTGATGGGCAAGTCCCGAATCGGTCACACGAAAGAAGCCCAGATCCTCGAGGCCGTCGGCGTCGACATGATCGACGAGTCCGAAGTCCTCACGCCCGCGGACGACGCCTACCACATCGACAAGCGCGACTTTACCGCGCCCTTCGTCTGTGGCGCGCGGAATCTGGGTGAAGCCCTCCGGCGAATCGACGAGGGCGCGGCGATGATCCGAACCAAAGGCGAGGCCGGCACCGGCGACGTCAACCAGGCCGTCCACCACCAGCGCACGATCAAAGGCGAGATTCGCCGACTCGAGGGAATGAGCTTCGAGGAGCGCGAGGCCTACGCCCGCGAGATCGAAGCGCCCGCCGAGTTGGTCCACGAGACCGCCGAGATGGGCCGCCTGCCGGTCGTCAACTTTGCCGCCGGCGGCATCGCGACGCCCGCGGACGCGGCGCTCATGATGCACCACGAGTGTGACGGCATCTTCGTCGGAAGCGGTATCTTCGGCGCGGAGAACCCGCCCGTGATGGGCGAGGCGATCGTCGAAGCCGTCAACAACTGGGACGACCCCGAGGCACTCGCCGAGATCTCGAAGAACCTCGGCAAGGGGATGAAAGGCGACGCCAACGTCGATCTGGCCGAAGAGGAGAAGATGCAGGGACGGGGCGTCTAACGGCGAGCGACGTCGGTTCTACGTTCCAAACTCGCGATCACGGCGCGACCGACGGCGGTTGCGACGGAAATGAGCTACAGTACAGTTGACGCGTGTAACAGGACGTTGAACACAACTGATTCTTAGGGGGTTTCCTCTCGACTCGTGGTTGTCCTCACACACGTCAAATCGCCGTTCGTTTCAAGTATCCCTGCGTCGTGTGTCTCCTATGTCCGCCATCCGGATCGACGACCTCACCAAACGGTACGGCGAGGTCGTCGCCAACGACGGCATCTCCTTCGACGTCGATTCCGGCGAGATATTTGGCTACCTCGGCCCGAACGGGGCTGGCAAGACGACGACTATCAGGCTGTTACTCGGGCTGATCAAGCCGACGTCGGGGACCGCGACCATCCTCGGGACGGACATCCGCGACCGACGAGCGCTCACCGAACGGAAAGCCGACGTCGGATACTTGCCCGATTCGATCGGCGTCGAGGAACGACTCACCGGCCGACAGGTTCTCGATTACTTCGCACGGATGCGGGGCGACGAACGACGGGACGAATTACTGGAGCTATTTTACCCACCCCTCGAGAAACCGGTCGAGACGTACTCTCACGGGAACAGACGGATGCTCGGCATCGTGCAGGCGTTCATGCACGATCCGGAGATCGCGATCTTAGACGAGCCGACGTCCGGGCTCGATCCGCTCAAACAGGATCGACTCCATCAGTTCCTCGAGCGGGAACGTGACGCCGGCAAGACGATCTTCTTCTCCTCACACGTGCTGAGCGAAGTGCAGCGAGTCTGTGATCGTGTCGGCATCATTCGCGAGGGCGAACTGGTCGCCCTCGAGGATATCGACGCGCTCCTCGAGCGAAGCGGGAAGCGGGTGTGGGTTCACCTGGCGGAGCCGGTCGACGAAGCGCGCTTCGCGACGGACGAGATGATCGATCTCGAGATCGTCGACAGCGCGGTGCAGTTTACCTACACTGGCGAGTACAACGCGCTCATCGACCACCTCGGCGAGTTCGACATCGCGAACGTCGAGATCACCGATCCGCAACTCGACGAGATCTTCAAACACTACTACGGTGAGGGTACGCCGACGGAGAGAACGGACGGCGAACCGGCGAGGGGAGGATGACGGCGATTCTGCGTCTCGAGTCCAGAAAGCTGGTCCGCAGTTCACTCGTACTGACCGGGCTGCTGAGCCTGCTGCTGGGGTTCGTCCTCGCCGTCTTCCCGGGGTTTGCGGACGAGGCCGAACTCATCGAGGAGGCGTTTCCGCCAGTCTTGCTCGGCTTGTTGGGGATCGAAGAGATCCACACGATCGAGGGGTTCGTCGGCGGATACGTATTCTCTATGATCTGGCTGCTGTTTGCCGGAATTTACTTCGCGTACGCCAGCGCCGGGATGATCGTCGAGGACGTTCGTACCCGCCGGATGGATCTCTTGCTCTCGAATCCGGTCTCGCGGGAGTCGGTCCTCCTCCAGAAAGTCGCCGCACTGTGGGTTCCACTGGTCGCGTTGCACGTCGGCCTGTTTGCGGTCCTGTTCGTCGGCATCGTGGTCATCGGTGAGACGCTCGACCCCGTCACTCTCGCGGTGGCACACCTGTTTATCGTCCCCTATCTGCTGGTCTGTGCCGGGATCGGCATCGTCCTCTCGGTCGTCCTCGGACGCGTCGAGAGCGCACAGGCGACCGCACTGGGACTCGTGTTCGTCTGCTGGCTGGTCGACGGTCTCTCCGAGATGAACTCGGAGTTCGAGTGGGTCGGTGCGATCACGCCGAGTCGGTACGTCGATCCGGGCGCGATCCTCGTCCACGAGGAGTACGCGTTCGCGGACGCAGGAATTCTTCTGATCGCGTTTCTCGTCTTGCTCGGCGTCGCGACCGCTCTCTTCGTCCGGAGGGATATCTGATGAGGACAACAGATAGAACCGCAACCGCCGCCGCGTTCGACGTCCCCACCAGTCGGCGCGAGCACATCCACGAGCGCCGACGGAACGCCGACGCGAGCATCCGGTCGACGATCGACCGTCTCTCGGAGGTGTCGACGTGACGGCGATCCTCCGGATCGAGTCGCGAAAGCGAGTCCGCGGGTCGGTCGTTCTCGTCGGCGTCTTCGTCCTCCTCTCTGCGCTTTACTTTGCGATGTTTCCGAGTCTCTCGGCGGAGATGGAAGCCCTCGAGGAGGCGTTCCCGGCCTTCTTCTTCGATCTGTTCGGGATCGAGGCGCTGCACACGATCGAGGGGTTCATCGCGGCCGAAATCTACTCGTTTTTCTGGGTGATCCTCGTCGGCATCTACTTCGCGTACGCCGGTGCGGGACTGATCGCAGCCGACGTCGCCGACCGGACGATGGACCTCACCCTCTCGAATCCGGTCTCGCGGGAGTCCGTCCTCCTCCAGAAGGTCGCTGCGCTGTGGGTCCCGCTGGTCGCGTTGAACGTCGGAGTGGCGACCGTCGTCTACGTCGGCGCGCTCGTCATCGGCGAGTCGTTCGATCCCGTCGCACTCGCGATGGTCCATCTCCTCTCGATTCCGTACCTGCTGGTCTGTGCCGGGATCGGCCTCGTCCTCTCGGTCGTCGCCGACCGGCCGAGGACCGCCCGAGCGGCGGCGATAACGCTCGTGTTCGTCTGCTGGCTGGTCGACGCCGTCTCCGGGCTCGATCCCGACGTCGAGTGGATCGGCGCGGTGACGCCGAGTCGGTACGTCGACGAGACGGCGATTCTCGTCCGCGAGGAGTACGCGTTCGCGGACGCAGGAATGCTCCTGGTCGCCTTTCTCGTCTTGCTCGGCGTCGCCCTGGCTCTCTTTACGCGCCGGGACATCTGACAACGAGCGGTGAGTTCACTCGAGGTGCGTGACGGTCTCTGTGGCACGAACGAATACCGGCCCCTGTCCTATATCGAGCGCGACCGCGTAGTATCGACCATGACCCCGAGTCGACGACGGACGCTCGAGCTGATCGGTGCAGCGGCAACGGTCACAGTCGGTATCGCGGGCAGTCCCACGGTCACCGCACAGGAGACCGACGACCTCCCGGCGTACACCCGGTGGCTCACGATCGAAGACGACGGCCTCGAGTTCGTCGCGATCGACTGGGCGGCCCTCGAAGAAGAGACACAGCGAGAACTCGAGGAAGCGGAGCCAAGCGAGGAGGTTCCGGACGAGTTCCGGGACGATCCGATGGTCGAACCCGTCTCGACCGGACTGCTCGCGGCGTATTTCGCCGTTGGGCTCGGTCTCTCGCAGTACCGACTCGGCAGGCTCGTCGACGACGATGCCTTCGAGACGGCCGTCGAGGAACTGCTGGTGGTAAACGACGCCGTGATCGTGGCCGGGGACGTCGACACCGCAGAGATCGACGACCGGCTCACCGCGGAGCCGGCGGCGGAGTTTCTCAGACAGATGGAGCGAACGGCCGAGATCGGCGAGTACGACGTCTACACGCCGGTAGAGGAGGACGCCGACGCGGTGATCGCCGTCAGCGACGACGCGATCGTCTTCGTCGACGGCACGGAACTCGAGGACGACGCGGAGCCGATGACGCGACTCGAAACTATCACCGCAGCCTCGGTGGGCGACGCGGATCGGGCGACCGAGATCTCGGACGTGGTCGCGTGGCTCGTCGAAACTGCGGGCGAAGGCGACGTCACCGTCGGACAGTACGGCGACCGGCTCACTGCCGACGAGAACGGGGGAATCACCGACGTCACGTTCGAGGGGTTCGAGGACGCGGACGGCGTCGTCTGCTCGTTTACCGTCGACGGCGCGGAGACGGCGACCGGTGAGTTCGCAGCGATCGTCGACGATCCCGACGACGGCGACCTCGAGCAGCGACTGGGCGCGTCGGCGGACGAGCGGTCGGTCGACGTCGACGGAAACCGCGTTACTGCGACGGGAACGTGGCGGGGCGTAAACGGGACGACGGTTGGTCGCGTCCATCGACGCCTCACCCGGACCGACACCGAGGCGTCGGCCCCGTTCGACCCGTGACGCCTCGACCGTCCCGTCCGTGACGGGAGTCGAGACGCTCGCGTCCGGCCCGGCGCGAGCCTCGAGTTTGCAGCTGTAACGATGGCGGCGCAAAACGCCCGGAGAGACGGAATTACCGCCGTTACGATCCGGCGACGACGACCATCAGAAAGGCGAGATACATCACGAGCGCTCCCGAAATCGCCGACAACACGCTCGACGGTGCGACCGTCGTGCCGACTCCCACGATCGCGAGCGCGACGACGACGGCAGCGAACTGGACCGGCCGCCGCTCCCAGTACTTTCGAACGGTCTCGGGATCGCGAGCGGCGACGAGCTCGAAACCAACCGTCGCGGCTGCTCCGAGCAAGAACGCAGGCAGAGACGGGGTGGCCCCGACGAGGACGAACGCGACGAGTGCAGCGGTCAACACCACCACGGCCAACGCGCCGTCGGTTCGGGCGCCCATCGTCGCTCAGTCGGTGTAGAGCCGAGCGCCGGGCCCGACCGTGGTCTGGTAGGCCCGGCTCTCGATACCGGCCGCGTCGAAGGCGTCGAGCATCGCTGCGGCGATCGCTCGACGATCGGCGTGGTGACAGACCGCGAGCACGCCGGGCCCAGCGCCGCTTACGGTGACGCCGGTCGCACCCGCCTCGAGGGCGGCGTCGCGAACCTGTGCGTAACCGTCGATGAGTGCGGTTCGTTCGGGAGTGACGATCTCGTCGGCCATTCCCTTCCCGACGAGTTCGGGATCGTTCCGTGCCATCCCGACCGCGAGCGTGGCGGCGTTGCCGACGGTGTCGACGACGTTGCCCATCCGGGCGTGCTCGGGGACGACCCCGCGTGCGTCCCGCGTCGAGACCGTGATTTCGGGGAGACAGGCCACGAGAGGGATCGACGTGTCGACCTGGGTGACACCGCCGTCGGTCACGACGGTAAAGCCACCGAGCAACGACGGCGCGACGTTGTCGGCGTGGGCTTCGCCGGAGACGAGCGCCTCGCCCTCGGCGGCGATCGGTACGAGTTCCTCGCGTGTGAGGCCGCGATCGTAGAGTTCGTTCAACGCGACGGCGGCGGCGGCGGCGCTGGCGGCCGACGAGCCGAGCCCGGAGGAGGGGCGAACGCCCTTGTCGATTCGAATGCGTGCCGGCGCGTCGAGCGCCTCGGCGACTGCACCCACTGTATTCTTCTTCGGGTCTTCGGGAATGTACTGGCTGCCGGCCCCGGTGATCGAGATCGTCGTTTCCGGCGCGCGCTCGACTCGAACCACGTCGGCGGGCGCTCCGAGCGCGACGCCGAAGACGTCGAAGCCGCTCCCGAGGTTCGCACTCGTCGCTGGAGCCCGCACGGTAAGCATGCAGATTTCTTGCCACAGTGCAGGCAAAAAGGTAGCGAACGACGACGGGAGCACGGGCCGTCTCCATCGTTCGACAGATCCGTCGGCTCCGCGTTCGGCGCTACTCTTCTGTCGTCCCGCCGAACGTGAACACGTCGTCGGTGTTCTCGACCATCGAGGCGTCCTCGTCGGTTTCGGACTCGTCGTCCTCTCGCTCGGCGTCGTCCCGTTCGGCTTCGGCCGACTCCTCGAGATCGTCACCGCCCTCACCGGTCTCCGACGGATCGACCTGGTCCATCTCGTCGCCGTCAGTGAACGGGTTCCACTCCTCCGGTTCGGTGGTCAACGAGTCCGCGGAGTCGTCGCCGCCGGATTCGTCGTCCGGCAGGGATCCCTCGGTCGTCTCGGATTCGACCCCGGTGTCCGCGAGTGGGTCGATGCTCTCCGGCGAGTCGTCCAACACATCACGGCTTTCGTCCCACTCCGTCGAATCGTCGTCTCCGCCGTGCGCTTCGGTTTCATCGGCAACGGCGTCGTCTTCTTCGACCTCGAGATTCGAGGCAGGCTCCGAGACGGGGTCGTCGACGGTCGACGAGTCGCCGCTCCAGTCGGAATCAACGAGATCGCCTTCCTGCAGCGGATCCTCGACCGACGGCCCGTCGCTCGAGGTAAGGGGCTCCTCGTCCGCGAACCCGTCGTCGTCCGCTTCCACGAGCGGGTCGGATGTGACGGGATCGTCGCTACCGGCCGCAAGCGGGTCGCTCACGTCGGTGGTCGCCTCCGAGTCACTCGAGTCAGTCGTCTCAGCGTTTCCGTCGACCGATTCCGCCGTTTCGGCCGGTTCGCCGTCCGCGAAGCCATCCCCGAGCGGATCCTCCTCGACCGTGAGATCGACGGTGTCGTCCGCGATCGGTTCGTTCATCTCGAGGGGGGCGGCGTCCGTTTCGCGTTCGCCGGAGGGGGATTCGGCCTCGTCAGAAGCTGGTTCGGCCTCGTCAGGTGGCGACTCGTTCGCCAGCGGATCGGGCCGGTCGCCGTCGGCGGCATCGTCGGCCGCAAACGTAATGCCGTCCGCCAGATCGGTCGGTGCCTCGTCGTCACTCGCTGTGTCCGTCTCCTCGCCGGTCGCCGGCGCGGCCGCGAGCGGATCGCCGTCGCCCTCCGTCGGAGACGGCTCACCGTCCGCAGGCTCGTCGTCCGCGTGATCCGTTCCTGGAGCCACGTCGTCGAGTGCCTGCTCGGTCTCCCCTTCGGCGCCCTCGCTTGCGACTACCTGGTCGCCCTCGTCTGTAATTTCGTCCGTATCAGCGTCCTCGAGCGCGGACTCCGCGTCGAACGCGAGATCCTCGAGCGTCGCCTCGGGGTCGACCGCGAGGTCGTCCTCGTCGACGTCGGTGGCGAACCGATCGAGGGCAGCCGACAGTTCGGAGGACTGCTCGGCCAGTCGCGAGGCCGACTTCGTCACCTCCGTCAGCGCGCTGGTCTGCTCTTGGGCCGCAGCGGCGGCAGTTTCCGAACGCGTGCTCGTCTGCTGGGAGATCGTCGCCACCTCGCCGACCATGGCCACGACCTCCTGGGTCGACGCGGCCTGTTCTTCGGTCGCGGCGGAGATCTCCTGGACCCCGCTGTTCGTCTCCTGGGCCAGGTCGGCGATCTCCTCGAGCGCTTCGACGGCCGCCTGGACCTGCTCGCTCGCGTCCTCGATGTGCGAACTGGTTCCCTCGACTTCGGCCGCCGAGACCTCCGTCCGCTCGCGGATCGCCTCGAGTCGCGCCTCGGCTTCGTTCGCCGCGGCGGCGACGTCCTCGGAGAGCTCTTTGACCTCCTGGGCGACGACGGAGAACCCTTCCTCGTCGTCGCCACTCGCAGAGCGTGAGGCCTCGATATTGGCGTTCAGCGCCAGCATGTTGGTCTGGCGTGCGATGTCGGAAATGGTCGCGATCAGTTCGTCGATCTGCTGGACTTCCTCCTCGAGGCGCTGGATCTCGGCGACGGCACCCTCGGACTCGCCTTCGATCTCGTTCATCGCTTCGATCGCCGCTCGTGCAGCCGTCCGGCCGCTCTGGCCGGTTTCGACCGTCTGCTCTGCGATGTCGGCGACCTCGTTCGAGGAGGCGGCGATCTCTTCGGTCGTCGTCGAGAGCAGGTCCATCTCGCCGTCGACGGCCTGCAGCGACTCGTTTTGCTGGTCTGCGCCCTCCGAGATCTCCTGGACCGACTCGGTGACCTGTTCGGACGCCGAGCGAACCTCCTCGCTCGAGGCGGTCACCTGCTCGGAGGCGAGCGCGACGGACGAGGCGAACCGGTTCAGCTCCGCGACGGTGCGCTCGATCTCCTCTAACATCCCGTTGAAGTCGGTGGCGATGGCGTCCATCGCCTCGTTCTCGCCGTCGGCGTCGATCCGGGCGGTCAGATCACCCTCGGCGGCCGCGGCCATCACCTCGCTGTACTCGTCGGCGTTTCGCTCGAGGCGGTCGTTGATCTCTTCGACTCGTTCTCGCTCGCGTTCGGCGTCCTGGCGGGCAGTTTCGGCTTCCTGAATCTGATCGCTCAACGTGTCGCGCATCGAGGCGAGACCGTCGGCGAGCGTTCCGACACTGTCGATCCGTTTGGTCTCGAACTCGACCTGCAGGTTGCCCTGTTCCATCTCGTGTACCTTCCGGGTGAGTCGGTCGATCGACGACGTGGTGTTTCGTCCGAGGACGACGCCGACCAGTCCGACGAAGACGACGAGACCGCCAGCGGCGGCCGCGAGTCCCTGCTCGTCGACTAGCGAGAGGTAGCCAAAGGCCGCGCTTCGCGGTTCGTGTGTGAGGACGACCCAGTCGGTGCCCTCGACCGGTGCGCCGCTTACGACGTAGTCTTCCGTTCCGAACCCGTAGGCGTCCAGAACACTCGCGCTCCCGCCGGCAACCTGTCTCGTGGCCGCGCCGTCTGTGCGGATCCAGTCGGCGGCGCTGCCGTCGTACTCGGCACCGAGAGTCTCACCCCCGGCGTAGCCCGCGCTGTCGAGGACGATCTCGTCGTTCCCGTCGACGACGACGGTCACGGCGGACCCGCTTCCGGCGAGTTGCGTGCCGACGGACTCGACGTCGACGGTGTAAACGATCGCACGATCGTCGTGTTCTGGCGACCGAAGAACGTAGCTGACGACCACGTTCTCTGCCTCGAGGTCGTCGCCGACGTACGGGCTCGAGACCCACGCCTCGTCGGTGGTGGCCTGGCTCGTCGCGTCGCCGTCGATCCCGTCGAGATCAGCGAGCGACCGATCCACGAGCGCGCCGTCGGTGCTCGCGACGACGGTCGCGTTCGTCGTATCGACGTAGCTGATCGCGACCGCTTGCTCTCCGAGGCGCTGGTCCCACTCTATGAACTGTCGTTCGACCGCGTCGGGGTCGTCACTCGCGACGGCGTCCGACGTGGCGAGCATCGCCGCCGTTCGTTCGTTCCGTTCGTGCCACTGCTGTAGTCCCTGTGCGTCCTGTTCGGTGAGAGAGAGCTGGTCCGCCTCGACGCGGTCTTCTACCTCGTCGGTGACGACGACGGTCGCGGCGAACCCGATGAGCCCGACCATCAGCCCGAGACACAGGAGCACGATCGTGAACTTGACCGTGTATCTGCGTCGAATGGCCGCCGGCACCAGCCGTCGAAGGAAACTCATTGATATCGAACGGGTGATGGCGTCACCACATAAATGGTAATCCACGGTTATCGAAGCTGATAACCAGCTGGCCGAAAAGACAACTATTTGATTGTTGTCGGTGGGATCCGCTTCTCTCCGCAGTGTCGTTCCACCTCGAATGTAGATATGTTTGTCGACCGATCGAGCGGGACGCCCGGTAACGGGTGGTGTCGTCGCCGATCACTCGTTCAACCCGGTTGCACTATCGGGGCTCGCCTCAAGGAAGCGTCCCAGTCCGGCCGCCAGGGCGGCCGAAAGGACTGCGCCCGCGGCGGCGAAGCCAGCGATCAGGACGAAGAAGGCGGCGGTCGAGAACCCCTCGAGGACGAAGCCGGCGACGGCGATACTGGCCGCGCCGAGGCCGAACTCGCCGAGGTATGTGTAGCCGTAGGAGAGTCCGCGCGTATCCGGCGGGGTGTAGACGGCGACGGCGTTCTGGTAGAACGGTTGAATCGCGAAGAGAAAGAAGCCGAAGACGGCACAGAGGGCGACGATCGCACCGAGACCCATGCCGGTGACGGGGACGAACGCCACCGCGAGGACGGTGAGAACGACGAAGAGACCGGCCAGCCCACGATCGGGCGAGACGCGGTCGGTCAACTTCCCGCCGACGTACTGTCCCGCCATCCCGACGACGAGCAGCCCGACGTAGATGTAGTCGGCCGGGGAGATCCCCTCGAGGACCTCGGGCACGGCGAGGGCGTCCATCGCCGGCAACCCGTGGAGGATCTCCGGCAGGTAGGTGAGCATTCCCCGATAGTACAGCCCTTCGAACGTGACGATGACGAAGACGATCGCGAACGCGCTCGCGAACAGCGCCCGTGAGTTCTCCAGCAGGTCGGATAGCGACAGCGCCTCTGCTGGACCGGCATCGACGTCGTCTTCGACCGCTGCGGTCGGATCGAACTGGGCCGTCAGCCCGTACGCCACTGCGAGCAGTCCGGGAACGGCGAGCAGCGCCGCGACGAGTTGCCACTCGAGGACGATCAACAGCGTCGCCGCGACGAACGGGCCGAGCGCGATGCCGACGTTACCGGCGATGCCGTGCCAGGCGAAGACCGTCCCACGATCGTCGACTCCCGTGCTGATGAGCGAGAGTCCGGCCGGATGGTAGACGCTCGCGGCGATCCCCCACAGAAGCAGGCCGGCGGCGATCGCGTAGATCGACGTCGCGACCGACAGGACGAAAAACGAGAGGCTCATCCCGGCGAGACAGAGGACGATCAGCCGCTTGGTCCCGTAGCGGTCCGCGAGGATGCCCCCGGGGAGTGCACCCAGACCGAACGGTGCGTAACCGAGCGCGACGACGAGTCCCAGCAACGCGATGGTGACGTCGAACTCGGCGAGCCAGACGACCAGAAAGATCGGTATCGACGTCTCGAACCAGTGAACGAGGGCGTGACCCGCCATCGTAAATCCGGCGATCGACCGATCGTTTTCGTCCATTCGTTACGTGTTCCCGGCACGCAGCGCACTTAGCCGCTTGGAAGTCTCTCTCGAGATATGAAGCGTTAGACACGAACGGAGTCGATTCGAACGAGGCCCGACCCGTCTGGTTCGCTCGTCTGGGGGACTCGATTCGTCGTCCCGACGAACTACTCGCCGGTCGGATCGTCGTCGACTCCGACCGCCTGCGAGACGTCGACCTCGTCGGCGTCGATGTCGTCTCGATCGCCGACGACTAACTCGCCCTCCTCGGTTTCGACGTAGACGTCGTCCGCGAACCCGCCCTCCGCGTGGGGGTGGTCCGGATCCTCGAGTCGCTCGGGCGTGGACGGTGCCTCCGGTAGCCCCTCGGGTGGCGCAAACTGGCCCAGTGGATCGTCGATCGTGACGTCCCAGCGCTCGAAGAAGTCGCCGTAGCGGTCGTAATGGGACTCGAGTTCGTCCGTCGGAAACTCCATCATCTCGGTCCAGCCGTGGTTGTAGAAGTCGAAGTTCGCCTGGATGTGTGTGATCTCGCGGGCTTGGGCCTCCGAGTAACCATCCTGGAGCGCCCGGAGATAGCTATCGACCGTCGCCTCGAAGAGGGCGTCGAGGTGGGCCTCGCGTTCATCGGCGTGGGCCGGATCGGCCTTGCCGAGGAATACTCGCGTGTGCAGGCGGACGAGACCCGACGTCGCGACCGAGCGGACGACCGGCGTCTCGAGAGCCTTGCGTGAGGCGAAGTGGCGCGCGTTCTGGTGGAGTTTCATGACCCGGCGTAGGGCGGCTAGCGTAAAGAGCGGTTCGGACGCCGGTGTGACCAGCCACGATACGCAGTCGACTTCTCTCGGAGAAGAGAGCCGAGAACGGTGACAATTACAACGATAACAACGGCTGCGATATGACGCATCGAACTATATGATTGCGTGAACGTATTCGGTTCGAGCGGACAATCGTTCGACCAGTTCACCAGGGGCGGTAAAATAGACGAGATAGCAACCCACTTTAACCCGCATTACGAACGGTCCGAATATGACCCAGTACGTCATCATCGGTGACGGGATCTCGGGCAGTTCGGCTGCCGAGACCCTCCGGGAGGAAGACCCGGATTCGGAGATTACCGTCATCACCGATGAGGGGGAGCCACTGTACAACCGGATTCTCATCAAAGAACACGCGAAAGGGAAGCTCCCCGAAGCGCCGATCTCGATTCACGACGAGGAGTGGTACGACGAGCGCGACATCGATCTCTCGCTCAACACGCACGTAACGTCGGTCGACACTGACGAGAAGATCGTTCGCATCCACCAGGGTGAGGACATCTCCTACGACAAACTGCTGGTCGCGACGGGCGGGACGCCGACCCAGCTTCCGGTCGAGAACAGTGACGCCGACGGCGTCCACCACTTCTGGACGTTCCAGGACGCACGGCGGATCCGCGAGAGCGCCGAAGCCGGCGAGGAAGCCGTCGTCGTCGGTGCCGGTCTCCTCGGGATCGACTTCGCGGCGGTCTGTGGCGCACAGGGCGTCTCCGGCAAGTATCTCATGCGCGGCGATCGCTGGTGGCGCTACGCGCTCTCGGCCGATGGCGCGGAGATCATGCACGAGGGAATGCGCGACGTCGGCGTCGAACCGGTGTTCGACAGCGGCGTCGGCCAGTTCGAAACCGACGACGACGGTCACGTGACCGCCGCGATCGATCCGAACGGCGACCGGCACGAGTGCGACTGGGCCGGCGTCGCGATCGGATTGACGTTCAACACCGAGTTCCTCCGCGGCGCGGGCCTCGAGGAGGACAACGGGATCGTCGTCGACGAGTACATGCAGACGAACGTCGAGGACGTCTACGCGGCCGGCGACATCACGCGATTCTACGACGTCTTGCTCGACCAGCAGGCACAGAACGGCTCGTGGGGGTCGGCAAAAGAGCAGGGTCGCGTCGCGGCGGTCAACATGGCTGCCGACGACGAGGACGAAGTCTTCGAGTGGGTCTCCTCGTACTCGATTACCCACTTCGACTTCCCGTTTCTCTCCTTCGGTCACCCGACGCTCGGCGACGAACACGCCGAACGCCGCTACAGCGACACCGAGTGGCGACGCGTCGCGTTCAAAGACGGCAAGATCGTCGGCGGCGTCCTGATCGGCGACCTCTCCCCACAGAGCAAGTTCAAACAGCTGATGCGCGAACAGCGCGTCGTCGCCGACCAGGCCGACGTTCTCATGGAAAAGTCCGTCGACCTCGACGATCTCGCACCCGCCCAGAGCCAGGAACAGTAACGCGGCGAGCGAACTGAATCGTCGAACCCGTTTGCGAACGAGTTTCCGCCCGTGTGGGCGTTCCCGCCGGATGAACTGCCGGGAGCGTAGCGATCGTGTGATTTTCACAGGTTCTGAACGACCAGTCTCAACGCTGACTCGAGGAAACGGGCCTGCGATTGCAACGTTCGGTTCGAAACCCGTGGCCGGAATACGTCTTCGGGATTCGGTCACAATGAGTACGAAATCGCCGAGTGAGGCCGACATCCTCAGGCCGATGCAACAGACGTCGACGAAGTACTACGCGTTGGCAGCCGTCGCGGGGCTCGCGTTCGCGCTGTTTCTGCTGGGCTGGCTCTACCAGCTGTACGAAGGGATGGTCGTTACGGCGCTGTCCGACTGGGGGACCGGCGGTGGCGTCACGTGGGGTGTCTACATCGGCGCGTTCATCTGGTGGGTCGGCATCGCCCACGGCGGAATCATCCTCTCGGCGGCCGTCCGCCTGCTCGGCATGGATCGGTACATGCCGGTCGCCAGACTCGCCGAACTGTTGACGATCGCCGGACTCTCGGCGGCCGGCTTCTACATCGTCGTTCACCTGGGGCGGCCCGATCGGATGGTCACGAGCATCGTTGGACACTACCACATCACCATTCACGGCTCGCCGCTCGTGTGGGACGTGACCGTCATTACGGCGTACTTCGTGTTGACCGCGACGTATCTCATGTTGACGCTGCGCTACGACGTCAGTCGGCTGCGAGACGACCTTCCGGATCACTTCGGACCGATCTACTCGCTGTTGACAGTCGGCTACTCCGAACGGGAGGACGAGGTCGTCCAGCGGATGGTCTGGTGGCTCGCGCTGGCGATCATCATCATGGCACCGCTGTTGCTCCACGGCGGCGTGATTCCGTGGCTGTTCGCGTTGCTTCCGACCTATCCCCGCTGGTTCGGCGGTGTGCAGGGCCCCCAGTTCCTGACGATCGCGCTGACGTCGGCGATCAGCGGCGTCATCCTCCTCTCGTACGGCTTCCGCCGGGCGTACGATTGGGACCACATCATCACCGACGACATCTTCCGCGGACTGACGCTGTGGCTCGGCTTTTTCAGCCTCCTCTTTCTCTGGCTCCAGTTACAGCAGGTCACCGCCGGCACGTTCTCCCCGCCGGTCGACATGGGGTACGCCTGGGCCGCGACCCTCGAGCATCCGATCTACATCGTCTCGATGGCGCTGGTCGCGATCGTCCTCGCGTACATCTTCGCCCAGACCATCCGACCCTCGCTGTTCGCGAAACGCCGCGCCGTCGTCGCTGGTGTCGCCATCCTCACGGCGACGCTGCTCGAGAAGATCCTGTTCGTCGTCGAGGGGCTGATGTACCCCACCTTCGATATCTACGGCGCGACACCCGGCGTTTACTTCCCGAGTCTGATCGAGATCGCCTCGGTGATCGGCACGATCGGAATGGTGGTGTTGTTCTTCCTGATCGTCGCCAAAGTCGTCCCCGTCGTCGAACTTCACGCGATCGAACACCTTCGGGAACACCCCGACGAGGAACACTGAGGCGGGTTACTGTAACGATTTACCGACGAGCTCACTCGAGAGATTGCGGAATCGCCGCCGCGATCGACCGGAGCCACGCCTCGCGGTCGTCGGCCTCGAGGGCGGCCGACGCTGCGCCGGTCGCGTCGACGCCGAGGTCGAACGCGCGCTCGACGTCGGTAGCCGTCCGGATGCCACCCCCGACGAACACGGCGGTTTCGGGTCGCTCGCGGGAGACGAGGTCGACGATCGCGTCGATCCGTGCGGGCTCGCTTCGGATCGTCGCGTCGTCCGCCGCGACGTCGGCCTGCCGTTCGAACAGCAGACAGTCCGGCTCGAGTGTGAGTGCAGCCCGCGCCGTCCGGCGATCGGTCACGCAGACGATCGACTCGAGTCCCAACTCCGAACACCGCTCGACGGTGCGTGCGACGGCCGTAAACGGCGTCGGATTCTCCGGGTGGTTGACGAAGATTCCGTCCGCGCCCGCGGCGGCGACCGCCTCGCAGGTGACCGCACCCGTCTCGCTGGTCGCGGCCGGGGTCGCCGACTGCGCGACGACTGGAAGCGAAGTCCGGTCGGCGATCAGCCGAATGTCGGAGTGGTGTGGCGAGACGACGAACCGGCGGCCGGTGTCCGCGCTCACGCGGTCGATCGTCTCCGCGAACGCGAGGCCGTCCCGTCCGACCGTCGCCGCTGTCGATTTGAAGTTGATCAAGAAGTGAGGATACTCGAGGCCCATCTCACTCCGAGTATCCTTCCTGGAGGAACGCCCCCTCGGTCTCGTAGATCGAGACGAGTTCCTCGATGAACTCCTCGTGTGTCTCGTCTTCCTCCAGGTGATCGTCGAGTCGTTCCTTGAGGTCGTCGCTGATCTCTAACGTGTAGGTCATGGGTGTGATGGGTCGACGCCCACCGAACGTATCGTAGGTGGGCCAGTCATAAAGTCATATAGCCAGGGACCGACTGTGGCGTGGATTTGCTCGGACATCGTCGCTGGTCGAACACGACGTTTTCGGTCGCTTTCGGCACACGGTCGGCGTCCAAGACGACGGACTCGGCGGTATCGTCTCGGTCGTAGCGAGGGGATTCGGTCGGGCCGGAATCTGGCTGGCAGTATGATTCCACCGTATACTCCCCAATCAGACGCCGTCAGCCGCCCGATCGGATCGTCTCACTCTCTGGCGGGACGCTCCGTACCGAAACGTGTTTACGTGAAGACTCCGATCGTACGACAACAGAACCGCTGGTGGCACCCTAATTCCGTAATTCGGGCTCCCGGAACGTTAATTTTCCCGGACGGCTCGTCGATGGAATATTGGGGTATATTCTTTACTGGCGGACCCAACATCACCATTCATGAACCAGAACCGACCCTCGACGACAGTGAGTCCCTCCGACGACATCCGACCGAGCATGGCTATCGTCGACCTGATCGCCCGGACAGACGGCGTGGACCCGATCGAACTCGAGCCGCTGTACGAGGTGATCGACCCCGACGGTCTCAATGCAGTCTGTGAATCGAGCACGGAGTCACTCGAGATCGAATTCGTCTACGGCGGTCGAACGGTTCTGCTCGAACGGAGCGGCGATGGGATCGAGATCACGCTCGTCGACACCGTTCGTCGAACCGACGCATCCGGGACAGTAGACACCGAGTCCTCGATCTAGCTGGACGGATCGGAGTCGGCTCCACACTCTCGCAGAACGCGTTCTCGTTCGCTTGCTGGGACGTCGTAGAGCGAGCAGACGCGCTCGTGAATCCGACGATCGATCGACGCGATACGTTCGTCCAGTTTCTTCGCCCGTTCGCGGCGCTCGACGACCCGCGAGAGATCGGCGACGACCTGACCGAGACGGGGGAGCGTGAGTTCGTTCAACCGCTCGAGGGGCGTGATCGTTCGCGTCGCGGCCGCCCTGAAGCCGGCGAACCCGTCACCCACCTCGACGGCGTGCGGGACGAACGTCTCGAGTGCCAGCGCGAGGTCGTCGTCGACACCGACGAATCTGATCGCCGGCACTGGGTCGGTCGTCGCGTACCCCCACCGGTCCGTGTCGGTGCCGTCGTCCGCCGGCTTGTACCGAAGTCGGACCGATATCGTAACCACGTCGCCGTCCCGGCGGAGGCGTCGATCCCGTTTCGTCTCGACCGAGTCGATCCGGAGTCCGGATCGCTCCGTAGTCGTCTCGGTGAGCATCGTCCCCTCGACGCCCGGTTCGACCCGATACGCCGGAACTGCGTCCAGTTGGGTGCCGTCGTCGTACTCGCCGAGCGCCGCGTCGAGATCCACCGAGATCGCGTTCCGTTCGGCCGTGGCTGCGAGCCGAGCGTCGACGGCGGAGACGAGGTCCGGATCGGGTCCGTCGCCCATCGCGAGCGGGAGCGACTCGAACGTCGACTGGTTGATCTGTGGGAACACCGACCGGTATGCGGTGTGTCTGTACCGGAGATAGTAGTTCAAAAGCGGCGAGTTGAGCAGCCCGAGGGTGTGTTTGTACGCGTCGTCCCGATCGGCCGTCTCTGAGATGGATTCGGACCGGAGGTGAACGGTGTACGCCGATTTGATCGTCGCCAGTCCGTCCGGATCGTACGTTCCGACCAGCGAGTCGCTCGTCTGCCTGAAGACGAGTTTCGGACTCCGATACTGGTCGGCTCGCTTCTCGAGGTCGTCGGGGTCGACGTACCGGAGTTCGGCCTCGTCGAGTCCGTACCGAACGATCGCGCTTCCAGGGGCGATCGGCTGCGTCGCCGGCGTCGGCTCGTCCTCGAGACGCGGCGCTCGCTTGCTCACCTCCTCGCCGCGTGCGACCTCGGCGAGCGCCGAGAGCCGCGGCCGATCGTCGATTCGCTCGAGGATCGTTCGCGTCGTCTCGTCGAGGTAGATCAGGAACCGGGCGGCGGACTCGCTTGCGAACGTCTCGAGTGGGATCTCCTCGGTCGCGACTCCCTCGAGCGCCGTGCCATCGGTGACTGCCCCCTCGCGCCCCCCGGGTTCGTCGCTCTCCGTCGCATCCCCACAGGCGACGGTCTCCGAGTCGGGCCCACAGACGAGGATTGCCGCTCCCGACTCGACGCCCTCGAAGACGGTCCCGACGCGGACGATTCGCGACGGCGGTGCCCGATCGATGAGGAGCCGCCGGATCGGCTCGTTTTGCTCGCGGGTCAGGATCGAATCGGGAACGACGAACCCGACGCGGCCGTCCCGAGCCAGCCGAACCGCACGCTCGAGGAAGGCGACGTAGAGATCGAACTGGCCCTCCGTGGCCGCAAACGACCGCGAGAGATACGACCGGAGCGTTGAGTCGATCGTCGCGCTGATGTCCGCACGTCCCGCCGTCGCGACCCAGGGCGGGTTCCCGACGACGGCGTCGAATCCGGGCTCGGCTCGACCGGAACCGCTCGCCTCGAGGAACCGCTCCGGAAACGCGAGCGGCCAGTGGACGTACCGGTCGACGGCGGCGCGTCGCTGTGCGGCTTCGAACCAGGCAGTCCCGGCGAGAGACTCGTATTCGTCCTCGGTCGTCGCCGCCGACACGAGGCGGTCGACCGCATCGGGTGGCACGTCGTCGGTCTCTCCTTCGGGATCGGCGTCGAAGCGCTGTGCCGTCGCCACGTTCGCGATCCGCTCGAGACGGTCGAGGGACTCGCTGTGCTCGAGCAAGAGGTCGGTCGCGGGTTCGCCGTGCTCAAACGGATCGTCGGTCAGCGCCGATGCCAGGTCGGCGAGCTGTTTCCGGTCCATCCCCACGAGCGCGTTACCGGCGAGCAGGTGGGACTCGAGGGCGTCCCGAACCGCGGGCGTCCCGCCAGCTCGCTCCCACAGCGCGGCCCGCGCCAGGCCGACCGCGACGGGATCGAGATCGACGCCGTAGAGACACCCCGCGGCGACTCGACGCCGGGCCCACGCGACACCGCGTTGGGGATCGACCGCCTCGAGTCCGTGTCGTGCAACGTGGCGTTCCCGACTGTGGACGATTTCGCGGACGAGGAATTCGGCCGCGCTCGTCAGAAACCGACCCGTCCCTATGGCCGGATCGAGGATCGCCCGCTCGAGGAGAGCGTCGACGAACGCGTCCGCAAACCCCGGATCGTCCCGCTCGAGTCCCTCACGAACGTCCTCGACGAGCGGACCGAGGGTGGACTCGACGACGTACTCGACGACTCGATCCGGGGTGTAGTACGATCCGCTCGCCTTTCGCTCGCCCGAGTCGGCGGTCAGGTAGACGTCGCCGGGGCGGAGCCCCTCTCGCCCTTCGACGTCTTCACGAACGGGCGCGTACTCCCCGTCCGCGGCCGGCCGCTCGCTCTCGGCGATCGCGAGTTCGTACTCGAGCGTCGACTCGTAGAGACGGCCCAGGTGGCGGCTCTCGAGGCGATCGAGGGGGACGTCGGTCTCGAGCGGCGTCGACGTCGACGCGCTCGAGTGTGTGCCACCGGCCGCTACCGAGGCGAACGACGGTATCGGCGGCTGGACGGAGTCGCCACCGATCGTAGCCGTCCGGTCGACGTACCGCTCGAGTAGATCCCGAAAGACGTCCCGAACCGCGCGATCGTACCTCGCTTCGAGTTCCACCTCGTCGGCGTCGATGGTGGGACCGAGTTCTGTACTATCGCCGCGAGTAGACCGCTCGCTCGCGAGGTCGACGACCGCACGGCAGACGTCCGTCCGGAGCGTCCGGACACGTTCGCGGGCGAGTTCTTCGCTCTCGGTCGAGGCGACGTCGAGCGGACACGCGCCGTCTGGGCCCTCGCGGAACGCGTCGCCACCGAACAGGCGGACGAACTGCTCGAGTGCGACGCGGTCGTCCGCCTCGAGGGCCGCCTCGAGGTCGACCTCGCAGTAGTCGTCGACTCGTCCATCTGCGCCGTAGAGTCGCCACCGTCTGCCGTCCGTGAGCACGCTAAAGCGGGCGGACGTCTCCTCGAGAAACACGCGCATTCGATGGCCCGGATGCTCGAACGGGCGCTCACAGTCGCCGTGACCGTCCGCGTCGAACGCGAGCGAGTCGAACGGCCGCCCCCACCGCCGCACGTCCGCGACGGCGACCGCGTGCTCGAGCGGGTCCGTCCCGTCGACGGACGAAACCCCGTCGCCGATGGCGTACGCCGGTCGTCGTCGTGGCCGGTCGGCCGGTGGCTCGCGGTCGTCGCGGACGAACGGAACCTCGAGGGCGCGGAGAATCGGCCGAACGATCGCCTCCTCGAGGTCGACGACGTCGTACGTCGGCGCGTCCGATCGCTCGCGTTTCCAGACGTCGGCGATCTCGGCGACGATCGCCCGGCGTTCGTCTTCGGGGTCGGCGGGGCGGTCAACCGGCTTCGAGAACGCCGCCTCGAGATACCCATCCGAGAACAGACCGTCGTTCGTGACGGCGTCGGAAACACAGCGCATTGTCAGACGCGCAGGGCGTTCGTCGCTCGCCGGTTTCGTTCGCTTCGACCGTGAATCGTCGACACGGTAGGGGGTATTCGACTGAGCCGTATAGTCTTTCGTTCCAACCGGTTCGGCCCGACGAATCGTCCGTCAGCCTCCGTGCCGATACCTGTAGCCACACAGAGCCGAACGCACGCGATGAGGAGAAATCGACATGCGACCATAGGACGTTTTATATATTTTCAGTGAAACGTAGCTGCAGATACGGATGACCGCACGCGCTCACGCGACGACCGACGATACCGCGGGTGGATCGAACACGGTGATGGGAGTCTCGAGTCGACACGGCGCGCGACTCCGGATTTCGGCGCTGTTCGGATTCGCGTTCGGGCTTGGCATCGGCGTCTACCAGATGTTCACCCTCGACCCGATGATATCGACCGCACACGACGGCGTCCCCCACTGGATGCGGGTGACACACATCCACGTGCTCGGGCTCTCGCTCGTCGTGTTTCTGTACTCGCTCGTCCTCGACGACGTCTTCTCGAGGCGGCGGGGGCTGATCGTCGGGCTGACGGTGTTCGGACAGTGGGGCGTTCCGCTCACGCTGTATCCGCTCATGGTCCACGAACTCGTGATCCTCGCGCCGGTCCAACTGCTCGCCGGAATCGTGACGTTGCTCGTCGCGCTCGCGTTCGCCGTCGGCTACACCCGTACTGTCCTGTGACCGGTCGTCCTCAGAGTGGCTCTCGAAGCGCCCATACGTCCTCGGTCGGCTCGAGGCGGTGAGGTTCGCTCCCGCGTTCGGTGAGGATCCCGGTGTGGTACAACATCGCCTTCAGCTGGAACACCGTCGGCGAGTGGTAGATGGAGCCGTCCTCGAGGGCGGACGGTCGAAGCGCTCCATCGTCGGTCAGCACGCGCCGGCGGACGGCCTCGTCGCCGCGGACGAACAGTTCGACGGTGAACGTCGGGTGGAGTTCGTGCATGTGCGTGAGGAACTCGACCAGCGTCGGCTCGGGTTGCCAGTCGTCGTGCATCGTCTGGAGTTCGGTCACGAGGAGCTCCGTCGCCGGATACTCGAAGACGACCCGACGAGCAAGCTGCCCCCAGCCGGGCGCCAGATCAACGAACCGTTTGCTCGAGCGGTACCACTCCGCGAACTCTTCGAGTGCGGACTCGACGGAGCCGTAGCGGGCTCGCGCGTACCGGACGACCTCGTGGCCGAGCGAGGTCAGTTCAACCCTGGGACCGTCCTCGATCAGTCCGAGGAACGCGGCACCGCGTCTGGCGTCGTCGACCGCACTGACGACGTCGTACGCCGAGAGGAGCGCGCCGGTGTCGCCGTCGGCGTAGTGAGCCAGCGGATAGCCGAGGTAGTTTTTGGGGTGATTGAGTCCGAAGGAGGCGTCCGCGACGCCCTGGGCCCCGGCCTGGAACCGAAGCGCCGTCGCCTCGCTCGTCGAGCGGTTGCCGACGATCCGCGGCGTCTCGAGCACCTCGACGTCGCCGCCGGCGTCGATGCCGAGAACGCCGACGTTCAGGTCGCGTGCGAGCGTCCGATCGGTTCCCGAGATGGCGTCCACCGGTGCGGCGACGTAGGCGGCGTTGGCCTCGTGGAGCCGATCGTGAGCCTGGACGATGCCGAGGCGGGTGTCGACGCCGCCGCTGGCGTACCCTTTCGCCTCGACGGCGATCAGCGGCGGCTCGTCGCCGAGCCGAGAGACGGTGAGGAGATCCGACTCGAGCGAGCGCACGCCCACGAGGTCGGGGTAGCCGCCCCCGATCCGGACGTGGTTGAACGGTGCGAGTCGATCCCGAACCGCCGGATCCACCGGCTGGCCGGGGAGCCACTCCTCTCGAGCGAACTGGGTGTCGGCGACGACGTACGATGACTCCGCCCCGTCGTCGGGAAACAGCCGTCGCTTGGTGTGTGCGAGCACCCGCGGTTCCGAGAGCGAGTCGGTCGCAGTGCCCATAGGATGCCATCGGATACCGTCGTCAATACTGTTCCGGCGGATACCGGCGTCGGTACTGTTCGGTCGGCGACCGATGGTGACCGCGAGTGCTCACAGCAGACGACTCTGACGGCGGGGCGGTGCGTACCCGAACCTCGGCGTGGGTAAAGAGAACGCAAACCTGGTGACTCGTCGCGACCGCGACGACTTCGCCCCCGACTCGAGCAGTTAGCGGACCTCTTTCCACTTCTTCCCGGTCTCGGGACAGATGCGGATCGTCTCGATCGAGTCGGGATCGTTCTTGGTTTTCAACTGCTTGCCGCTCTCGACGCAGACGAGCCTGTCGTAGGTGTCCTTCTCCAGTTCGCCCTCTCGGAGTCCTTCTCTGACGGACTTCACACTCGAGTTATAGGTTACCGAACGACAAAAAACATTTCCCGAAACTGTCCAGGCTGGATCGAACTCCGTCTCGAGCGTCCGAGCGTATCGCCACGGTGTTCCACCGGGTGCGGTCGGTCGGGACCACACGTTTGTGTCTCGGTCTCGTTTTCCGAGTATGGGCCAACCGACGCTCGTCTTCGACGACGACTGCGGCTTTTGCACCTGGTGGGCCGAGTATGTCGACGGCCGGACGGACGTCCGAATCGTCGGCTTTTCCGACCTGACGCCCGAACTGTACGAACGGTTGCCCGACGAGTACGAGTCCTGTTCGCACTTCGTCACCGAGACCGGCGTTCACTCCTGTGGGGCGTCGATCGAACGGGCTCTCACCGACTCGGGGCTCGTCGATCCGCTCGACGAAGTCGTCGGGTTCGCGCGGAACTTCGAGGAGTACGAACGCCTGCGCGAGCGCGGCTACCGGTGGGCCGCGAACAACCGCGACCTGTTGGGACGCGTGGTTTCGACGACGCCCCCGGTCAGGCGCGAATCGGGCGATTCCTGATGCAGACTGCCGTCGGAGTCCGTCTCAGGGGCCGTGGTGAATCGCCATACGCCGTTGGATTTGCCTATAGTAACAACTGAAACGATTTACACACCGATCGCCGATCTGTCTGGCGATCGGGTGTGCAATGACTTTCAGTGGCTACTATAGCTCACAGCACGCTTGATGTTGTAGACGACAGACATCGGCTTTGGAGAATCGATAGACGGCGGCGACCGTCGGTGAGAAACTCCGTCGCTCGAGGTGTCTGACTGGGGCAAATTTAACTGTACGTCGAGGGGTTCGGCAGTGACGAAGCAGATGGATCTCTCACAGTGCCCTCAGAACACTAGGCCCCGGAGCTGTATGGCTATTCATCAGACCCACAGAATTCATCCTGAGCGCGTCAACGTCATTTGACCTACCTCACCGCCCAGTGACGACCGGTGTGTGAGTCGACTGACCAGCTCGTCACGAACCGTTTCACGATTCCAGGTATATTTCATCAGGATTATTATCGATAATAGAAGGTATTATAATCCCAACTTGATTTTCTCGGGCTATGAATATCCGACGGGAATCGGTATTAGCAATCGTTTTCTCAGTGTTACTCGTCACGTCGCTTGCGGCCCCCGTTCTCGGGGCCTCGGCGTCTGGCACCCCTGAACCGGCCGACGGCGCGGCATCCGTCGCTGACGTTCAGCCGGAATCGCCTTCGATACAGAACGAAGAGCAAAACGAGTCCACAGTACCGGCCAATCAGTCAGACTCGTCAAACGAGAGTGGTGATCAGTCGGAGCCACTCGAGGAACCGACCGACTCCGAGACAACCAACGAAACGGCCGAACAGACGGAAACGGCTATCGAATCGACCGGGTCGGAAACGGTCAACGAACCCGCTGAAGGGTCCGAAACGCCCGACGAACCCTCCGAACCGCCGGAGACGGCGAACGAACCCGGCGCGCCGAATCTCACCGACGAGTATCTCACGCCGGTCGAGCGATTGACGCTCGCTCGAGCGTCGATTTCGGATCTCGAGAACGCGAGTGATGGGGAACGGGCCCATTTGAACGGTGCCGCGGGCCACCTGGACGACTCGCTCGAGCACTACGAGCGGTACCGGGCGACGGATCGGCAGGCCTACGACCAGCAGGCGCGGGCGCTCCACGAACTCGCCCGGGCCGCTGACGAGGGCGACGAGGAGATGGCCGAGATCGGACGCGCGATTTCGATGGCGAGCAACGACAGTGCCCGCATCGCCGTCCACGAGACCGACGTCGCCCTCGAGACGTTCGAGGGCGAGATGAACGAGCACCGATACGGCGAGGCCGAGCGGGCGCTCGAGGACGCCGAACGCGCCCTCGAGCGCGGCGACGCGGCGCTCGCTGAGGCCTCAACGTACTCGACCGGACGCGAGATCCGGACCCGAGCGGACGCGATCGATCACTACCGCGAGGCCGCCCACCACGCGGATCGCGCCCTCGAGACGGTCGAACGGGAGGTCGACCCCGAACTCGAGGGCGTCTCCAGCCAGCCCATCGAGATGAACGAGACGGTCCACGTCAGGATCGACGCGGCGGTACTGGCGCCCGACGCCGCGGCGTTCGAGGACGGCGACCTCGAGGCGAGCGTCGACGGCGAATCGGCCGCGGACGCCTCGCTTTCGGCCGTCGGGCCGGGCACGACCGTCGCCGGGACCGTCGCCCTCGAGTTGGACTCCGAGCGGGCGGAGAACGTGACGGTCGAGGTGCGCGCGGTCTCTGCCGATGGCGAGGATGAACTCGGCGAGGACGTGACGGTCGATCTGCGTTCGGAGACCGTGCGGACGATTCGCGACCCCGAGACGTCCTACACTGTCGAGGCCGACGAGGAGTCGACCGGGGTGACAGTCGAGGCGACCGGCGATGGCCTGGGTCCCGCGGACCTGTCGGTGACCGACGAAACCCCCTCGAGCGAGGGCGACTACCGCGCGGGGCCGATGGTCCGCATCGAGAACCGTTCGGCGATCGACGAGGCCAAGGTGACTATCCCGCTGGCCGAGGGCGTCGACCCCGACGACGGCAACCTCTCGATGTACACCTGGGATCCGACGAGTGAGGAGCCGTGGGTTCCCGTCGAGACCGAAATCGACCACGAGAACGGCACCGCCACCGCCGAAGTGGAGCACTTCTCGTTCTTCTCGGTGTTCTGGATCGGCGAATGGGAAGCGGCGACGAGCGACGGGATGGTGCTCGAGGAGCGCCATCTCGCGGGGAACGAAACCACCGACGGCGAAGAAGAGGTAAGCGGACAGATCGACGTCGTGTTCGTCGTCGACGAGAGCGGAAGCATGAGCGGCTCGCCGATTCAGTATGCTCGAGAGGCCGCAAAGCGGTTCGTCGGTGCGCTCGACGACGGCGAACAGGCAGGACTGGTCGGCTACGCTTCGAGTGCGAGTATCGATCGATCACTGACGACGGATCACGACGACCTGAACGCGAGTATCGAGACGCTGAGTGCAGGTGGGGGGACCCACACCGAGGCCGGATTGCGCGAAGGGCTGGACGAACTCGAGCGCAATAGCTGGGAGAACCGCTCGTCGGTGATCATCCTGCTTTCGGACGGGAAATCGAACAGCGGCTCGTACCCGCGGCGCGTCGCTGAAGATGCGGCCGACCGCGGCGTCGAGATCAGTACGGTCGGTCTCGGGAGCAGTATCGACGAGGACGAACTGCAGGACATCGCGTCGATCACCGGCGGCGACTACTATCACGTCGAAAGTTCCGAAGACCTCCCGGAGACGTTCGAACGCGTCGCCGAGAACCGGACCGGCGTCCAACTCAAAGATACGAACGACGACGGTATCCCCGACGCTGTCGCCGAGATGGACCTCCGGATGCCTGCCGGCTCCGGCGACGTCGTCGGTGAACCAGTGGACATCGATCCGATCGCCCGCGACACCTCCGGCGACGGCCTCGAGGACCACGAGCAGGTCGAGATCGAGTACGAGGTTCACCGCGACGGCGACGACTACGTTCTGCAGGCGGAGGTAACGAACGCGGTCGCACAGCCCGGCGCGATCGATACCACCGGCGACGGCCTCACCGATCACGAGCAACTCGAGGGGTGGGAGATCGCGGTCGTCGATGATCACGATAACGCGACGACGGTCATGGAGATCGTCGACGATTACGAGGACGACCGCGAGATTGCCGACTACTTCGAGTCGCGTTCGGTGTCGGCGAGCCCACTGACGGTCGATACGTCCGGTGACGGGCTGACCGACGCGGAGGAACGCGCGCTCAAGACGGACCCCGAACGCGGGGACACGACCGGCGACGGCGTCTCCGATCTCGAGGCGCTCGAGGACCCTGCGGAGGATCCGACGGTCTACTCGACGTCCGGGCCGTCGGTGTACTTGCTCGACGCCCATGCGGAGTGGACGTGGGGCGATCCGACGAGCCTGAGCGAACCGGCCGGCTACCAGTACACGTTCGACCTGCTGGTCTACGACGACGAGGGCGTTTCCCACGTCGAACTGAGGCAGTCGGGCGTCAGGGAGTTCGACGAACCGTATCCGGCCGAACCGCGGGAGGTCGACGAGACGGTCGAGTTCTACGGCGAGGGTGAGGAGATGCTCTCGCTGGTCCGCGGATCCCAGACGACGGTGACCGCCGAGAACGCGCTGGGTGACGGTCACACGGAGGTGGTCGATAGCCGGCACTCGGTGGTGGGCCGCTACGCCGGTGTCGCACCGTATCACAAACAACGAGATCTGGGACAGTGGTCGGGAGCCGGCCACGGCCTCGCGGAGCTTCCGGACTTCGTCCGACTGCTGTACGGCGAACCGGGCGAGACGCTGCTGGCACTCGCCGAATTCCTGCTCGTGGTCATGGACGTCCACCCCGACGCGGTCCAGGAAGACGACGAGTTCGATCCGAACGATTTCGACTCTGATGACGCCGTTCCGGCCGACGTGATCGCCCATCACGGCGGCCTCGAGGAGGATCCGCTCTGGTTGGACCTCGCCCGTGGGATAGGTGCGGATATTCACCGCACACAGGATCAGGATAACCCCCACGAGTCGCCGGCCGAGTCGGCGACCGAGACGATCGCACACTGTGGAGAAGAGTACGCCGAATCGGAATTCGACTCGAGTTCGGATCCCGAGATACTGATCTCGGAGTACTGTCTGTTCGCCGCCGGCTGGTACGAGGGCTACACTGCGTTCGTCGTCGCCGAGACTGCCCTCGGGAGCAAGGGCACGACCAAGGTCGCCAAAGGCGGCTCGAACGCGAACGACCTTCGACGTGTCCTCGACGAAACCGAGGACGTCGCGGATACCGCCGCGATTCGAAACCTCGAGAATCCGAACTCGAAGACCGGGAAGATCAACTATCGAGTCCGAACGACTACCGGTCAGAATGTCGAAGATGTCAGTCCGCAGTTCCAGACGGCTGGAAAGACTACGCAGGCAGTCAACACTCTCGATGAAGTTGATACGCGAATTCTTCGAGAACTCGACGAAACTCAGCGAACTGAGCTTCTTCGTCAGCTGGCTGATCATCCAAGCAGTGTCCAGCTCGTAAACGACCTCGGACCTGATGCAACACAGCGTCTTCTTCGGTCCGGTCAAGCTGACGAGATAATGAAAGTTCATCGGGGTCTTTCGCCGTCTCAACAACAGCAGTTTGCACGGATATTACAGAATGACGATCTCGGCCCTCAGCTCATCCGTGTTACCAGTAACTCAGAGATCGGTGCTGAAAACGTTGAAACTGCACTCTCGAGGATGAGTCGATTAGATGATCACGGTCACGATGTTCTCAATCTCAAAACGGCGAGGGAGGCAAACAACAAGCATAGCGGACAGCCTCCGCACAAAGAAGGGACGATTATCGTCGATTATGAAATCCAAAATCCCTCTTATTTCATCCGCGTGTACGGTGGTGATGATCCTAGTGGTGGATGGCTAATGAAAGAAAATCAGTTTGAGGTCCACGAGATTACAAACCGGGCTGGTGTTCTCGACAGATTCGGCCTTAATACGGAGTGGCAAGACTACGATAAGGTTGCAAGAGTAACAGTTGGATCGGCCAGCGATTCGGATACAATCCGAATGCAGACGAGCACAGCAGCAAAGGTAGAAGATACGCAACTCGGAATTCAACGGCCTGGTGGTGGTACGCAACACCTCGTTACAGAGGGGAGAGTCACCGGTTGGGAAGAAGTTGGTAACATTGAAGACTTCCTAAGTAGTATTTGAACCAACAGATGGTCGATGTATCGTATACGGAAAACAACCTCCAAATCGGGGACAATACAGTTCAAGTCCCGTACAATATTCTATCTGTTTTAATTGTCGAAGATGTGATCGTTGTTCTTCAAAACCCCCCGACGAACGCTGATGACGAAGAAAGAAACATCGTCGCGTTCAATAAAAATGGAAACAAATTGTGGACTGTGGAATCTCCATCATCGGGGTACCGATCCCCCAAGACCTATACTCACATTCAACATACAGATGACGGACTGATAGCGAATAATTGGAATGGATATAAATATATTGTAGATGTTGACAGTGGGGACACCACAAAGTACAAGAAATTTATGAAATGATTTTCCATCCCATGTCTTTATATTCGAACACATGTTTTTGTTATGGCCTTCCGGTCGTAGAACCCAGCGTTACACAAACTAACGAACCACACTGGAACCGACCTCACGTTCGGAAGTGATCGGAATTTATTTCGCGCACCCATATCAATACGCAATTATGACTGGACCGTATGCTGAGCACTCTCTCGTTCTCGAAATTGAGACGGGAACGACTGACCAATTCCTTCGAATTGAACCGGACCGCCCCGATGGTGACTACTGGCTCCACCAACTGGCTGAATTAGATCCAACACTAGACCGAGACGACCTGATTGACCGGTACGCGCTCCCGCCCACCAACGAATATGAAGTCCATCTCGTAACCGTTCCACCGGGCGAATCGTTACAGATCGGCGATGTCGCTGGAACCGATGACCGGACGGGCGGTGGTGATCTGGTAGAACTACTCGAACGTGATTCGGTTCCGGACGCGTGGATCGACGAGACGACCACACTCGAAGCGTTCCTCGGGTGATCCCCACTGCCGACAGCTCGAATTCGAGCGTCTCTGGGATGTCCTCAAACGGGTCGCCGAGAACTAAGCTGGCGTCGACCTGACTGATACGAACAGCAACGGCAATGACGACCTTGAACAGGGTCATCACGGTGGCTTCGGGTATCTCGCCAAATCGATAGGAATAGATTCTCTTCGTATACAGAATCGGTGTATCCCACACGAGTCTCCGGCCGAGTCGGCGACCGAGACGATCACACACTGCGGTGAGGAGTACGCCGAATCCGAATTCGACTCGGATCCTGACACCGAAATCCTGATCTCGGAATACTGTCAGTTCGCCGCCGGCTGGTAGAGGGCTACACCGCGTTCATCGTCGCCGAACTCGCCCTCGGAACCAAGGGGACGACCAAGGCCGCCAAAGGCGGCTCGAGCGCGAACGACCTTCAGCGGGCCCTCGACGAGACGCAGGATATCGCCGATACCGCCGCGGTTCGAAACCTCGAGAATCCGAACTCGAAGACCGGGAAGATCAACTATCGAGTCCGGACGACTGCCGGTCAGAATGCCGAAGATGTCAGTCCGCAGTTCCAGACGGCTGGAAAGACTACGCAGGCAGTCAAAACTTTCGATGAAGTTGATACGCGAATTCTTCGAGAACTCGACGGAACTCAGCGAACAGAACTTCTTCGTCACCTGGCTGATCATCCAAGCGGTGTTCAGCTCGTAAACGACCTCGGACCTGATGCAACACAGCGTCTCCTTCAATCCGGTCAAGCGGATTCGGTACTGCGAACATATACTCAACTGTCAGACCACCGGAGCCAATTCGCCGCTATTCTCCGGACCGATGAGGCCAGTTCGTCCTGGATTCGGGTGATCGGTGACGAGAATATCCACGTTGGAGACGTCCAGAACACTCTCGTCCGGATGGATCAACGGGGGATAGATACGAATCAAATCACTCAGTTCAGAACCGCTCGAGACGTGAATCGTGGCTTCCCCGATGAGTGGCAACCGCCGTACGAGCAGGGAACAATCGTCATTAGGATCACTCCTGAAACTGATCAGAGGTTTGTCAGAGTCCACCAGAAAAACAATCAAGCAGGCGGATTCGTAATGCAGGAGTCGCAAATCAGGGGGCTCTCCCCGACTGAAATCGAGAGTGAATTCTCTCTGTCATATACCCCGGAATACGTCTCGGATGTCGTCGTACCGAGTGGAACCCGCGTTAATATGGGAAGTGTAGAAAAGAATTTCGGCGGTGAACGAGGCGCAACGCAATTTAACCTGGTGGACGATGTTCCAACGGACAACTTCCAGAACGAACGGCCGCTAACCGATACATGAAATATATTGATGATACGCTTCGGCTAGACGATATCGAAGTAACCCTTCCAGCACCGATCGGCGGAGCTGTGGAGGTTGACGAGTTCGTCGTCGTCCAACTGGATACGCTAGGGGCAGCCGATCGCCTGAATACTGAACACTACAGACGAAACGTCTGGGGCATAGAGAGTGATGGCACCACTCGATGGCGTATCGAGGCCGGGGATCGAATCGACGGTCACGTCAAACCGTATACTGATGTCTGGATGGAAGATAATGCGCTCTGGGCATACAACTGGAACGGGATCACCTACAAGATTGATCCCACCGACGGGAGCCACTGTGATAGTCGAGTTATGAGATGAAATCGTCGTCCCAGTGACTTTCGTTGCGAAGAGTTCGGTTTCTAAGTATTATCTCGATAGGGATCAGAAGATCATCGATACCGCCTCGATTCGAAACCTCGAGAATCCGAACTCGAAGACGGGGAAGATCAACTACCGGCTGACTGATAGTGATCAACCGATTGAAGACTACTCGCCACAGTTCCAGACCGCAGGCAAAAACGCACAGACAGTCAGACAGTTCACTGAAGAGGCTAACCCAGCGGTTGTAAATCAGTTGGATCCTGACCAACGGACGGAACTGTTGATACACTTCGGAGACAATTCAGAGGGGTATCGTGTTGTCAATGATCTTGGCCCTGAACGGACCGAGCGACTGTTTGGTCTCTCGTTCGAACAAGTTGATGAGGTGAAGTTCCGGGCAAACCTTATCCAACACGGAGACGAGATAGCGCAACAGCACTCGGCACACACGCATTTCGATCCTATCGAATGCTAGACATAGCGTGGGTGGATGAGAGAGATCGGCCGGTTCAAGGCCGGTCTCCCGGGTTATTCGTGGCATCTCCGTCAGGATGTCGATGGTCATCCGATAGGACGTCCCAAGGTAAATTCGCAAGCAGTGAAGCGGAATCAGCGCATAATCGGCGAATCCACCGCCACCTTCCGGAGCGGCGGATTCGTCCGTATCGTCAGCAACTCTTTTGGCAATCCAGACACAGCGTTCGGTGAAGCGGAAGATTTGGGTTGGCACAATTTCCGGTCTTCCGCTTCAATACCGTGATTCTAACGACTCAACTCGACGCCGTCTAGCGATTAAACAGAGCCGTCTCAGGTCGACGGGGCGAGAGTCTCGCGGAGTTCGACCAGCGGCGCCTCCTCGAGTGCGACGACGCGAAAGTTTCCGTCCCATCTGCCGGTTCGTATCGCATCAGAGAGGGTCTGCCCGAGGCCGTACGTCCCGAGAACCTCGCCGTCGACGTAGACGACAAGTTCCTGTTCTTCGGGTTCCTGAAACGCGTCGACGGCTACGAGTCCGCCGGTGAACCTGCTCACGCCGTCGTCGGTGAACTGGAGTGGGAGATAGTAATTACCCCGCTGTTCGTCACGACCGACGGTCCCGACATCTGCGACCTCCCCGTGGGTGACGAGAACGACCTCGTCGTCCGTCGGTCCGTCACCTTCAGACTCGACGTCGTCCGCCGATCGGTCGTCACGTTCGGTATCGCCGCTTTCCGGGTCGTCGCTCTCGACGTTCTCGTCTCGTCGGAGGGCGGTGACGAGCGGTTCGTCGAGTGTCTCGGGCGACGGCTCCGATTCGTCCGGGTGTTCCGTCGCGTCGTCACCGCGATCGTCAGCCGTCGCCTGGTCGGTGTCCATTCCGCCATCGTCGGGCGTAGGGTTCTCGTCGTCGGCCGTCGCCGCGTTCTCACCGCCGCTCGGTGGATCGATCGTCTCGTCGCCGAGACAGCCCGCCGTCGCGGCGATGGCGACGCTACAGCCAGCGAGTACATGTCTGCGTGGGACCATACACGGCCGTTCGTGTCGCCTAACTTAAACCCACGAGAGCCATCTCTGGGCCAGAAATCGCTGCCCGGTGGCCGCGTCCGCTCGAGAACGGCACCGGACCGCCGAGAAAAAGCGTTCTGCAGGCGAACGCACGCCTCGAGCGTCGTCGGCGCTATGGAGCGGTGTCGTCACCGTCCGCCTCCGACCGCCCGCGAGAACCGCAGCGGTGCAGTCTCGAGTCTGACGGTGAGGACGCCGTTGTTGAAGACGGCCTCGCGGTCGTCGGTGAACCGTCGGTGGGACGGTGAGGGGATCGTTCGATCGTAGACGTCGCCGGCGCGCTCGAGGTGGATCCGCACGCGACTCGAGTCGGCAGCGACCGAGACGTCGGCGTCGCCGTCGACCGCGTCCACGGCGATCCGGAGCCGTTCGGTCGAGCGGTCGTAGACGACTCGCGTCCGGAAGGGATCCGTCTCGACGGAGTGAGCGAAGGGCACGAATCGACGTTTCGAACGACCGCGGAAACCGTTCGTCCTGTACACGTTCACGGTTGATGACGTGGGTCCGCTCGCAGAGGGCGTGTGCGGAGTCCGCTCGAGGACAGGGCGACTCCCCTCGAGCGTATCAGAGGTAGCCGAGGTCCGCCAGTCGCTCCTTGGTTCCCTCGCGCATCGAGACCGACCCGTCCGCGGTCGTCGACTCGAGCGAGCCGAACCGGTCCTCGAGGCGCTCTCGGAGCGTACGCGCCCGCTCGGGTTCGTCGTCCGAGACGTCGGTTTGCTCGAACGGATCGGTCGGGACGTGGTGGAGCCGTTCGAAGCCGTCGTCGCCGCAGACGTACTTGTACTCGTCCGTCCGGATCGCCCGAAGCCGGCGGTCGAACGCCCGCACCCGGTCGGGGATCTCGCCGAACCTGGCCTCGAGCCGCTCGATCGACGGCTGGGGGGCGATGTACTCGGCGAAAGCGGCGTCGCGGGGGTCGTCGTCCGAGCCGGGAAGAAACGACCGCGAGGACCACTGCTCGCGGAGCGCCGGATCGTCGATCCCGACGGCCTCGAGCACCGTCGCGGGGAGGTCGAGCAACTGCACGAGATCGCTCCGCCGCCCGCCACCGGTACACGGTCCGCCACAGAGGACCAGCGGGACGTGGATCAGCGTGTCGTAGAGATTGTACTGGTGGCCGAAGAAGCCGTGTTCGCCGATGTGCTCGCCGTGGTCGCCACAGACGACGAACAGGGTGTTCTCCCACTCACCAGCGGCCTCGAGGGCGCGCCGGAGTTCGGCGAGCTGGCCGTCGACGTATGCGAGTTCGGCGCGGTAGAGCCCGCGGAGCATCGCGAACTCGCGATCCGTGATCTGGTAGTCCTCGCAGTCGTAGGCCCGCGGGTCCTGACGGATCGCCGTCGCCTCCTCGTAGCTCGCCTCTTCGGGGAGGTACCGTTCGGCGTACTCGCGGGGCGGATCGTACTCGACGTGTGGCTCGATGAAGTTACAGAACAGGAAAAACGGCCGGTCGTCCTTCCGGTCTGCGAGCCAGTTTTCGATCCAGGTCGTCGACCGGTCTGCACCGTCGTCGCCCGCAGGCTGGAGAACTTCGCTGTAGAGGATGTTCGCCGCGTTGACGAGGGGGTTCCCGTCGAAGAGTCGATTGCGCGTTGCCTCGAGTTTTTCACGCGTGTCTTCGCCGCGGACGACTGCGCCCATGTCGGCGTCGGACTGGATGTACTGCCACCCCTTCCGGAGGTCGTCGAAGCCGCGGTCGAAGCCGAACTCCTCGGTGATCCAGGTGTTGTTCGAGACGCCGATCGTCTGGAAGCCGCCGTCGGCGAACGCCTCGGGGAGCGTCCGCAGATCGTCGTCGAGGTACGTGTGACCGCCGTGGGTGCCGTGTTCCGACGGATACGTTCCGGTAAACATCGAAGCGTGAGAGGGCAACGTCCACGGAGCCGTCGCGAAGGCCCGCTCGAAGGTCGTTCCCTCCGCGGCGAGTCGGTCCATCGTCGGGGTAGTCGGACGGTCGGTGCCGGAACGCGTTCGCTCTCGAGTGTCGGGATCGCCGGTGACGTCGACGCTTCGCGCCCGTGCGGTATCGAGAACGACGAGAACGACGTTCCGGACAGTTTCGTGTGACTCGGAATCACGTCCGCTGGATTCGTCCATGGGTAGGGAACGTCCGCTTCACATCCGGAAGGTCGTCGGCCCGGAAGGTGCAGGGAGTTCACAGGGGTGGGAGGTGGCTGCCCCGACCATCTCGAGCGGAAAATGTTCGGGGGACCGTGCTGGCGAGTGACTGCGGGGAGAGCCACCCCAGGATGGAGAACGACCGCCGATAGCCGAACGCGGACGCGGTCGACGGCCCTAACTCGACCGCCACCGTCGGTGGAACCGATGCGCGCGTTCCGGATCGCCTACGACGGCACCGACTACTACGGATACCAGCGCCAGCCGGACGTTCCGACCGTCGAGGACGCGATCTTCGACGCGCTCCGGACGCTCTCGGTTCTCGAGGACGACGAGGAAAAGCCGACGGGGTACGCCGCGGCCGGGCGCACCGACGCCGGCGTCTCCGCACTCGCCCAGACGATCGCCCTCGAGGCACCGACCTGGCTCACCCCGCGGGCGTTGAACGCCGAACTGCCGGCCGAGGTCAGGGCGTGGGCGGTCGCGGACGCCCCCGACGGATTCCACGCGACCCACCACGCGACCCGTCGGGAGTATACCTACCACCTGTACGCGCCGGCCGCCGACTCGAGATCGGACCGAAACGACGTGGAACCGGACGAACTCACCCGCGAGCGAGCGGTCGACGACGACCGATTCGTGGCCGCCTGCGAGGGGCTCTCCGGCACCCACGACTTCCACAACCTCACCCCCGACGACCGCAACACCGAACGGTCGCCGACGCTCGAGGCGAGCCGCGACGGCGACTACGTCGTCCTCACCGTCGTCGCCGATGGCTTCGCCCGCGAACTGGTTCGACGACTGGTCTCGCTCGCACGGGCGGTCGGAACGGGTGAGGCGTCCCTCGAGAAACTCTCCCGGGCGCTCGCGTCCGAGCCGTTGCCCGGCCACGAGGGCATCGCCCCCGCGCCGCCGGAACCGCTCGTGTTGACCGACGTCGCGTATCCGGACCTCTCCTTCGAGATCGATCGACAGGCGGCCGAGAGCGCTCGAGGCGTCTTCGCATCGCGGTCAATCGAACGGCGAACCGGCGCTCGAGTCGCCCGCCACGTCGCCGACGGCGTTCGGTGATCGACGGTCGACCGGGAACGCTTCGGGGTAACGGTTTACACACGGCTCACTCGAGCGTCTCGTGTACGAGCGTTTTTTACCACCCGGAACACACCTCGGCGCATGGAACTGTCGCCGGAAGAGTACGGTGCCTACTGGCGTGCCTCGATTCGCATCGCAGGTGGGATTCTCGTCGTCTACCTGAGCTACCGGTTCGTTCTCACGCACTTGCTCTCACACCCGGACGTCGCACCGGTGCTGATGGGCATCTTCCTCTTCGCCGTGATCGTCTTCGCCGGGACGTTCCTCGCGATGCTCGGGGTAGCCCGCGTCGTCCGGACCGCGGTCGATGCGGAGGGACGCGGCTGACTCGAGTTCCCGATCGTTCGATTGTGATGGGATAACAACCGACACTCGTTATAAAAAACCCTCATTCGTGGGGCAGAACGCGGAGGAACGGTCGGCACCGACGTACATATGTTATGTACGAACAGGCAGTGCGACCCGACGACGCGTCCCGGTGGCCGGAGGACCTCGCCGACGGAGTCGAGCGGATCCGCGACGCCGGCGTTGCGGGTGCCGGCGGCGCCGGGTTTCCTTCCTACGCGAAGTGGGAACGGGCGGACTCGACGGAGTATCTCCTCGTCAACCACCAGGAGAGCGAGCCGAACTACGTCGTCGACAAGTGGCTGGGGAAGACCCGCGCGAGCGCGTTCGCCGAGCTGTTCGACCGCCTGCTCGAGGACGTCTTCGACGTGATCGTCGTGAGCGCAAAGCGGACCGACCGGGAGGAGTACCTGCTCGAACTCGAGGCTGAGACCGGTGGAACGGTCCGCACGCCGGACGAACTCCCGCTCGAGGTCGAGACCGAATCCGGCGTCGTGTTCGCGTACACCGACCCGACCTACCAGTACGGGATGGAGAGCGTCCTGTTGAACGTCGTCGCCGACACGGTGATCGGGAGCGACCTGCCCGCCGATCACGGCTGGCTCGTCCAGAACACCGAGACGATGTCCAACATCTCGCGGGCGTTCCGAGAGCAACGGCCGGTGACGTCCACGTACGTCCACGTCGACGGAGACGTCCCCCGCCACCGATTTCTCGAGGTCCCGATCGGGACCCCGGCGAGTACGGTACTCGAGGCGGCGCGCGCTCCGATCGAGTCGCTGCCGTCGGACGCCGTCGTCGCCTCGGGCGGGCCCGGCTGGTGTTTCGAACTCGAGTGCGGGCCTCGGGAGTTCGGGATCACGAAAGCGACGAACGGACTGCTCGTTCTCGAGGAGTCGACGGTCGAGGCCAACACGCTCGGCGACGGCCGGATCGACGTCCTCGAGTCGCGTGACTGGACCGAACGGGAACTGGAGACCGAACCGACGGCGACGCTCGAGCCCGACCGTGTTCGGATCCCCCTCGTGACGAATCCGGCGTTCGAGGGAACCGTCGAACCGGCCCGGCCGATCGTCGCCCCCGGCGACCGGGTCGATCGCGGTGACGCCGTCGCCGGTCCCCGATCGGATGGGATCAGCATTCCCCACCACGCCTCGATCGACGGGACGGTGACCGCGGTGACCGACTCGAGCGTCGAGATCACCGCTGACGACCGTCGCTGACCGACTCGAGGGTCGAAATCGCCGCCAGTGACCGCGGTGACCGATCACGCCGCGCTGACCGGTGGTGCCAGCCGACCGCCCTGGTCGCGACAACCACTCCCGCTGACACGTCGGCTCTACCTCCTCCGTTGTGCGATCGTCGTATCTGGCGCTATTCCTCGAGTCGGAACGCCGCAGGCACGTTCACGATTCGCAGGGGTTCGACACCCTTTACCACCTTCGCTCCGAATCGGCGGCCATGAGTTCAGTCCCCGAACGCTCCGAGGTCGACGAGGAGTACACCTGGGATCTCGAGAGTATCTACGCGACCGACGACGACTGGGAAGCCGCCTACGAGAGCGTCGCCGAGCGGATCGACGACCTCGAGAGCTACGAGGGCCGAGTCGTCGAGGATGCGGAGACCCTCCACTCGGTGCTCGACCTTCGCGACGAGATCATGCGTGAGGTATCGACCGTTTCGGCGTACGCCCGGATGCGCCGGGACGAGGACACGACCAACCAGCAGTACCAGGCGCTGACCGCCCGCTCCCAGTCGCTCGCGGCCGACGCCTCCGCCGCGGCATCCTTTATCGACCCCGAGATCCAGGAACTGACTCGCGAGGAGTTCGACGAGATGGTCGAGACAGAGCCGGACCTCGAGACGTACGACCACTACGTCGACGACGTCCTCCGGATGAAACCCCACACCCGCTCGGCCGAAGTCGAGGAATTGCTGGCCGAACTCGGGGAGGTCACCGGCGCGACGGGCGAAGTGTACAACATGCTCTCGAACGCGGACATGTCCTTCTCCGCGGTCGAAGACGCCGACGGAGAGGTCGTCGAGATCACCCAGAGCAACTTCACGAACCTGCTGAAACGACCCGACAGGGACCTGCGCCGACGCGTCTACGAGTCGTACTTCGACGAGTGGGGGTCGATGCGCAACACGGTCGCGACGGCGTACAAGAACAGCGTCAAGGCGGACGTCAAGACCGCCCGTGCGCGCAACTACGATACGGCACGCGAGGCCGCCCTCGACGGGCCAAACGTCCCGGTCGAGGTCTACGATACGCTCGTCGACACCGTCCACGACAACCTCGAGAACCTCCACCGCCACGCCGAACTCAAACGCGAGGCACTCGAGGTCGACGAGCTCCGAATGTGGGACCTCTACATGCCGCTGACCGGCGACGAGGGCCCCGACCTCGAGTACGACCAGGCGACCGAGTACGTCGTCGACTCGCTGGAACCGCTCGGCGAGGAGTACCAGACCCGGGTCGCGGAGGGACTCGAGTCGCGCTGGGTCGACGTCTACGAGAACGAGGGCAAGCAGTCGGGGGCCTACTCCGGCGGGACGTACGACACGCAGCCCTTTATCCTGATGAACTACCAGGACGACGTCTCCTCGATGTACACCCTCGCCCACGAACTCGGCCACTCGATGCACTCCGAGCTGACGAAAGAAGAACAGCCATACGTCTACTCGGGGTATGAGATCTTCGTCGCCGAGGTCGCGAGCACGGTCAACGAGGCGCTGTTGACGAACCACCTCCTCGAGACCGTCGACGATCCCGAACTCAAGAAACACGTCCTCAACGAGTTTCTCGAGCGAGTGCGATCGACGCTCTACCGCCAGACGCTGTTCGCCGAGTTCGAACACCGCACCCACGAACTCGAGGAGGCCGGCGAACCGCTCACCGCCGATAGACTGGACGAACTCTACCGCGGTCTCAAAGCGGAGTACTACGAACCGGCCGTCGTCGACGACCGCATCGCCCGCGAGTGGATGCGCATCCCCCATTTCTACCGGGCCTTTTATGTCTACCAGTACTCGACGGGAATCTCCGCCGCGCTCGCCGTCGTCGACCACATCCTCGAGGAGGGAGAGTCGGCGGCCGCCGACTATCGAACCTTCCTCCGGCAAGGATCCCGGGAGTACCCCCTCGAACTCCTGCGGACCGCCGGCGTCGACATGAGTGCCTCGGAGCCGATCGATCGGGCGCTCTCGACCTACGGCGACCGACTCGAGGAGTTAGCCGAGTTACTCGAGTAATCGCCGACCTCGCGGGAACGTTCTGGAGATCTGATTCGAGTCGCGAAAACCGACCGCGACCCAAAGGCACATTTATGACCGAGGACTTATCGGCGCACGTCAGGATGTCTCGAAGCCCGTCTCTCCCCGACCGACCCCATCGCGATATCGACCCCGATCTCCCCGACGACGAGCGACTCGAGGCGCTTCGTGATCACTTCGTGGACCTCGTCGAGGTCAACGACCAGCTCTCGGAGCAACTCGCCGAGGCCGAACAGCGCCGCGAACAGCTCCGAGGAGAGGTCGACCGCGTCGAGCGCGAGAACGAGGCGCTCAAGAGTTCCTCGCTGTACATCGCGACCGTCGAGGACGTCCTCGACGACGAAGTCGTCGTGAAACAGCACGGAAACAACCAGGAAGTACTCACAGAACTCTCGCCCCGTCTCGCCGACCGTATCACCGCCGGTGACCGGGTCGCCGTCAACGACTCCTTTGCGATCCAGACGATCCTTGAGGCCGAAACCGACGCGCGCGCCCAGTCGATGGAGATCACCGAGAAACCCGCCGTCGGCTACGAGGATATCGGCGGCATCGACGAGCAGGTCCGCGAGGTCCGCGAAGCCGTCGAACAGCCACTCGCCCAGCCGGAGATCTTCGAGGAGGTCGGCATCGACCCGCCCAGCGGCGTCTTGCTGTACGGGCCGCCGGGAACCGGGAAGACGATGCTCGCGAAGGCCGTCGCGAACAAGACCGACGCGACGTTCATCAAGATGGCCGGCTCCGAACTCGTCCGTAAGTTCATCGGCGAGGGCTCTCGGCTCGTCCGCGACCTCTTCGAGATGGCCCGCGAGCGCGAACCCGCCATCATCTTTATCGACGAAATCGACGCCATCGCCACCACGCGAACGGAATCGAAGACGTCGGGCGACGCCGAGGTCCAGCGGACGATGATGCAACTGTTAAGCGAGATGGACGGCTTCGAGGCCCGCGGCGAGATCCGCATCATCGCCGCGACCAACCGCTTCGACATGCTCGATCGCGCAATTTTGCGCCCGGGCCGATTCGACCGCCTCATCGAGGTGCCCGAACCGGACCGCGACGGCCGCGAGCAGATCCTCGAGATCCACACTCGCGGCATGAACGTCGGCGCGGACATCGACTTCTCGACGCTCGCCGACGACACCGAGGGCTACTCCGGGGCCGACATCGAGAGTCTGGCGACCGAAGCCGGCATGTTCGCCATTCGAAACGGTCGCGACGAGGTCCGCCACGAGGACTTCCTCGAGGCCTTAGAGAAGATCGAAAACGACGACTCGAGCGACGTCGTCTCCTCCGCCGGCTACTTCTATCAGTAGGACGTCTCGAGACGCTCCCGGTCGGGATCGTTCCGACACGCATTCGATCGTCTATCGCCGGAGAGCCCGTGGGTCGGTCCGAACGAAACACGTCATCACGACAGACGTTCTCTCGAGGCGTCGATTTCCGAACCGCAACGCCTTACGTCGTGGATCCCCGAGCGCGTCTATGAGTTCGATCCGAGTCGTCTGGGGGGCCGCCTCGGGGCCGACGGAGATGTCGTCGTACGACGCCGCGCTCGCGGACGCGGGCGTCGAGAACTACAACCTCGTCTCCGTCTCCTCGGTGATTCCCGCGGACGTCGACGTCGAAGCCGTCGGAACTGCGCCGACCCTCGGTCCCGCTGGCGAGCGTCTGACCGTCGTCGAGTCTCGAGCGATCGCCTGCGGTGACGACGCCTCGAGTCGGGTGAGCGCGTCGCTGGCCTGGGCGCGATCCGTCGGCGACGGGCCGGGACTGTTCTACGAGTTCGCCGGCGAAGCCGACCGCGAGACCGCCGAGAACCGTGTTCGGGAAGGGCTCGCTGCGGGTCAAGAGCTTCGCGAGTGGGAGTTCGACGAGCCGTCGGTCGTCTGTGAGAGCACCCCCGTCGAGTCGGACGGGTACACGACGGCGGTCGTTCTCGCGGTGTACGGCGAAAGCGATCCGATCGTTCGTCCGAACGCCGGCTAACACCGATACCGAGAGGGTCTCGAGCTACCGATCACCGACCGCAGTGACAACGACTGTCATTCTCCGAAAGCGAACGCTTTTGACCGACCAACACATTGGTGGTGGTACACACTTCTCATGAACGGAAATACGCCGTACGCAGGGCTGCCAGGAGAGACGCAGGCCGGAAGGCGAGCAGCGGCGGACGTTCCGACCCTCACGAGTACACAGAAACGACTGCTTCACCGCGACGTCTCGCGGATCGCGGCCCGAACCCGCGAGTTTCTCCCCGACGAGTATATCGTCGACGCCGACGTCTCGAGCGGCGTTGGGGGGCCCCAGGTCAGGGTCGCAGTCAGGCCACCGGTCGGCCACGCCGTCAGTGCCGGCTTCACCCCGGACCTCGAGAACGCGACCGAGGAGATAATCACGTCCGACGAGCGAAGCGAGGTCGCCCGCGGGCTGGCTGCAAGCGCCGCTCTCCAGGTGAAACAGGCAGTCAGCGACAACGTGACGCCGACCGGGAAATAAACTCTCGTACAAACTGCTGTCCGTCATTTTCGGGGCGACCACGAGCCGTCCTGCGGTCGTTCCGGTACATCGGTACAACAGTCGTATCAGAAGCAGGCGACGAGTTCGCCGGATTCGATCGGATCCGCCGGTTCCTGATACCGATCCGTTTCGACGCGGACAGCACCCGTCTCGTCGATCGCGTAGACGGCCGCACTCGAGAGGTGTCCGAGTCTCCGATGATCGCCACTCGTCCGGCCTGCTGTCCGTCAGCTCCGGTGAGACTCCGACCGGCCTCGCCCTACGGTGGATCGGTACAACAGACCGTCTCAGTACAGTAACTGTTCGATCTGGTGTGACCGACGCTCGAGGTCGAACGCCGGTTCGACCGACGGATCGTGCTCGAGTCGATCCATCACGAGCAACGGGTCGGCACCCGCGCGTTCGACCGCGCGAAGCAGCGACTGGATCGCCGATCGATTGGTCGCGAGTGACTGACAAAGCCCGAGCGCCAACGCGAGCGGGATCGCTCGCTCGGGACGGTCGGGAAACGAGTCGCTGATTCGCGAGAAGTCAACCCTGTCGTCCGATTGCTCCACACACGAGTCGACCGGCTCGAGCGTGAGACACCGCGTACAGCACTCGACGTCGGACGCCCCTTCGGGTGTGTACTCGCGACACTCGGCCGGGACGGAAAACGAAATCGTCGGCGCGTCGCACTCGAGACAGGCCATACGAGAGCAGTCGTCGCCCGCGTCCGAAACGGTATCGGTGGAGAGGCGTTCAGTTTCCGGGAACGCCGCCAGCGGTCGCCTGCTCCATCTCGGCTTCGTCGGCGGCCGCATCGGCCTCGGCTTCGCGCTCTTCGCGCTCTTCTTGTTCTTTCTTCTCTTTGATCTTCTTCAGGCGGAACGTCTCCTCACGCTCCTGTTCTTCGAGTTTCTGCTCGATGTACTCCTGGTTCTCGTACAGTTCCGGCAGGAGCTTGAACTCGAGGGCGTTGACGCGGCGTTTGGTCGTCTCGATCTCGCGGAGCATCTTCTTCATCGCGGTCTCGACTTCCGCGGCGAGAATGATGCTCTCTAAGAGGTCTTCGTAGGCCTCGGCGGCCTCGTCGATGCGGGCGGAGGTTCCCATGATCCCGTAGCCACGCTCGTCTAAGCTCTTCGAGACGCGCGAGGACTCGATCTGTGGGACGACGACGCCCATGATGTTTTTCGACTCGGTGGTGATCTCCGGGTGCTCCTGTAACGCGGCGGCTGCTCCGCGAACGGCGACGTCTCCTTCCATTGCGCGAGCCATGTTGATCTTCTTCTGGGCCTCCTCGTAGTCCTCGGAAAGCTCCCCGCGGACGTCCTGGGCCTTGTCCAGGATGTCCATGAACTCCATGATCAGCCCGTCCCGTTTCTTCTCTAAGGTCCCGTGGCCCCGCTCGGAGAGGTCGATACGATCCTCGATCTCCATCAGGTTCTTGCGGGTTGGTTTGACGTCCTCGGCCATCTTGTGGGACGCTTGCGCTCCCAGCCGGATAACTGTTTACAGTTTCAGTCGCCGGGTTTCGGCCCGCTTGCCGTCGTCCGGTTCGCATCGGGGCGAACTCGAGGCCGCCGCCTCGAGGCGAACTCCGGACCGCGGAGTCAGCGACGGATTCAGCCCAGAAACAGATCGACCATATCGTTCGTTTGCCCGCCCTTGTACAGCTCCGCGTAGCCGCAGTTCGTACACGAGATCACCCGGAACCGACGGTTCTGGATGTCGAAGAACTTCGAAAATCCGGTTCCAGTCGTCGAGATATCGTCGACCTCGGTTTCGGTGTGTCCACACTTCGGGCAGCCGTGCTCGTCTCGGTCGTGCTCGTTCATACCGGTAGTGTCAGACGAGTTTGGTAAGTGTCTTCCGGTGGGCGGTCGAACGCGAACGCGATGACCGGAGGTGGAATCGTCCTGTTGTTTCTCTTTCTCGGGCTCGGAGCGCCGCTCGTGTTGTTCCTGTTGATCGGCTCGGAGACGTCGAACCCGACGGTCGTCGACCGCGAGACGGCCGAGCGCGAGGCGAAAGCACGGGGCGGGCTCTCGTCGAACGAATCTTCGAACCGTTCGGGGGCAACGATTGCTGGAGACGGGTCCGAGCGCTCGAGTTCGTCCGAGAACGCCGACGACGACCGCCTCGAATACGGCTCCTGGGGGCCCGAGTCGGAGCGAGACGAGCGGTGAGGTCGGCTCGAGCGACTCGGCGTTCCCGGTCCGGCAACAGTCGTGATTCCGACTCGACGGACGAAAACGTCGACGAAGGTTACTCTCACGCGCGCAAAGGCCAGCAGAAACCGACGACGGACCTACCCTTCTCCGACCATCTGATCTTCGTCTTCCCACTCCTCCTGGCGGAGTTCGTACTTCTGGATCTTTCCGGTCGCCGTCGTCGGCAACTCCTCGACGAACTCGACTCGTTTGATCGCCTTGTAGCTCGCGAGTTCGTCGCGCGTGAACGCGACGAGTTCGTCGCTCGTCACCCCCGGATCGTCGGGGTCGCCGCTGGCCGGTACGACGAACGCCTTCGGCGTCTCGCCCCACTCGTCGCTGGGCGAGGGGATGACCGCGACCTCCGAGACCGCGGGGTGGTCGAAGAGGGCGTCCTCGAGTTCGATGCTCGAGACGTTCTCGCCGCCGGTGATGATGATGTCTTTCTTCCGGTCCTGGATGGCGACCATTCCGTTCTCGTCGACCGTCGCCAGATCGCCGGTGTGGTAGTAGCCTTCGATGCGGTCGGTAAAGGCCTCCTCGGTCGCGTCGGGCTTGTTCCAGTACTTCTCCATCACCTGGTTGCCCCGGACGACGACCTCGCCGATCGTCTCGTCGTCCCGTGGGACGTCCTCGCCGTCCTCGTCGACGACCCGGACGTCGGTCCCGAGATATGCGAGCCCCTGTCGCTTCTTGATCGCGAAGCGACCCTCGCTCTCGTCGTCGAAGTGACGGCGTGCGTCCGACGTGGTGATCAGTGGTCCCGTCTCCGTCGCCCCGTAGACGTGTTTCAGATACCAGCCGAACTCGTCTTCGACCGTTCGGACGGTTGCCTCCGGCGGCGCACTCCCCGCAGTCGCGATCCGTACGTCGTTGTCGCCGGTCGTCTCGGGGTCGTGCTCCTCGTAGTGGTCGATCAGCATGTTCAACACGGTCGGCGCACCACAGAGGTAGGAGATATCCTCGGATCGAATCGCCTCGAAGACGTCCGCAGAGTCGACGCCACGCGTACAGACGTGTTTCGCGCCCATCCCCGTGATGGCGTAGATGTGGCCCCAGCCGTTGACGTGGAACATGGGGAGCGTCCAGAGGTAGACGTCGTCGTCCGCGATCTCCTGGTGGATCGTCACCTGATAGGCGTGGAGCGTCTCGGCGCGGTGGGTGCGACAGACGCCCTTCGGATCGCCCGTCGTCCCCGAGGTGTAGTTGATCGTGATGATTTCATCCTCGGCCATCTCCGGCCGTTCGTACGCCGTCCCGGCCTCCTCGAGCATCACGTCGAACGACTCCCACGCGTCGGCGGCGTCCCCGCTCGAGTCCGGCGGTTCGCCGTCGTCACCGGATTTCGCTCTCTCGGCGTCGAGTTTCTCGAGCGCGTCGAGATCGTTCGTCACGAACGTCTCCGTCGGCACCGACTCGCGGATCGGTTCGATCTTCTCGACGTACTCGTGGTCGGCGTAGATCGTGTCGACGCCCGCATTCGAGAGGATGTACTCGAAGTCAGACGGCGTGAGCCGGTAGTTCAACGGTGTGTGGACCGCGCCGATCTGCATCGTTCCGTACGCCGCCTCGAGGTGGTAGTGCGTGTTCGGGTCGAGCACCGCAACTCGATCGCCCTTCTCGACCCCGCGGGCCTGCAACGCGGCCGAGAACCGGTCGGCGCGCTCGCCGAGTTCCTCGTAGGTGAATCGTTCCCCCGTCGTCGCGACCACCGCCTCGTCGTCACCGTAGTGGGTTCGCGCCCGGTCGAGAAACGCCGTCACGAGCAGTGGTTTGTGCATACACACCAGACGCCAACGCCGCCGGACAAATCCGTTGCGGTGAGCCCGACGTACGAACCGTCCGACTACGCTTACCTGTTCGGACACAGATTTTCGAGGCGACAACCCACGACGGTCGTTTCGAGGCGACAACCTACGACAGGAGTCGTCAGTCGAGACGTGAACCCGTTCGGCGTCGATGTCGATCGGTATCGACGTCACTCGAGGACGTCCTCGAGCAGTCGGTCCTCGGTCAGAACGGCATCGACGACCGTCCGACCGGCGTCGGTCAGTTCGTACCCCTCCTCCCGGTTGGCGACGAAGTACTCTCGAAGCTGTCTGAGGTGGTAGTTGAACTGGCCTTTGTCCTCCGCCGACACCGACGCACGGAGCGTCGAGTACGCGATCGGTTCGTCACGCTCTGCGAGCGCGAGGAGGATCTGCAGGCGGTTGGGCTCAGAGAGCACCGACAGCGTCTCCGAGACGGGCTCGAGCGACGACCGTGCGGGTGTTCTGACGAGGTCGTCGCCCGCGACGAACCGTTCGTCCAGGGGGATCCAGCTTCGCTCCGTCGCGCCGACGTATCTGGCGGTCGGCCGGACGAGTCCGTTGTTGGCGCGTTGCTCGAGGCAGTGGGCACACCAGCCGCCGACCCGCGAGGCGGCGAACGTCGCGGTAAACAGCGCTGGCGGAACGCCGACGCCGTGGAGTAACGCGGCGGCGTAGAACTCGACTGTCGCCCGGACGTCCCGCGTCGGCATCCGTTCCGAAAGCACCGTCTCCGCGACCGTCTCGAACTCCCGGATACTCTCGAGGAGGTCGTCCTCCCTCGCCCGCTCGTAGAACCGTTCCGCCGCGGCCGCGAGGACGGCCGCCCGCGGGTCGCGGACCCGATAGATCCGGTGGCCAAACCCCTCGAGTCGCTCGCCGGCCTCGAGTCGCTCCCGGACGTATCGCTCCCCGTTGCCGGTGTCGTGGACCTCCCGGAGCGTCGCGAAGACCGAATCGAGGGTGCCGCCGTGGCGAGTCCCTTTGAACGAGCCGACGGCGGCGGTGATCGCCGAGACGAGGTCGGAGTCGGTGGAGACGACGGTTCGTGCGGTGAACGTCGAGGGGTTGAGCCCGTGTTCGAGGGCCGTGACGAAGAACGTCTCGAGGCCGCGAACTTCGGCCGGTGTCGGCTCCTCGCCGGTGAGCAGGTAGAGGTAGTTCGCGGCGTGGTTCAGGTCAGAACGGGGCTCGAGGGGCTCCTCACCCTGCCGATAGCGCCAGTAGGCGGCGACGACCGTCGGGACGACCGCCACGAGGCGACACACCGTCCGACGAACCGGCTCCGTCGCGATGGGGGCGTCGGTCTCCGGGATTCCCGACTCGTTTGGAGTTGCCTCCGCCGCCTCGAGAGCCGCGGCCGCGACGCCCATCCGTACGGCGTCCATCGGCGAACCGTCGGCTCGAGCCGCCTCGCAGAGGAGGTCGTCCACGACCGCGGGGATCGCCCGTCGAGCAGAGAGCGCCGCGCGGAACTCCTCGAGTTCGTCGGGGGTCGGGAGCCGACCCTCGAGGAGCAAAAAGAGACTCTCCTCGTAGCCCGCGTTGGCCGCGAGTTCCTCGATCGGATAGCCCCGAACGATCAACTCGCCGGCCTCGCCGTCGACGTCACAGAGTTCCGTCTCGGCGACGGTAATCGACTCGAGTTCCGGATCGAACACCGATGGCGCCACGATGGATCGACGGTCGGCTTCGGCGCTCGTAAGCGTACCGAAGAAAACGCCGGACGGCCGTCGGTGCTGGGTTGGCGTTGGGTCGGTGCTGGGTTGGCGTTGGGTCGGTGCTGGGTTGGCGCTGGGTCGGTGCTGGGTTGGCGTTGGGTCGGTGCTGGGTTGGCGCTGGGTCGGTGCTGGGTTGGCGCTGGGTCGGCGCTGATGAGTTACGACTCGAGGAGGCCGCCGAGCGCGCCGGCGAGTGCGCTCTCTATGGCCATGACGAACGAGATGAGGATGGCGACGGCCAGGATGCCGATCCCGGCGAGACCCGAGATCAGTCCGCCGACGGGACCGCCCGCCCAGCCGACGACGCCGACGACGAGCGCCACGAGCACCCCGGCGACGATTCCACCGAACGCCCCCGCGAGCAGCCCGTGCCAGAAGCCACGTCCGAGCCCGCCGCCGGCGAGGTAGCCGGCGACGAAGCCGCCGATGAGTCCCGCCGCGAGTTGGCCGACGCCCGGCAGCGTGAGTCCGATGAGTCCGAGGACGGTGATGACGAGAAAGCCGATGATGACGGCACGCCAGTCGGTCATAGCTGTCCTAGGTGGACGACAAAGATAACGTCACGGTCGTCGGTCCAAGTACCGGAGGTAGTGATCGGAATCGAGTCGTCACCGAACGTCACCGACTCGTTGTCGGCGATCCGTGGCAACCGACTCGAGTTCGATCCGTCCGCGACGTTCACGTGGGAGATCCCCGAGTACCACGAGCGGCGCAAGCAGTCCGACTACATCCTCCAGGAGGCGTTCGGAGACGTTTCCTGAGCCGGGTGCGAGGAATAGAGGACGAATCGCTTCAGTTGGAGTGTTATCATTTCTCATGCCGATCGAGACCGTGGCAAGGCTGCGCCGCGTAACGAACGACCTTTTACCGTCGCGCGTCCTACGACGGAGTATGATTTTCGAAGATCTTCCGACGACGCCCACGGCGGAAGAGTTGATCGATAAGTCGTTTTCGCGGGCAGCACGGGCCGGGAACGCCAAAGGTGGCCTCGAGGCCCAGCAGTCGATGCTCCAGACGGCGGCGAACATCATCTCGGACAACTTAGAGAACGTGGTGACGGCCTGGCCGGACTTCGCGTACGAAGACGACGTCCACCCGTTTTACTACGAACTCGCGGACGCAATCGTCGACGTGGACGAACTGCGCCAGAGCCTCTCGGAAGTAATGTGGGCCAGTCGAAAGTCCCGCGAGATCCACGAGGAGTACCAGTCGAAGCTTCGGAAGACCGACGTCGACACCGCTCGAAAGCACCGCAAACAGGCCTTCGCGCGACTTGCCGACATCGTCGAGCAGGTCGACGACGAGCTGTTGTATATCAACAAATCCCGCAACGACCTTCGGGACCTCCCGGAGATCAACCCCGACGAGCCGACGATCGTCGTCGCGGGCTACCCGAACGTCGGAAAGTCCTCGCTCGTCAACGACGTCACTAACGCTCGCGGTGAGACCGCTTCCTACCCGTTTACGACGAAAGGTATTGGTGTCGGCCACTTCGAGCGAGATCACATCCGCTACCAGATCGTCGACACGCCCGGCCTCCTCGACCGCCCGCCGGCCGAACGAAACGAGATCGAATCCCAGGCAGTCAGCGCCATCGAACACCTCGCCGACTGTATGCTCGTCGTCCTCGATCCGAGCGCCGAGTGTGGCTACCCACTCGAGTCACAACTCGAGCTTCGGGACGCGATCGCGGCCCGATTCGATACCGTCCCCGTCCTCACGGTGGCGAACAAGGCCGACCGCACGGAGGTCTGGACCGGCGACGCGGTCGCGGAGATGGACGCCGACTATCGAATGAGCGTCGAAACCGGTGAGAACGTCGATACAGTGCTCGAGGCGGCGGTCGACGCGATCGACTACGAGCCGACACTCCCCTTCGAGGGGTGACGATGAAGAGTCCGGGACTCCTCTGGATGCTTCAGACCGCCGCCGGACTCTCGATGGCTGGACCGATGTTCATCGTCGGAATCGAGTTCCTCCGGACGGGGCGAATCGTACCCGGTGTCGGGATGTTCGCCGTCGGGCTCGTCGCACTCTATCTCCCGACGTACCTCGTCAACCGCATCGGCGGGCCACGAGCCTGGATTCGTCGCCGACTCGGACACACCGACGCCGGCTCGAGCGAGCCCGAATCCGAGCGTCGACAGTCCGATGACGGAAGCGATCCGACGCTCTCGAGCCCGCTTGACCGGCTTCGCAAACGCTGAACGGTCCGCGGCCCGAGTGTGCGGCGGGCGGTTACGCCGTTTCCCGCTCGACGAGGCCGATGTATCTGATCTCGACGTCGACGGAGCTCTCGGCGTGTTGGTTGATCCGCTCGTGTAACGCATCGGCCAACTCCGGCGGCGGCTCCTCCGGCGCACCACCGATCGTCAGGATCACCCGCTCCGGGCTCCGGAACGGATAATCCTGGTCCATGATCACCTCGAACTCGAGCAACTGGTACTGGGCGAACGCTTCGTCCTCGAGGAGGAGTTCAGCTTCACCACGGGCGTTCTCCTCGAACGACGCGACGGCAAACGAGGAGTACGTGATCGCACCGAGAAAGACGGTGAAGACGAGAACGATCACGCCCAGGCCGACGACCCGTCGTCGAACCCGCTCTTCGGTCGGGCCCAGCGAGAACAGATTCTCCGGTCGGTAGCCGGCGTACCACAGCGTGAGCAGGCCGGCGAGGTTGACCGAGAGAACGTTGACGAGTACGAGGACGGTCGAACCGATCGCCGCCGAGGGCTGTCCCCAGGCCATGGCGATACCCGCCGCGGCCGCAGGCGGGATCAACGCCGCGGCGATCATGACACCGACGAGCGCGACCGACGTCCCGGTCGCGATGCTGATGATCCCCGCGACGCCAGCACCGAGTGCGATCGCCAGCGAGAGGAGGTCGGGGGCGAGACGCTCGGAGATCTCGTCGACCTCACTGATGGCGAGCCCGGGCGGGACGATGTTGGTCACCCGCACCATCCAGGCGAAGATCGCCGCCGCCGCGATCGCGAGGACGACGCCAATGATCTGGTAGCGGAGACTCTCGAAGAACAGGTCTTCGTCGTCGATCACGGTCCCGACGCTCGCGCCCAGCGCCGGTCCGATCAGCGGCGCGATCACCATCGAGCCGACGACGACCGCCGGCGAATCGAGCAAGAGGCCGGCGGTCGCGACGACGGAGCTGATGACCGTCATGATCGCGTACACCGCAAACGTCGGCGTCAGCGACTCCGCTTCGGCCTGGAGCTCCTGTCTCGAGATCCGGTCGGACTCGACGTCGCCGTTCTCGTACTCCTCTCGAAGCGCCTCGAACCGGCGGGAAACCACCGTCTCCGCGTCGACGACGACCGTGTAGGCGTCCTCGTCAATCCCCGCCTCCTGGATCTCGTCGAGGACGACCTCGACCGCCGGCGACGGCAACGGGAAGTAGACGACAGCCGTGTAGTCGCGATTGCTGTCCTCGTCGGTGACGACGTAATCGATCCCTCGTTCGTCCAGCGTCTCGAGGATCGTCTCGCGCTTGCCCGTCGGAACCGTCAGCTGTACGAGCCGCACACAACTCTCTGAGACGGCGGGGGATCATAACTTTCGGTCATCTGCGGTGAGAATCGACGGCGCATCGACACTGGGTGCGCTCAGCGCTCTCGCTGTGACGCTACATATTTCCTCGAGACGACCCAACGGTCGGTATGTTCGAGACACGTCCCGACCGCGAGGCCGAGGTTGCGCTCGTCGGCCGCTCCAACGTGGGGAAGTCGACGCTCATGCGCGAGTTGACCGGCCACAGCTTCGACACCGGCGGCAAACCCGGCGTCACCCGCGAGCCCAACCACTACGACTGGGCACCCGAAGACTTCGTCATCACCGACCTGCCCGGCTTCGGCTTCATGAGCGGCGTCCACGAGGAGTACCGCGAGGAGATCAAGACGAACATCGTCCACTACTTAGAGGAGTACGCCGACAACGTCCTCGTCGCAATCTTGGTCGTCGACGGCAAGAGCGTCATTGACATCATCGACCGCCACTCCGGCCCGGACGAGATTCCCTACGACGTCGAGATGTTTCACTTCCTTCGCGAGCTGGAGATCCCGACCGTCGTCGCCGTCAACAAGATGGACAAAGTCGACGACCGCGACGAGCGGCTGAACGACCTCTGTGATCGGCTCGGACTGCTCCCGCCCTGGAAGCAGTGGCAGGAGACGATCGCCCCCATTACGGCCAAAACAGGCAAAATCGAGCCGCTGAACGAGGCCGTCCGCGAACACCTCCACGAGCAAGAACGGGACGATCTGTTCAAATTCTTCTAGTACTCCGACAAGCGTCGACTGCAGGGCGGCGATCCGTGTACGCAGGTCGTCGAGCCCGACACAGACGTCGTCACCACTGGCCGACGCCTCTTATCGCTCGTCCGTCGTCGGGTTCGTCTCGGAGTCCAACCGGAGTCCTGACGGGCGGTCGGCTGCGACGTACACTTTCCGGACGCCGCGGTCGTGGAGGCCGGTGCCGCACTCGCCGTCACGGACCGCCTCGCGGACGCTCGCCGGATCGTCGATCGTCGCCCCCGCGACGACGTCGACACCGGCCTCGAACAGCGGGTCGGGCAGAAACGAGGCCGTCGCACCGACGACGACCACGGTCGCGGACGACGGCGCGAGGTCGACGTAGCGACTCGCGCCGCCGTAGACGAACGCCGAACCGGTGACGAAGACGACGTCGGCGTCGGTCATCGCCCGTTCGGCCTCGTCGGGGCCGAACGTCGACACCCGAACACCAGGGGGCGTCGACACCGAGTCGATCGGCGTCCGCTCGATCACGCGAACGTCGACGTCGTCGAACTTCCGAAACGCTGGCCGAAAGAGACCCACCGTCGCAATCGTCTCGACGGACGGCTCGAGCAACGCCATCGGATCGCCGTCGCGCCACTCGAGAAACGGGACCGACAGCGCGTTCAGCGTCGCGACGGCGAGGGCTCGATCGAACCGCTCCGCACCGTCGCTCGAGGCGGATCGAGAACCGGCGATCGGGTCGAGTTCGTCGTCGGCCGACGCGCCGGCGGAAGCGGCGAGCGGTTCGAGGAGGTCCTCGAGCGTCCGCGGCGTCGGGGACGGGGGGACCCCTCGCGGACGGTGGGCGAGGCCGGCGAGCGTTGGTTCGGACGCGTCGTCCGCGGTCAGTTCTACGAGAACGACGCGTTTCCCGACGGTGATTCGGTCGACGCTCGTCCCCTCGAGTGCACCGCCGGCCTCGAGGTGGCCACGAACCGCTGTGAGGAGGGAGTTCATCGGTTAGTTTCACCCGCTGAGTTTGAGAGTGCGTCCGAAACGGGATCAGTGCTTCGGGCCGGATTCGCGCCGACGCCGCGAGCGTTGGCCCGACGGCGAGTGCCCTGTCGAGTTCGGTCTCCTCGCTTCTCGCCGGTCCGTTGGCCACAACGGCACCGACTGCGATCGAAAACGCCGGTCACGGCGCTGCCGTCTCGTCGAGTTGCTCGAGATACGAGTCTGGATCCTCGCGAAACGAGTCCGCACAGCCGGGACAACAGAAGTGATACGTTTCCCCCGCGTGGTCGACGCTGGCCGGTGCGTCCGCCGGATCGACCGTCATCCCGCAGACGGGGTCGGTCGCCAGCTCCTCGCCGGAATCGCGGACGCCGTCGTCGGTCTGGGAATCCGAACTGGCATCGCCAGAGTCCGCGGTCACACCACAGGACGTCGGCGTGTAGCTCCCGCTCGCACCGCCGGCCGTTCCGCGGACGTCGACGACCTCGGCGAGCAGGCTCGCGGCGATCTCCGCCGGCGTGTAGGCAGCCACGTCGACGCCGGCGGGGTTCGTCACCGCCGCCTGGATCGCCTCCGGGTCACGCTCGAGGATACTCGCGGCGCGATCGATCACCTCCTCGGCGCGCGTATCGCTCGCGACGAGGCCGACGTAGAGCGCGTCCGCGAGGACGCCGGCCGCGACGCCGCGAGCGTCGAACGACCCCATCGAGGCGACGACGACGATCGGCTCGCCGTCGACGGCGGCCGCAACCGTCTCGGGATCGGTCTCCCCGAGGACGGTCGTCCCAGCCGGGATCGAGCCCTCGAGCCCGGCGCTCTCGCCGGCGACGAGCGTGACGTCGAACGTCAGCTCGCCCGCGAGGCGGGCGAGCGAGCGGGCAACCGGCGAGTCACCGACGAGCAACAGATCCGGCGCCGTGTTGACCGGCTCGAGAAACACCTCGAGGATGCCCTCGCTGTGACAGCGCATCGGGAACGCCTCGAGGCCCGCGCGGTCGATCCGGTCGGGGTCGGGCGCGATGCCGATCAGCCGGGCCTCGTCCGCCTCGATAGCCGCTTGAGCTTCGGCCGCGACGATCGACTGGGCGCAGGCGGCGCCGCCGATCCAGCCGTGAAGTTCGCCGTCGGCGGTGACGACGGCTCGATCGCCGACGTTGGCAGAGACCGGCGGCTCCCGGCGGACGACCGTCGCCCGCGCGTAGGGCTCTCTGCGACTCGAGAGTCGGCGTTCGATCGTCGAGACGGCGGTTTCGTCCGTCGGTTCGTCGCCCTCGTCGGATTGGGGCAGATCGGCCTCGGTAGATCGTGCCGGATCTCCCTCGTCGGAGTGAGCCGGGTCGCCGTCCGCCGCGTCGTCGGGTGGTGTCGTGTCCCTGGTCATTCGTGATCGGTCAGTCGTCCGCCGCTTCCCCGCTCTCGAGTTCGAACTCGAGGTTCGCGGCGGGCTGTTGTGCGAGGCCAGCCTCGTCGAGAGCCTCCCAGACGACGTCCGGTGTCATCGGCATCTCGACGTGGGAGACGCCCGCGTGGGCCATCGCGTCGACGACGGCGTTGACGATCGCCGGCGGCGAGCCGACCGTGGGCGACTCGCCGACGCCTTTCGCGCCGATCGGGTGGTGGGGGGAGGGCGTGACGGTGTGGCCCGTCTCGAACTCCGGGATCTCCATCGCCGTCGGCAACAGGTAGTTCATGAAGTCCCCGCCGGTGACGTTGCCGTTGTCGTCGTAGGTGACGTGTTCCATCATCGCGGTGCCGATCCCCTGGGCGAGGCCGCCGTGGATCTGGCCCTCGATGACCATCGGGTTGATCCGGTTGCCACAGTCGTCGACGGCGACGAACTTCTCGAACTCGACCTCGCCGGTCTCGCGGTCGACCTCCACGACCACGACGTACGAACCGAACGGGTAGGTCATCTCCGGGGGGTCGTAGTAGTTGACCGCCTCGAGGCCGGGCTCCTCGCCGGCCGGGTTGTTCATGTACGCACCCGCAGCGATCTCGGTGATCGTGATCGATCGATCCGGTGCACCGGCGACGTGGAACTCGCCGCTCTCGCGGTCCCACTCGATATCCCCCTCGTCGGCCTCGAGTTCGTTCGCGGCGATCGTTTTGGCCTTGTCGCGGACCTTGCGCGAGGCGACGGCGGTCGCCGCGCCGGCGACGGGCGTGCTCCGGGAACCGTACGTTCCCAGCCCGTAGGGATCGGTGTCGGTGTCGCCGTGTTCGACGACGATGTCGTCGACGTCCATGCCGAGTTCCTCGGCGACGATCTGGGCGAACGTCGTCTCGTGGCCCTGACCCTGGGTCTGAACGCCGACACGAACCGTCGCTTTCCCGGTCGGATGGACCCGGATCTCCGCGGAGTCGAACATCTCGACGCCCGCGATGTCACAGGTCTTGCCGGGGCCGGCCCCGACGACCTCCGTGAACGAAGAGATGCCGATTCCCAGTAGCGTATCGGCGTCGTCCTCGATTCGCCGTTTTTGTTCCTCGCGGTAGTCGTCGTACTCTGCCATCTCGAGGGCGAGATCCAGCGCCGACTCGTAGTCGCCCGAATCGTAGTTCCATCCCGTCGGACTCTCGTAGGGGAACTGCTCGGGCTGGATGAAGTTCTTCCGTCGGATCTCCGTGGGATCGACCTCGAGTTCGTCCGCGAGCACCTTCACCATCCGTTCGATGAGGTAGACCGCCTCGGTAACCCGGAACGAACAGCGGTAGGCGATGCCGCCCGGCGCGGTGTTGGTGTACGCCGCCGACAGCGAGGCGTAGGCCGCGTCGATGTCGTAGGAGCCGGTGAAGATGTTGAAGAAGCCGGCGGGGAACTTCGAGGGCTGGGCCGCCGCGTTGTACGCGCCGTGGTTCGCGAGCACGTCGGTTCGAACCGCGAGGATCTCGCCGTCCTCGGTGGCGGCGATCTCGCCGGTCATGTCGTAATCGCGGGCGAACCCGGTCGTCTGGATGTTCTCCGAGCGCTCTTCGACCCACTTGACGGGTCGCTCTAAGACGTACGACGCGGCCGCGGCGACGACGTAGCCGGGATAGATCGGCACCTTGTTGCCGAAGCCGCCGCCGACGTCCGGGCTCACGATCCGGATCTTGTGTTCGGGAATCCCCGACACCTGCGCGAACAGCGTCCGGTGGATGTGGGGTGCCTGCGAGGTCATGTGGACGGTCAGCTTGTCCTTCCCGGGATCGTAGTCGCCGACGGCACCGCAGGTCTCGATCGGCGCGGGGTGGAGCCGCTGGTAGAGCATCTCCTCTTCGACCGTGACGTCGGCCTCCTCGAACGCCTGTGCCGTCGCCTCCTCGTCGCCGGTCTCCCAGTCGAAGATGTGGTTGTCCTCCTTGTCTTCGATGTCCTCGCGAATGAGCGGCGCGTCCTCGGCGAGCGCGTCCTCGGCGTCGACGACGGGGTCCAGGACGTCGTAGGTGACGTCGACTTTCTCCGCACCGTCTTTGGCCACGTACCGGTCTTCGGCGATCACCGCCGCGACCTCCTGGGACTGGAACTTGACCTTATCGTTGACGAGGACGTCCTGGGTGTCGTCCATCAGCGTCGGCATCGTCGCCAGATCGTACTCGAGGAGGTCCTCGGCGGTGAGGACGGCGACGACGCCGTCCATGTCCATCGCCCGGGAGACGTCGATCTCCTCGATCCGGGCGTGGGCGTGGGGGCTGCGGACGAGTTCGCAGTGGAGCATCCCCGGCTTCTTGACGTCGTCGACGTAGTTCCCACGGCCCGTGATGAACCGCTGGTCCTCCTTGCGTCTGACCTCCTCGCCCATCCCGCCGCGGCCGTGGCCGCAGTGTTTCTCCGGCTGTGGCCCGCCGTCCTCGGCGTGTTGGTACTCCGTGTCGGCCGAGTTCTCGTGGTCGCTGCTCACGATTGGTCACCTCCGATATCGGCGGTTTGATCGGCGATCCCGCCGTCGTCGGCCGGCTCGGTGACCCGGCCGCCGTCCTCTCCCGCCTCCGCCGACGGGCCGCCACAGCAGTTCTCGACGCCACAGTCGAACGCCGGGCCAGCCTGGTCGTCGCCGACGTCGGACGTGGAGTCGGCGGCCGAAGCGACGTCCGTTCCGCCGTCCGCGGCCGCACGCGCCTCGAGTTCCTCGGCGGCGTACTCGATCGAGCGCACGATGTTCTGGTAGCCGGTACACCGACAGAGGTTGCCGCTGATCGCCTCGCGGATCTCCGCCTCGTCGGGATCGGGATTCTCGTCGAGCAACGCCTTTCCGGCCACGATCATTCCCGGCGTACAGTAGCCACACTGCAGGCCGTGTTCCTCGTGGAACCCCTCCTGAATGGGATGGAGGTCGCCGGCCGATTCCGGAAGCTCCGCCATCCCTTCGACGGTGAGCACCTCGCTCCCGTCGGCTTGCACCGCGAGCATGAGACAGGATTTGAGCGGCTCTCCGTCGACGAGAACGGTACAGGCACCGCAGTTGCCAGTATCACAGCCGATGTGGGTGCCCGTCAGGTCGAGATCCTCACGGATCGCGTGGACGAGCAGTTGCCTCGGCTCGGCGTCGATCGTTCGCTCCGTTCCGTTGACCGTCAGCGTGATTTCTCGCGTCTCCGTCATTGTGGAACCCTCCGTTCGACGACGCCCGCGCGTTCGGCGGCGTCGGCCAGCGCCCGCTGGGTGAGGACGTCGACCATCCGTTCCTTGTAGGAGGCGTCGCCGTGTTCGTCCGATTCGGGATTCGACTCCTCGGCGGCCAGTTCGCCGGCTTCCTCGAGGAGCTCCGGGCTCGGCCGCTCGCCCTCGAGGTGGGCCTCGGCGTCGTTCGCACGGGCGTTCGTGATGTCGACCGCCGTCATCCCGATTCCTGCATTCTCGATTCGGCCGTCGTCGTCGAAGACGAGGCGTGTCGCGACGCCGGCCATCGCGTAGTCGCCGGTCTTGCGCTTTAATTTGTGATAGGCGCTGCCCTCCCGCGGCTCGGGCGTCGGAACCCGGAGTTCGGTCGCGAGTTCGTCCTCCGCGAGCGTCGTGTCGTACGGCAACAGGAAGAAGTCGTCCGCGGGGATCACCCGCTCGCCGTCGGGGCCGTGGGCGACGACCTCGCCGTCGTGGGCGAGCAAGACGCTTCCCCAGTCGCCTTTCGGATCGGCCTGCGTGACCGAGCCGACGACGGTGCCGCGATTGCGGATCTGTGGATCGGCCACGAGCGGCGCGGCGTCGGCGAAACTCCCGTAGCGGTCGGCGACGATCGGCGAGTTCTCGACGTCGGCGTGCCGTGCGAGCGCGCCGAGTGTGAGGGAGCCGTTTTCCTCCCGGAGATAGTCGAGCGAGTCGATGCCGTTGATGTCGACGACCGTCTCGGGACGGGCCAGCCGAAATCGAAGCATCGGGACGAGACTCTGCCCGCCCGCGAGGATCGTCGGCTCGTCCAGACTCTCGAGAAGGCTGACCGCCTCGTCGATCGTCGACGGTTCGTGGTGTTCGAACTGTGCGGCTTTCATAGCATGTTGCGAAGTCTGTCCGTGACGCTTTCGTCGGTCTCCGCGTCGACGTCGGTCATCTGCTGCTCGATACTCCCGAAGAAGTTGGTCACGATCTTGTCGGCGACCGGTTTGATCACGCGGGAGCCGAGCTGGGCAATCCGCCCGGTGATGTCGGCTTCCGTCCACCACTCGATGCGCGATCCCTCCCCGCCCTCGAGGTCGTCGATTCGCATGCCGGAGGTCATGCTGAAGCTGCTCGAGCTCGCGTCGCCGCCGCCCGAGGCGATCATCTCGAAGTTCTCGTCGTCGCGCTCGTCGATCGTGACCGTCGTCTCGAACCGGGGTTTCACGCTACCGACGCCGATCTGCATCAACGCGGCGTAGCGCTCCCCCTCCCGGAAGGCGCGATCGGCGACGACCTCGGGGTCGGCCTCCGGGAGCGTCTCCGCGCCCTCGTTGGGTTCGTACTCGTCGAAGCTGAACTCGTCGTCCATCGGCGTGATGTACCGACACCCCTTCAGGGAGTTTCGGACCGCGATCGGATCCGAGAGGACGATCCACGCCTTCTCCGGCGGGACGCCCTCGAGTTCGAACTCGCCGTCGAACTCCACTACGATCGACCCCCTGTCGGACGGATCGAACTGGTCTGCTGGCGCGTCATCTTTTATAACCCCTCACTATGAGCATACTATTACCACGAACGATAATGACGGACACGATCATGATAAGTGTTACCCCGGTAATAGATATCATCCCACAATCCCGTCGACTCGAGCGTCCAGACGCAAAGATTCGTCTCTCGGCGACGGAGCGTGAAGAAAACGGCTCTTACGAGGAGTCGTTCGTCTGCTTTTCGACGATAATGCGTCCGTCCTCGACGTGCCACTCGACCCGATCACCGGCGCCGACGTCGAGGAAGTTGCGGACGGGTTTCGGCACTGTCGTCAGGTTCTTCTCGGAGACTTTCGTGTCCGTGAGACGGCCCATGTACGCTACGTTCTTGCGTAGTGACTACATAGTTTTCGCTATACGTCGTCGGGCGGCCATCGACCCATCGCTACCGATCATCCGGTCGATCGCCAGCGGTGTGCGCCGCCGTCGGACGCCCGCTCGAAGTTCAGATCGTACCGGTCGGACTCGAGGAGCACGGGACCAGGAACGTATGCGCCGTCGGCGTCGGTCTCCTCGAGGACGCCCCGCTGTGCCATCGTCTCGAGGACGTCGCGGACCGTTCGTTCCTTGCCGGGGACCAGGTTCGCCTCCTCGACGACGCTCTCGACGTCGACGCGTCCGCGAAGGAAAGCGAGACGGATAGCCGCCACCCACGACGGCTCCCGCTTTAGTTCCCGACACATGGCCTAGCGGAGGACGAAAGGCGTCTTATACGTTCTGGCAGTTACGTTTCGGCTGATTTGCAATTGGGACCGGTTACGGCCGAGAACCGGCTGAAAGTGTCAGACGGGTTCCTGTCCGACAGTGCCGGCCCAGCCGCGACCCATAGGACGGGTCCGTCCGGGAGATCTGGCGGTCCGTCTCAGAACGCTCGAAGCGCCTCGAGGATCGCCTCGGCACTGCCGTCCGCGATGACCTCGCGGGCCCGTTCGAGTCCGTTTTCGAGAGTATCGACGTCCTGGCGGGCGTACATCCGGAACGCGCCGTTGAGTGCGATAGCGTCGGCGAACTGGTCTTCGCGCTCGCCGGCGAGTACCTCTTCGGTGATCGTCGCCGAGTCGGCGGTGACGTCGTCGACGGCGAGGTCGTCGCCGTCCATCTCCATGCCGTAGTCGGCGGTTTCGATCTCGTAGTCCTCGAGGTCGCCGTTCGCATCCTCGGAGGCACCCGCCGCACGATCCCACTCGGCCACCTTGGTGTAGCCGGGGCGGATGTCGTCGTAGCCCTCCATCCCCTGAAAGAAGATGGTCCGCGAGAACGCGAGTTCCTCGCTCTCTTCGATCAGATCGATCATCTTCTTTGCGAACGCGAGGTGGTAGAACGAGCCGAGATGGACGTCGGCGTTCGCGGGGTTGGCGACCGTCTCGATCGTGTTCACGAACGTTCGCACACCCATCTGGTCGCGCCGGTCGTAGAGTTTCTGAATTCCCGGATTGAACGCGGGCTGGTAGTAAAATCCGAAACCGGTGTCGTCGACCATCGCGGCGCTTTCGCCGGGCTCGAGTTCCGTCCGGACGCCGAGCTCGTCGAGGACGTGCTTGTACGCCGTCGCCTTCTGGGTGGGGACTCGGTCACCGGAGTGAACGACGACCGGCGTTTCCGCGGCCGCAGCGACGACGCCGGCGCCGACACCGAGGATGGCCGAGGTGTGCTTGCCGTCGTAGTTCGCCCCGCAGTCGACAGGATCACAGTCGGGTTCGGCGGTGACGACCGACTGCTCGCGCATGACGTCGGTGTACGCCGCGAGTTCCTCCGGTGTATTTCGCTTCCACCGGTTCGCCAGCCAGAACGCGCCAAGCGTCGTCTCGTCGGGTTCGCCGGCGAGGATCCGCTGGAAGGCCTCGCGAGCCTGGTCGCGAGTCATGTCGTCGGCCGATTTGTGTCCCGAGCCGACGACGTCGGTCATCAACCGCTTCAGCGGCCACTCGCCGAACGCCTGGGTCGCCTGAGTCATGGTCCGATGTTGGATGGGACGACGCAAAAGCGTCCCGTTTCCGGGGTTGACCGATCACGCGAGATTACGGACTGTGGTGGCGATCTCTCCACCCGAAGAGAGGATATCGTCGACGGATGTATCGATATTTAGCCAGTCACGGCGAGATTGCCATCATTACCTCGTCGATGTACTCCTCGTCGAGTTTGTAGTGGTCCTCGCGGACCGCCTCGATCGTCCACCCGCGGTCCTCGAAGAACGCGATCGCCTCCTCGTTGGTCGACGGAACGCTCTGGTAGACTTTCTCCTGACCGTTCTCGAGTGCCCACTCGAGTGCGCGATCCAGCAGGCCGCTGCCGATTCCAATCCCGCGGTACTCCTCTAGGACGCCGACGGTGAGTTCGGCGGTGTGGCTCAGCTTCTCGAGTTTGGGAACGTGGAGGTGGGCCCAGCCGACGACGTCGCCGTCGACGGTCGCGACGAAGAACATGCGCGACTCGACGTCGTTGTGGCGCAACAGGACGTCCTCGTGGTCGAGTGCGTCCGCGACCGACTCCGCTTCGATGGAGGTCATCTCCTCGACGACGCGGCGGATCGCACCGACGATCCCCGTCAAATCCTCCTGGCTGGCCGGCCGGATCGTGACGTCGACATCGTCGGCCGAGAACTCCTCGCGTTCGTCCGAGAGATCGATGGCGATTCGCAACGTATCGTCCTCACCCTCCTCGAGGTAGCCGTCGCGTTTGAGGATCGCCACGTTGTGGCGAAACGCCCGCTCGTGTTGGGGATCGCCGTGTGGGTCCTGTGGGAACAGGTCCCGGCGGGCCTGTCGTGTGTCGACCGCACCGTGGGCCTCGACGTAGCCGTAGATCCGCTCGCGTTCGTCCCCGTCGATCGTGATCGGGTCGGTCAGTACCATGTCGAGTGATAACGACACCCACGGCAATAATTGTTACCGTGACGATACTCCCTCGAGAACCGGTCCGCAAATTCGAGAGGGGACGGAGAACGGACCGTCGCTGGCGACGTCAGTTTCGGAACTCGAGGCGAGCTACCGAGCGCGGATCGGCGAAGGCGTGTTCGCGCTCGGTCTCTGTGCGGGCGCCGTTCCGTACCTGCTGCGGGGCGTCGGCTGGCTGTAACCGCGCGCGAACGGGCCGAAAGCGATACCTTTCGAATCCCCCTAGGGCCGTTGATGAGCAGCCTCTCGGGGGAGTGGCGCGAAGAGATCGACGACGTGGACGCCGCCATCGTCGACGGCTACCAGAGCGGTCTCCCAGTCGAGACGCGTCCGTTCGACCGCATCGGCGAGCAACTGGGAGTCGACGGCGAGGAGGCGCTCGAGCGCGTGCGCCGACTCGTCGACCTCGGCATCGTCCGGCGGTTCGGCGCGGTCCTCAATCCGCCGGTCATCGGCTCCTCGACGCTCGCGGCGGTCGAAGCGCCCGAAGGCCGGTTCGCAGAGGTTGCAGCGGTCGTCAACGGCTACCGGCAGGTCAACCACAACTACGCCCGCGATCACGAGTGGAACATGTGGTTCGTCGTCACCGCCGGTTCGCGCGAGACCCGCGATCGGATTCTCGCGGAGATCGAAGCGCAGACGGGCTGTCGCGTACTCGACCTGCCGATGCTGACCGACTACTACATCGACCTTGAGTTCCCCGTCGTCAACGCCGACCGGTTCGCCCGCGAGTCGCTCGCGGATCGGACGGACGCGTCGGCGACCCGGATCAGCGAGGAGGCGACGGATAATCTCTCCGCGTTCGACGCCGATCTCCTGGTCGCGGTTCAGAACGGCTTTCCCCTCTCGGCGACGCCGTACGCCGAGATCGCCGACGAACTCGGAGCCGACATCGACCGGGTACTCGAGGCGATTTCCCGCCTGCAGGACAACGGCTGTCTCAAGCGCATCGGCTGCGTGATCGACCACGTCGTCACCGGATTCGACGAAAACTGCATGATCGTCTGGGACGTCCCCGACGACGAACTCGACGAACGAGGCGAACGGGCGGGCCGACTGCCGTCCGTCACGCTCTGTTATCACCGCCCTCGACGGTCCGACCTCGAGTGGCCGTACAACCTGTTTACGATGATCCACGGCCGGGACGCCGCGGCTGTCGACGCGAAGATCGACGAACTCGCCTCGGAGCACCTGCCGGTCGAGCACGAACGGCTCTACTCGACGGAGACGTTGAAACAGACCGGTGCCCGCTACGACGAGCTCCTGTCGTCGTGACCTCCGCCACACGACTGATAGGGATTATCGTAGGAGTTCATCGGTTCCCGGTGAAGAACCGAGAGACAGTGCCGAAAGAGAGGATTCGAAACCGGTGGTTGGCTACGATAATCCCTATGATACGGTCTGCTGTAAGTCATTTCCGGTGCGACCGTGACCTGTCCTGCGGTCGCACCGGTAAATCGTTACAGCAAACCGTATGAGTTAGAGATCGTCAGTAGAGAAGATCAGCCTGGTGCTATTGTCGTCGAGCCATCGAGCGTGTTCTGTGTAGTCTGGATCGTATTCGGCTACCAGTGACCAGAAGTCGTCCGTGTGGTTCTGCTCGAGAAGGTGAGCCAGCTCGTGAACGACGATGTACTCTCCGATCTCAGGAGGGGCCATCATCAGCCGCCAGTTGAGTCCGAGGGTGCCCGTAGACGAACAACTGCCCCACTTCGTTCGTTGGTTTCGTATCTCGATTTCCTCGTACTCGACGCCCATCTCGGCAGCGTACTGGTCGGCATGGTTTTCGAACCACTCTCGTGCTTTCCGTCGATAGAGAGTTTCAAGCGCACGCTGTATCGAGGTCTGTTCGACGTGGTGTCTCGCGAGCCGAAAGCGCCCGTCTGAGACTCGGGAGGTCGGTCGCTGTTCGACGACGATCTCGTGGGGGTCTCCGTGGTAGGGAAACGTTTCACCGATCTCGAACGTCCGGTCTGGAACCTGTTTACGGTAGGTGTCGTACTCGCGCTTTTTCTCGAGGACCCACGCTGCGTTTTCCCTGAGGAGGGTTTCGGGATCTTCTGACGACGCCTGGGGAAGCACGACCCGTACACCGCGAATATCTACGTCGATCCGTGGCTCAGTCGCTTCCGGACTGCGTCGAACGTCGTACGATACGGACTTTCCGAGAAGTGGCGTCTCCCGACTGTCCATCTCAGGCATAGTTGGTGATGAGATACCCTCGAATAGCGTCTACGAGCGGATCATCGATAAGGTCACGGCGTTCGTACTCAACGGCGAGTACGTCGAGGACCAGGATCTCTACGTCCTGTTCGGTCGCCCTGTTGGTCTCCCAACCGGGGTAGTCTCGATCGACGCGCTCTTCGAACAGGTTCACGAGTTCTCCTGCAATCTCTGCGGCCATCTCGTCGGATTCGAAGCCATCCTCGAGTTCTTCCGTGAAGTGGGTGTAGATCGCGAACTCGGCGCGTTCGGCGGAATCATCACCGGCCTCGTCTTCGATCTCGAGTACGTCCTCTTCGACGGCCTCGAGTGCCTCTACGGCTTTCGGATCGGAGAGCTGGTCGTCCTGCCAGCGCTCGACGATCTCGGTCACGCGCTCGCTCAATCGCTGGTAGCGGGGATTTTCCCCCACTCGTGGATGTAAGTGGTCCTGCGTCGCGTGGGCGATCTGCGAGGCTTTCACGCCGGGATCGCTCGGTCCCTCTACGTCTTCGAGGTATTCTTCGCCGAGCTTGTACGTCGGGAAGTCGTCGCGAATCTTCCCCACGTCCACGTTCTCGTTTATGATCTCCCGCGTCTTCTCGCGCATGTTCTCTTCTGGGGTCTCCTCACCGGCCGTGGTCCGCTCGAACGCGACGTGAATCCCGCTCAGCCACTTGTACTCGTCTTGAATACCTTCTTCGATGAGTCTACCGTCGGGTGCGACGGACTCGTAGAGGTTCTGAAGGCGGCGAAATCCCTGCTTGAACTCCCGACGATGTGGATGCTTGCTGATCTTCGAGACGGCGGCGTTCGTGGCCTCCTGTGAGTCGTCCTTGGGGATGCCGTCGAAGATCTCCATGACGCGTTCTACCTGTTGCTCGAGTTCGTCGAACAGTTCCTCGGAGTCGCGAGCTGCGTAGGCTTTCGTCTCCGCGTCGTAGTCGAGTGCGTCGTCGATGTTCTCGAAGACGCCCTGGAAGTCCACGATCTCCCCGTTTTCCTTGCCTTCTGTAACTCTATTCGTCCGAGCGATCGCCTGCATGAGGTTGTGGTTCGTCAGGTTCCGATCGAGGTACATCGTCTTCAGAATCGGCGCGTCGAACCCCGTCAAGAGCATATTGTGGACGACCAGCAGGCTCGGCTCCTCGTCGGGTTCTTTGAACCGCTTGACGATACTGTCGCGCTCCTCGGGATCGGTGTGGAACTGGCGGACCAGTTCGTCGTCGTCTTTCCTCGCAGTGTACAGCACTTCCACGGCGTCCTCTCCGCGGCGTTCGACGAGCCGTTCGCCGTACATCGCGGCCGATCGGCGACTTGGCGTAACCACCATTCCCTTCCAGCCGTTGGGCGCGACTTTCTCGCTGTAGTGTTCGTCAATCTCCTCGACGGCACGATCGACCCGAGGCTCGAGTTCGGCCATGGTCCGACTGGTCACGGTATCACTTATGAACTCGCGCTTTTCCTCGGTGGTCATGCCGCGGAACTCGCGTTCGAACTCCTCGTCGAGGGCGTCTTCGGAGACTTCCCACTCCATCTCGTGGCGGAGCGTGAAGTAGACGGGTACGATCAGACCGTCGTCGATACCGTCTTTGACCGAGTAGCGATGGAGGTACCGTTCGCCCTCGGGACTGAACTCGGTGAACGTGTTTCGGTCCTTCTCGCGTTCCCCTTCCTCGACCGGCGTCCCGGTGAATCCCAAGTGCGTGTAGCTATCGAACGCGGCCTCGAGACGGCTGCCGAGATCGGCTTCCATGAACCGATGGGCTTCGTCGGACATGACGACGACGTTCTCGTTGGACTGGACGTTCGGCTCAATGCCCTGGAACTTCTGGATGGTCGTGAGGATTAGCTGGCTGCTGCCTTCCTCAATGAGCTGCTGTAGATGATCGATGCTCTCGGCTTCCGTCCAGTGGGCAAGCGAGAGATTTGAGAGCTGGTCGCGCATCTGGCTGTTGAGCTTGTCCGTATCGACGATGATGAAGACCTGCGGATTGCGGGCAGCGTTCCCGGACAGTAAGTTGTCCGCAGCGTAGAGCATCGTGAACGACTTACCTGACCCTTGCGTGTGCCAGATGAGACCGCGGTCATTCTCGTCCTTCCGGACACGCTCGAGGATTCGCTTGACCCCGTAGTACTGCATGTACCGCGGGACGATCTTCGCGTCGCCACCGGGGCGTTGCTCGAAGAAGACGAAGTTCTTGAGAACGTCCAGCAGCGTTTCCGGATTACAGAGGGCCTGTACGGCCTGTTTCATGTCGTTTTCCGGGTCAGCGTACTCCTCGGGGGCATCGTTCCACGGTTCGTAGAATTCCGCTGGTGCTCCGACTGCACCGTAGCGAAACGCCATCGTGTCCGCAGCGACGTTGAACAGCCCTGGAACGAACAGCCGCGGGACATCCGCCTCGTACTGCTGGAGGTCGTCGATCGCGTCGCCGTAGTAGTTGTCCTGGGCGACGCTTTTCAGCTCCATCGTCACGAGCGGGATTCCGTTGACGAAGAGGGTCACGTCCGGGCGGATCGTCGTCGCCCTCGAGACGGAGAACTGATTGACTGCGTGGAAGCGGTTGGTCTCGAGGAAGGTCTCGGGATCGAAGTCGATCAGATCGACGTAGATCGTCTCCGTTCCGTCGTCGGTTTGGACGGTGAACGTCTTCCCTTTCGTCAGCAGTTCGTGGACGTGCTGGTTGCCGTCCAGTAAGTTGTCGTGGTCGAGGTCGCGTCGCAGCGAAGTGAGGAACTTCTCGACGTTCTCGTCGGTGATCTCGTCGTTGAGTCCGATCACCTGCTCGGCCAGCAGGTTCCAATAAATGACCTCGTTGCGTCGTCGATCGTATTCCTCGTCGAGAACTCCTGCCCCCCGTCCGCCATCGCTTCCGTGTGTCTCCCAACCGACGGCGTCGAGCCACGAGAGCAGCGAGCGTTCGACGCCATCTTCGGTGGGAGTCCGAACCATATCCACTACTTCTCAGTCCTGAAGAATGTGTCTGTCGGTTACAGTGTCGGTCGGTGGATCGGCTCTTCCGTTTCGCGCTCGTTCGAACACCGACAGTATCGCTCGAGAGTCGATCGTAGCACTCTCACTCCGCATACGGAGTTTTGGTTCGATTCTATATATACTTTATTTAGACCTCTCGAGTGAGCGATGCTCGAGAACTCGAGTCACTCTGAAAGCCATTGGCGTACGGATACTGTTCATAGAAATTATAGTAGCCACTGAACGTCAATGCACACCTGATCGCAGGATAGCTTCGCGGTCGGTGTGTGATTCGTTTCATACGGTTTACTGTAAATCATTTCCGGTGCGACCGCAGGACGGGTCGCGGTCGCACCGGTAAATCGTTACAGCAATCCGTATCAGTGGCTACTATCGCACCCTGGGCGGTGGGGCAGAACACGTCCCAAGAGCTAACTCGGCGGATCTTGAATCGAGTTGGCGGTATAAACAAGAAGAAATTAGCGGATCCTATCAGTAAGGCGAGGGTGGAAATTGGGTCTCCCACAGACCAGGTATCAGCACGCATGCTGTCTCTGAAGGCGTTTACACTGCTGTCAACGCAACTGATTAGTTGATATTTGCTCATATAGTTGGCGTATTGGGGCGGATGAGTACAGGGCGCTTACCTCGCATAGAGGGCGGTCAGATTCGGGTCACCAGATCAGCCAAACACATCCAGTGACAGGAGTTTACCAGCGGCGGTTACAACAGGACCGCCTGGGCCAATCCGAGGAAGACGAAAAAGCCCAGCACATCGGTTGCCGTAGTGATGAAAATCGTCGCAGACGTGGCTGGATCGAATCCCACTCGGTCGAGTAACAGTGGCGTAATGGCACCGAAAAAGCCAGCGATCACGAGATTTGCGACCATTGAGATACCAATAACAGCTCCGAGTAACAGCCCAAATTCGCCGAACGAGAAGGCGATAGCGATCACGGCGACGAGCACACCGGTAATCATCCCGTTGACGGCACCGGCTACGACTTCGTTGAAGATGACACGCTTGCCGGTGTTGAGTGACACCTCACCGAGTGAAATCCCACGGACCGTGACCGCCATCGCCTGTGTGCCAGCATTTCCACCCATCCCGGCGACGACCGGCATGTATGCTGCCAAGATGGCAACAGCAGCGATGGTTGACTCGAACAACCCCACCACCGCTGCAGCCATAAATGCTGTCCCGAGGTTGAGAATCAACCACTTGTATCGTTGCCGTACCTTTGTTCCCGGACCGTCGAGAACGCTCTCTTCTTCAGCAACGCCGGTGAACTCGTAGAGCGTTTTCCCCCGTGCCTCTTCGAGGAGGCGTAGCAGGTCCTCGGCGTGAATCACTCCGAGGATATCTTCCTCTTCATCGAGTACAGCAACGGAACGCTCGCGGTTTTGTTTGAAGACCTCAAGAACCGCTTCGTCATCGCGGTCGTACCGGACATGCGGTGTCTCCTGAACGTAGTCGCTGATCGTCTCGGTTTCAGGATCGGCTATGGTCAGCGCTGCTCCAGGAAGTTCGCCTTGTAACTCTCCATCGTCAGTAACAAAGATCGTCGGAACCTGTCCTCTTCTCTCTTCAAATCGACGGACGCGTTCGGTGACGTCTCGGAAGTCCCGTGTTTCATCGACGGTGACGTAATCGAGGCTCATCACCCCGGCTGCACTTTCAGGGTCGAACGAGAGTAAGAAGTTGATTTTCTCGCGGCGTTCGCTATCGAGCGTCGCGAGCAGCGCCTCACGTGTCTCTTCGTCAGTGTACCCGAGAACGTCTGTCACCTCGTCCGGATCGAGCCGGTCGATAAACGTCTCCAGCTCGGACCGACCCATGTCAGCTATGAGATGTTCTTTCACGTCTTCGGTGAGCCCGAAGAACACATTTCGCCACTCGTTCAGTGGCAAGTCTGTGAACGGATCCGACGGCTCTGGGTCTCCCACAATTGCTTCCTGTAGGTCTGCCTGCCGAGTCATATAGTGACCATATAAGTCGGGCACCAAATCATACCTGGTAGTGTTTCGTGAAAAGACGACATCGGCAGTCGTTGCGCTAGCGACACTGAATGGCCAATCAATTGGGATACACCCGAAAGAAAGAGATGTTTGCTGCTGAACGAACTCTTGTACGTCGATTTCAAAAGAAAACCAAGGCGGATTCCCCGGACCACCGTGCCCGGGGTTGAAGCCGACACCCGCTGCCACTAACCATGGACTATTAA